>CAZAGD010000220.1:0-33677 GCA_964484485.1 uncultured Syntrophaceae bacterium
TAATGGGAGCATTAAATAGATGACATCTGCCGTTTTCAACCCCTCACCCTAACCCTCTCCCCAAGCATGGGGAGAGTCGATAAGAGTCGGAACGAATCGGTACGATTGTCGTTCCGACACTGTCATACTGACACCCGACCACGGGGGAAGGGTGAGGGAAAAGGTGTAAATATTTAATTGCTCCGAGTAATAAATCTGAAAGATTTAGGTTGATAACGGGGATGAAATCCTTGAGTGATTTTTCAATGCGCTCTGACTCGATTCCGACCTTTCCAATTAGCGCTCTATAAACCAAAGGAGAAATTAAAGCTTCTAAGGCAATTTCTCTTAGAACAAAAGACAGTCTATTTAAGACAGACCGATTAGTGGAGATGTATTAGAAATGATCTTCATTTATTACTGGCCTTTCATGCTGTTTCTAAATCCTTTTTTATCTCATTTTCTAACTCTTCTGGTGGATAATTAAAGATACTCACTCGATATCGCCCATAGGCTTCAAGGAATTCTGCTCTTGACATGCCGGCCAATTCAGCAGCCTTGCCAGAGGAGATAAGTCAAGAGCCCGGTCTTTCTGGTTTATATGGTTTTTCTGGTCTTTTCAGTTTATCTGGCCTATTTTATTGCTCATGTCTCTATAGTTCATTTGGCAGAGATTTAAAAATAGACAATAATAAATTGCTAAAATTTGAAGCGAATTTCGAGGCCGAAAAGATGGCTGGTATTATCTCCGCCGGCAATCCCGGCTGGGTCAACGAATTTTTGCCCCACGTATCTTCCTTTTAGACGAACATTATTTTTAAAAAGGTATTCCAGGTCTAAGCCTAATTGATAAGTATATGTCTTTTCTGGAAACCATTTCCCTTTAAATTCATAATCAAAGTCGATGCCCAATTTAATTTCTGGAGAAACAAAAGCCTGAAGACGAATAAATAAATCTTTTGCATTACTGCCGGCATGGTGGCCAAAGATGCGCTCATGATAAATGGGAGGATAAAAAGAATGGGTATACCAAGCTGCAGGAACGCTCGCGGGTGATGTATCGGTATATTCTAATAAAAGATCTACCCTACCCAAAAGAAAGATATCATAAAAAACCAAACCTAATAATAAGGCCCGTCGATCAGGAAGAAATCCGGTATCTTCAGCTCCATACTCACCGTAAAGTTTCAGTGAACGAGCTATGGGCAAGACTTTGTAAAAGTTTGGCCATCGTAAGGAAAAATCAATAGCTATTTGCTGATTGCTATCGAGTTTAGTATATTCTCGGTTTGCATTCCCATATAAAATATCAAGGTAATCTTTAAAACTTAAAGCCTTTCGACCTTCTCCTTCAAATATAGCCATATGGGAAATCCCTATTTCAAATATTGGATGGGGCTTTAAATGCAGTCTTAAGCCATAGATGAGTGGTTCAGCAATGTATGGTTCTTTATAATCGAGGCGAGAAAAAAAGAGATTAAACTTGAAAAGGCCAACAAGCGGAATGGAAAAAGGTTTTTGATTAGAAAATTTTATCATATCAAAAGGGCGGGCATTATTGGAAATGATCAAAGCCCCGTGTTTACTAGGCCCCCACCACATTGAATCTCGTCCCACCTCCAGCTCAAGATTAAAAAGTTCAAATTTTAAATAGCCTTTTTCCAGATGAAAGAGCGCCTGCTGGCTTTCCATGGAAGTAAATTGGGGACGATAATAAATGGAAAAATGATTCCAGAATCGTCCTTCTCCCTGCAACTGGGCATCAAAATTATGTCCTTTTTGATAAACAAGGCCATCCTGATTATAAAGGGGGTATATTGTATGGGTCGAAGGTGCAGCATTTTGCGGACGAATTATGGGATTATCTGATTGGTACTGATATTTTAAAATTAATTCGTCCACTGGCTTTAAATAAGTGGATACTGGGACACCTTCGATGGACCTTAAGTCAACAAGCTCAGGCTTGAATTCTTTTTTTAAACGAGAGAGAAGAGAAGAAACTAACTCAATTTCTTTAAAATTCGCTTTTTGCCGGGTATCTGCCCAATTTTTTTCTGCCTCCCAAACCAAACGGGCAGCTTCTAAGCGAGCGTAGGGGCGGGTAGAAGACAAGCCGCTCTCGATCAATCCATACCCTTCAAGGCTATCAAGCGCCTCATACGCCCAGTGATCTAAAGGAAGATTAATAGAAGAAATGGCCAGGGCTAAAGAAGGGTAGACAATTAAAAAAGCCAAAATAATTAAACTGGGGACTTTGTTGAATTTATTCACTTTTCGCTTTTTTAGTTTATCTGGACGATGTTTATTGCTGAGTAATGGAAGCGAGTCCCTGAGGAGCTGGAATGAAGTCCCACCGGGACTGAAAGTGATTCCGCCTTGGGCGGAAGGGAAATCACGCATCTTTTTTCGCCCTGCCGAGGTTTAAAAAAGCGCGGCCAAAGCCTTAGCAGTTCTTTTAATTATGTGACCAATAAAATTTTCTGATCTTGCCAGGCTTAAAAATATTCGCCTTAAATGGGTGCACCAATAGCTGTCTTTTCGATAAAACCCTTCATCTTATTAATCGGAGTAATTAAATATTTGTAGTTATCACCCTTACCTTCTTTCATTTTCTGGTCTTATCGACTTTCTATAATGAAACTGTATCGTAATTCCACATAAGAAATAAAGCCAAATGCGGCAAGGGACAAGCCCTTGCCCTACGTTTGAGATTTTTTTATTTCTCGTAGGGCAAGCCCTTGGGGCTTGCCGAACCACGCCTTAAGATGGCGTTTATTTTATGCTCCCATTAATAAAATCAAAAAAATAATTTAAATTTGCTATATGGGCTTAAATTTTTTTGTCCTACTTTTCAAATGGCGTTTTAAATAGTGTTTTCTAAATAATATATCATGATTTGATTGTCAATAATTTTTGGAAAGACTCTGAAAAACCGACTTTTCTTTCACTCCCGAGTAAGCGGGAGTCCAAAAATGGCTTGAAAATACTGCATTCCCGTCTTCGCAGGAATGGCGTAATTGCTTTCTGATGGACTTTTGCCGAGGTTTTTTTAGGAGAGATCTGAAAAAGGAAAGATTAAACTCCATACCAGTCCGGGAGAGCCACTGACCAGAGACCGCCCCGTGGGTTAGGCGGTAAGCCACCAGGGCTTACCCTACGGAAAATACCTCCTAATTAAATGTAAAGTAAGGGCTTGTCCCTTACCTCAATTTCAGTAACTCATAAAGAAAAGTCCACCTCTAAATTTATTTAAGAAGATTTTTGCAAAGTCTCTTAGAAATTTCTGAGATTTAGCCTTTCTTTCGCCGGGAAAAGATCCGCAGAAAAGAGATGCAGAGGTTGCGGAGGAAAATCAGATTTTTTACCCTTATATAAATCAGGGCCAATAAATTTTCCCCTTGCATTAAATCGAGCGATTTATTAATAATGACTATACTGATAATAAGTTAAACTATAGTTTTTGTCTAAAATGGATATTTTTTTGTGGGCGAAGGGAATAGGGACGGCACTCGCTATCCAATTCGGACTTGGCGATTATAGCAATTTTACCCCCTTAAAGAAAAAAATCCTAAATTACATTAACAAAAGGAGGGCAGATCATGGAAAAAAGAATTAAGGACGAAGAAGGAAGAGGGATAAGTCGGCGAAGGTTTTTAGAAGTGGCTGGAGTGGTTGGAACAGCCGCTTTAGCCCAAAAAGCCATGGCACAGATGCCCGTTTTAATTGCAGAGAACCCTTTAGTAGGTACAATAGATATGCATGTACATTCAGCTCCTGATGTGTCCTCCCGGTGTGTCCATGATATTGAATTGGCTCTCAAGGCAAGGGAAATGGGAATGCGGGCCATCGTGATCAAGAATCATGAATTTATCACCAATGATCGGGCTTATTTAGTGAGGCAGGTTGTACCGGGAATCGAAGTTTTTGGAGGCGTCACTTTGAATTATCCGGTGGGCGGAATTAATCCGGCCGCCGTAGATACCATGCTCAAATTCACTGGCGGTTGTGCTAAAATTGTTTGGTTATGCACCCATGATGCGGCCCACCATAAATCATTTTTTGCTAAAAAGCCGGATGCGGGAGGAATAAGGATCATTGACAGTTCAGGAGCCGTAATTCCCGAGTTGCGCAAAATATTGAAGTCCATAGCCAAAGCAGATATAATCTTTGCCACCGGTCATATCTCTCCCCAAGAGGCATTGGCTGCGGTAAAAGCCGCCAAAGAGGAAGGGGTTAGAAAAATTTTGATAACCCATGCCTTGCAGTCACCAGGAGAAATGTCTCTCGACGATATAAAGCGCTGCGTGGAAATGGGTGCTTTTATCGAGCACGCTTATCTTTCCTACCTAATGGGGCCTAATGCTCATTTAGGATGGATGAGAAATTGGCGGCACGTTTCTTTGGAGATGTTCGCGCAAGCGATCAAAGCTGCAGGTGCTGATCGTAGCATCATGGTTACTGATCTTGGCCAATATTTAAACCCTACGCCAGCGGATGGGATGAAAGAGTTCATCTTAGCTTTGAAGAAAAAAGGGATCACTGAGGAAGAGATTAATTGGATGACTAGGAAAAATCCAGCTCGCCTTTTGGGTCTTGAACCTATGTAAAAAATTGGTTAAGTCTCCCAGGGCTGGTCAAAAGCTCAGCTTTGGGAGATAAAACCTATTAAAGGGCCGAGATGGAGTAAGGTAAGTTTATGGATATATGCCGCGCAATTTAGTGGCCTCAGCCACCCGACCAATAGCCAGCATAAGCGCAGCCGTGCGCATATTCACTTTTCTTTTTTGGGAGATATCTAAGACTTCGGCAAAGGCTCTCTTCATTATGCGGGTTAAACGTTCCGAAACTTCCTCTTCGCTCCAAAGTAATTCCTGTAAATTCTGCACCCATTCAAAATAGGAAACGGTTACACCGCCCGCATTGGCTAAGATATCAGGAACGACAAAGATACCCCGGTCATAAAGGATTTCATCTGCTTCAGTAGTAGTTGGGCCGTTAGCTCCTTCGACGATGACCTTGGCTTTTATATTCGGAGCATTTTTTTCCGTAATCTGATTCTCTAAGGCCGCCGGTACAAGAATTTCGCATTCTAAATGCAAGAGTTCTTCGTTAGAAATTTTTTCCCCTTCCTTATACTCGTCAGAGATTAATTTTTTCTGGAAATCTATAGCCGATGAAATATTCAATCCCTGAGGGTTATAAATTCCCCCTCGGTAATCACTTATAGCTATCACTTTGGCCCCTGCTTTATCAAAATACTTAGCCGCTATCCCCCCCACGTTCCCGCACCCTTGAACGACAACCTTTGCGCCAGGTAAGGGAATGTTTAAAAGGGAGGCGGCCTCCTGCGCTGTAATGAAGACCCCTTTGCCGGTTGCTTCGTGGCGGCCAAGCGAACCACCAAGTTCCAACGGTTTGCCTGTGACCACGCCCGGGACAGAATATCCTTTTAAGATGCTATAAGTGTCCATAATCCAGGCCATGATTTGCGGGTTGGTGTAAACATCAGGAGCGGGGATATCCTGTTCGGGACCTATAATCATGGCTATTTCCCAGGTAAAGCGGCGCGTCATATTTTCTAATTCCCACTTAGACATTTTCATGGGATCACATTGAATTCCCCCTTTAGCGCCGCCATAAGGGATATTCACGACCGCGCTCTTCCAGGTCATCCACATAGCCAAGGCCTTTACTTCGTCAAGATCAACATCCGGATGATAACGAATGCCCCCTTTAGCTGGCCCCCTGGCTAAATTGTGTTGAACTCTATATCCGGTGAAAACTTTAATGCGACCATCATCCATTTTTACGGGAAAATGAACAGTAAGCTCCCGCCGAGTGTGCTTCATTTTTTCACATATCTCTGGATCTAAGTTTAACTGAGCGGCTGCGATTTCCAACTGCTTCATAGCTACGTCCAGCGGGTTTATTCTTTTTTTATTTTCAGGCATTGTTGAGCGCCCTCCTCTTAATCCAAACGATATTTAGATATTTATTTCTCATTTTTGCTTCAATTCTTAAGAATTTAAATAAATCTGTCAATAAAATTATATCGCTTGCCATAATACCTCACTGAAGGGTGGACGCTTTAACTTTTTAAGGTACAAATTCGGAAATAATAACTTCTGAGGCAAGGAATTAGGCAACAGAGAATGGCGTAGGGCAAGGGTTTATCCCTTGCCGTATGCGGTAGGCCATAAATGCTGAAATATTCCACCGCCAAGAGCGCCGAGGGCGCAGAGGATTAAATTTTAATCTTAGCCACAGAGGACTCAGAGCATACAGAGATAAATTATTTGCTCGCGGGGCAAGGGCTTTTCGCTTATTAAATATAATTCGTAACGTAAGGATTTAATTCCCCCAACCCCTCTTATTAATGGGAGCATAAAATAAACGACATCTTAAGGCGTGGTTCGGCAAGCCCCAAGGGCTTGCCCTACGAGAAATTAAAAAAATCTCAAATGTAGGGCAAGGGCTTGTCCCTTGCCGCATTTGGTTTTATTTCTTAGGTGTAATTACGACCCAATTTCATTGGGGAAACTCCATAAAGCCAGACCACGGAGTAAGATAAGAGTGATAACTGTAAATATTTAATTGCTCCGATTAATAAGTAAAGAGGGGAGAGAGGGAGTAATGAAGTTCCATTTTCGCTATTTTTCAGATATGGGCATATTGAGAAGAAAACGAGACCAGAAATGGAGGCGGAGGATAATGCTCACAGTCAGAAGGAGAACTCAGTTACGATGAAATTAGGCACTTTTATGGTTAAAAATGCGTCGCACCGCTCGGCCCAATTCGTTAATGCCAAAAGGTTTCATGATAAATTCTCGGATACCCAAGAATTTAGCTCGCGCTTCCGATATTGTTTCGCTATACCCTGTGCAAAGAATTATGGGTATATCCGGCCGGATATTGATTATTTCCTGAGCTAACTTATCTCCGGTCATGTTGGGCATGGTCATATCTGTGATAACCAGATGAAATCGATGGGGCTGATTACGGAAAAGCTCCAAGGCTTCGATGCTGCTCGTTCTAATGGTTACCTCGTAACCAAGTTGCTCAAGCATTTTCTTCCCTACTTCGGCCAGCATTTGCTCATCATCAACTAAGAGTATCCTTTCTCTTTCTCCCAAAGGAGGAAGTTCGGGAGGAGCAAAATCAGAAATTTCCCCAGCTTCACTTAGGAGGGGCAAGAATATATTAAAAACACTCCCTTGGCCGAGTTCGCTTTTAACGGAGATAGAACCGCCGTGATTTTTAACTAGGCCATGCACCACGGCCAATCCCAGCCCTGTTCCTTCACCTACCTTTTTGGTCGTAAAATAAGGGTCAAAGATCTTACCTAAAATTTCAGGGGGCATGCCTTCGCCGTCATCCTTGACACTGAGCTGAACATAAGCACCAGGAGTTAAGTCAGGAAACTGGGTATGGTTGTGTTCGTTGACCTTCAGGGTATTCAATGATATTTCCAGGATGCCTCCTTTAGACCTCATGGCATGGGCAGCATTGGTGCAAAGATTCATCAATATTTGGTGTATCTGCGTAGGATTAGCGTTAACTATCCCCTGATAATTTTCAATACACTGGCGAATTTCAATGGTCGTCGGTAAAGAAGCGCGGAGGAGTTTGACCGTCTCTTTGATAAGAGGAGCGATCGGCACCGGCTTTTTGCTTTGGTCGCTATAACGACTGAAGGTGAGAATCTGTTTGATCAGCTCTTTGGCCCGCTGACTGGCCTTGAGGGCGGATTGCAAGTTTAGCAGGGCTTTTGATTCTGAAGGAAGCTCTAAGCTGGCTAATTCTGTATAACCAATAATAGCGGAGAGAATATTATTAAAGTCATGAGCTATTCCGCCGGCTAAGGTGCCAATGGCTTCCATTTTTTGAGCTTGGATTAACTGATTTTCCAGTTTCTTCCTTTCAGAAATGTCTTCCATGATAGCTTGCACTCCGCTAATCTGACCATTTTCGTTAAACATGGGGGTTAGGTGATATCTAAGGTATAGTTCTTGGCCATTTGTTTTCACATAAGGTGTCTCAAAAACTCCTCCCTTATTAGTTTGCAGGCAAAGGCGAAAATTTTCCGCAAAGCCGGCCTTCTGGAAAGGGGGAAAATCAAAGATGTTGAGGGGCGGGAGAGTTGACCAAGAAGGAAGATCCAGTAAATCAATTAAAATAGGATTGGCATCAATTATTAATCCTTGGTGATTGATAGAAAGAATTCCCAAAGGAGCATTTTCGACAAGCAGACGGTAACGTTTTTCACTTTGGCGCAAAGCTTCTTCAGCCTGCATTTGACGGGAGTGAAGTTGAGCGTTAGCAATAGTTCCGGATATTTGCGCGGCAATTCTTTCGATAAATTTAACATCGGCTAGGGAATAAGCATCGGGCTTTGTAGATTGTAGATTAAGGGCCCCAATAACTTCATTCTTAAAAATCAGAGGGACCATAATCATGGAACTGAAACCAGCTTTCATAATTGGTCCCAGGCTGGGGAATTCTTGGCGGAGCTTTTCTTTATTTTCTTCTGAAATAACTATCCCAGAGTGAGTGTTCATGATTTTTTCTAAAGCGCTACCCGACAAAGGAAAAGCTTCTCCCTTTTTTCGGCCATTAACTTCTGGTCCAGAAACATAGGAGACAGTAAAAGTATTTTCTTCTCGGTTAATGATAACTATGGCCAAACGGTCAAAAGGAATTAATTTCTTAGCTTCGGCAGCAAATACATCATAGACTTCTTCGATGTGCAATGTCGAATTTACTATGCGGCCTATTTCCGCAATAGAAGCGCTCTCTTGAGCCAACCATTGAAATGACTCTTGAATTTTCTGGAGGGCTTCTTCGTTGCGCTTGCGGGCCATCACATTTGTAAAAATTTCCCCGATCATTTTGAGGATTTTGATATCTTCTTCTTTCCAAAAGATTTGTTTATTTTGGGCAGCAAAGCTGAGAAAACCGATGAGATTGTCTCCTAAAATTAAAGGTAGAAAAAGCAGGGAGGGGAATGCTTGAGCTTGCCAGAATTCTTTTTCATTTTTTGCTTCCTCAGGAAGATTGGCTATTTGAGGTATATTAATGATCTCTCCGGACATTAATTTATTTCTCAACCAAGGAAAGGAGGAGAGAGGCAATGCCGCGAAGTTGGTTTTTCTTTCTTCTTCAAGCGCAGAGGTCCATGAAAAAATTTGCTCCAGATCATTTTGATTATGATTTAAAAGGGAAAGAGCGGCGTAATCTACTGCCCAAAATTTACCCAAAGCTTCCAGAGCAATTTTGATTTCGTCGGCAATTTCTTGATGGCTTAGATTAATAAACCTGGAAGAAATTTCCGCAACTAACTTTTCCAGAGCGAGACGCTGAGCCATTGTTTCTTGGGCATTTTTATTGATGGTTATGTCCCTGAGACAATACAAAAGAGCGGGTTTCCCCTTCCATGAGAAATAGTTATCCTTAGCATCGACCCAGATCACCTCTCCCGTTTTCTTAAGCACGCGGATTGGATAAGAACTGGGAGTTTTTTCCCCAGCGACTCTTTTTTGATAATTTTGCCGAACCATTTCCCGATCATCCGGGTGAATGAATTCTATAAAAGGGCGGGTTAGAAGATCTTGTTCTGGGAAACCAGAAATTTCCAGAGCTTTCCGGTTGACAAAGCGGGCTTTATTATCTTGCAGGATGAGGACCGCTTCTTGGAGGCCTTCGATTAAATGGCGGTATCTTTTTTCCGACTCGTCGATAAGTTTTTCAGCCTGCTGACGAGTGATGAGAAATCTAAAGCTGGCCGTAATTAAGATGATGAAAAATATAAATAACCCTACTCTCTTAAACACAGTCACGGGGGTTAAATCCCAAATAAAGTGATCCACGAATGGTTTGCTTAGCGAAAAAGAATAATCAATAAAAGCGTCTACAGTCCAAAGTAAAAAGCCGAAGAGGGTGATACCAAGAACGGTCTTAATTTCTTTACCCACGCTTTCCGCCCCCAGTGGGATGTAGGCTTATATTCCCAAAATATTTACAAAATTTTAATCGGCAAATTTAGAAATAATCTTTAAATTTCACAAGATAAAAAAGCCTTCGTCTTGATACGAAAAGGGAGAGAGGGGAGTTTATTTTCCTTTTTCTTCTTGCAGGCTGGGGAAAATATCGGGGTATAGTTTTTTCAGGCAGTCAGGGCATAAACCATGGCTGAATTCTGCTTGGGTGTGTTCTTGGATATAACTTTCCAACTGGTTCCAATATCCTTTATCATCGCGTATTTTTTTGCAGGAGGCACAAATGGGCACAAGGCCACTTAAAGTTTTTATCTTGTTCAGCGCTTCTTGAAGGTCCCTTATCAACTTCTCCCTTTCTTCTTCCATCTTCTTGCGCGCAGTAATATCCCGGATTATGCCCTGATAACCGATGATATTTTTATCTTTGTCAAAACGCAAAGTAGCCGTTAGCAGGCAGTCGATCTCCGAACCATCTTGGCGGCGGAATTTAACCTCGTATTCTTTTAAGGCACCTTTCTTTTCTATCTCGCGCTGGAATCTGGGACGATCTTCAGGATTGGCGTATAATTGTCTAATATTTAGGTTAAATAATTCATCGCGACTGTATCCAAAAAGATCAACCGTAGCCTGATTAAAATCAATAAATTTCCCTTCTCTCGTAGAGAGATAAACTGCATCTTGGGAATTGGCAAAAAGATTACGAAGCTTTTCTTCACTTTCTCTCAAAGCTTCTTCCGCTTTTTCATGCTCAAGAAATAAAAGAGAATTAGCAATAGCGCCGGCAATTTGATTGCTAACTCTCTCCACCAATCTTAAGTCTTTTTCTACATAAGCATTGGGTTTGGTGGATTGCACATTAAGAACGCCGATAACTTTATTTTGATATATTAATGGTGTCATCATTATTGAAATTAAACCTGCCTGAAAAATGGGCATCAAGCCGGGAAATTTTTTAGCCACTTCTGCGCGGTTTTCTTCCCGGACAAGGATGCTTTGGCCAGTTTTGAAAATTTCTTCAGTGGCGGTTTCCGCCATAGCCACTACTTCTCCTGGGCATCTCTGAGGAACTCTTGGTCCCCAGACATAGGGGATGATGAAAGAGTATTTTTGCGGGTCGATAATATTTACGGCAACTCGATCAAAGTCAATGAGGCGATGAAGTTCCATGACAAATAGCTCATAAATTTTTTTAATATCTAATGAAGAGCTGACTATTTTCCCAATCTCAGCCATAACGGCATTTTCTTCAGCCAATCGCCGGGCTTCCCTTTCACTTTGCCGCAGTGCTTCTTCATTTTGTTTCCGTTGGGTGATATCTTGGTATATTCCTTGAATCCATACTTCCCCTTTATGAAAAAAAGCTACGCCCGTAGACTCCACATAAATTGTTTCCCCATTAAGGGTCAATAGGCGGTGTTCCCGTGGTAAAGCTACTATTTGGGAGGGGTCGGTTCCCGGTTTTCCTAAAGCGGCATTAGTTTGCAAGCTAATGCGTGCTAAAGAGCCGGGGCGGTCTTCTGGGTGGACAAAATCAAGATATGGGCGACCGATGATTTCTTCAGGCCTCGAAACCTTAAGCATTTTCATGGCTGTGGGGTTAGCCAGGCGAATAACTCCTTTTTGGTCTCTAATCAGGATGCCCACGGTGGAAATCTGGAATAGCCGGCGATATTGCTCTTCCGCCTCACGCAAAGCTTCTTCTGCTTGCTTACGTTCAGTTACATCTCGTACAATTCCGCGGAAACCGATTGGTTCTCCTTGAGCGTTTTTCATTAAACTAACCGAACTTTCATGAATCCTTTTGGTGCCATCTTTTCTGGTGATTTGCCATTCAAAACGTTTACAAGGCTCTCCGCTTTTATATACCTGATTAAATACTTTAAAGACACTTTTGGCAGTCTCTTTATCCATATATTGCCGGTTATTCATACCCAGCATTTCTTCTTTGGCATAGCCAACCATTCTGCTAAGGGCATCATTTAAAAAGGTGAAATTTCCTGCCAAATCGACTTCATAATAACCATCTTCTATTGTTTCCAAAATGGTCCGATATTTTTCTTCGGCTTGCCGAAGCGCTTCTTCAGCTTTCTTCCGTTCCGTGATATCTTCCCCTGAACTCAGGCTGGCTATAATTTTTCCAGTTTCGTCTTTGAGGATAGTATTATGCCAAGCGATGAGTCTTTCTTCGCCTTTTTTGGTTAAGACCGGATTTTCTACATATTCAAAAGGTTGAATTTCGCCAGAGATTATTTTTTGGAAAACCTTTTTAATATCGCCCCTAATTTTTTCGGGAAGAAAATTATCAAACCAATTTCGACCAATAATGTCTTTTTCTTCGTACCCTAAAACTTCGCACGCTTTTCTATTGGCTAATATAACTTTCTGATCAGGATCAATGAGGATAATCATCACGCCCACGATGTCTAATAATTTTTCTGATGGGATAGGATAAAACATATTTGCTCCCCTTTTCTCCATTACTGTGCCTTCGCTTTTTGGGCGATTAAATAAGGATGTGCCTGTAAATAATAGATGTATAGCATATTTCTATTGGGAAGGGAAGGAACTGCCCAAGAGACAGGGACCTGAGATTATCCCTAATCCTTTTTGAAATTCTTAATGCTTTGAAATAGTTAAAGAATTTTTAATGGGAGCATAAAATAAATGCCATCTTGAGGCGGGTTCGGCTTGTCGTTTGTTAAATATAATTCATAACGTAAGGGTTTAACGCCTCCCAACCTCCTCTTAAAGTAAGAGGGGGAGTTATGAAATTATGAGATGGACAATAGACCAGAACCTCATTTGATTTTATTTTTCGAATTACAACACAGTCTCATTGGGGAAAGTAGATACAACCAGATCATGCTAAATATTTAATTGCTCCGATTAATAAATGAATATTTATTAAAGGGGGTTTATTTTTTAGTTCTCCCCAGATCATCCTTCATTCTTTTTTGGTAGGCATCTTTTTCCAGATGGCAACGCTTATATTTTTTACCACTGCCACACCAACAAATATCATTGCGCCCCAATTCTATTTTTTTGGCCGCTGCTTTTTTTGAGTTAAAAAGGCGTTCTAATATTTTCATCGGAAGTCCTTAGCTATAATTTTAATCTTTAACTTTTAAAATTAAAATCTTCTTCGTCCTCCGCTCCTTCCGCCGTGGAAGCCGCTTCGGCGATTACTGCCCCCCCGTGGTCCAAAGTCTTTCTTTTTGGGGCGTGCTTCATTAACCGTGATTACATTACCGCGCAGAGTCCCCCCATTAAATTTTTCGATAGCTTCTTGAGCTTCTTTTTCGGTTTCCATCTCCACGAAGCCAAATCCGCGATTTAGACCCGTATATTTGTCCTTGATTAGATTTACGGCAATCACTTTACCAACTTCTGAGAAACTGGCTTTTAGGTCCTCTTCGGTGACTTCGATAGAGAGATTCCCTACGTATAAATTTTTATTCATCTTTGTCTCCTTTTCGTTCCGAAAAAGAAAGCTCTTGAATAAAAAAGCTACCCAGCTTTAAAGAGCCAGGTAGCTTTTAGCTTTTATCCGGAACTCTTTAAACTTTAAACTAATATACGAAATTAATTTAAGGATGTCAATATATTTATCGCCTGGCCTTCTAACAGTTTTAACTTTTCTCTGCCCAAAGAAGACAGAGGGGCAGGGGAAGAGGACAAAATTAAATGCAGCAAGGGGCAAGCCCTTGACCTACAATTGCTTTCTCAGTTTATGGAGCAGGCCCGTGTGGCTTGCCTATTTTGGTAAGGGATACCCCTTTATCCTATGCTTTCTGACCATTAATAAATTTTCTGATCAATCTCTCAAGGATGGAATTGTCCATCCTGGGTCAGGTTCAAATTATAAATTGATCGACGGCTGACTTTTATCGTCCTTATTAATCTTTCACTATTAACCTTTCACTCCCCCGGCTCCCCAGCCGCGGATCAAATATTTCGGCGCAGAAAGAATAGGAGGGCGGGAATGAGAAAGAAAGAATTTGGGTCAGCTAAATTTTTAAAGCTGTTTCGGTAGCCTCTAAAATCGCTTCCATCACCTCCCTTGGCTTAACGGCATCCCCAATAATGTAAACTTCGGGGATTTTGTCTTTTAAAATCGGCGCCAATTCGTTTTGGGGCGTTGCTCCCATAGCAATAACGATGGCGTCATACCCGCTCAATTTCTTCAACCCTTGTTGGTCTTCTACCCATAATCCATCGGGCGCGAAGCGCACGGCTTTAGTGGAAGTTAAAATTTGGACACCCTTGGACTTGAGGCGTAAATTAAGAAAATGTTGCAAGTGAAATACCAGATCTAAAGCTAAGCCTTCCCGCATTTCAATTAGGGTAACTTTCTGCCCTCGTTCCGATAAATAATCAGCCACTTCGGCCCCAATGCCCCCTCCGCCAACTATTAAAATTCTGGATCCCAAGAGCTGAGGTTGAGAGAGAGCTTCCCATACGGAAAAAGTTTTGGCTTCTTTAATCCCGGGAAGATCTGGGAGAAGAGGTTTAGAACCAGTAGCTAAAATGATTACATCTGGTTTGTCTTTTTCCAATAGAGATGGAGAAAAAGCATGTTCAACGAGGATATTTATGGGTAATTTGGCCAACTGGCCCTGGAGGTAGGTGATAAATTCTCGGAGAACTGCTTTGTGGGGCGGAAGGGCAGCTAAAAGAAATTGCCCGCCTAATTCTTTCTGGGCTTCGTAAAGGGTGACGCGATGACCTCGCCGAGCGGCAATTTCCGCGGCTTTCATGCCCGCTGGGCCACCGCCAATGACCCAAACTCTTTTAGGTGAATTTGTTTGGGACAAAAGCAAGGAGTTTTCCCGACCAGCCTCCGGATTAACGGCACATTGGAGAGCACCGCGGCGGATAGCTAAGATGCATCTGTTGCAAGAAATACAGGGCGTTATCTCCTCGGTCTTTCCATGGCAGGCTTTTTGCGGCAAATCGGGGTCAGCTATTAAAGCGCGACCCATGGAAACTAAATCAGCTTTTCCTTCTTTGAGGATTTGGTTGGCCAGATGAGGTGTACGAATGCGCCCCACGGTGATCACGGGAATTGAAACTACGGATTTTATCTCTTGCGCTAAAGGAACAAAGATCCCTTCCGGCGCATAATAAGGCGGATGGTTCAAATATGCCGAAGCGGCCAGACAGGCAGATATGTGTAACGCATCAGCACCATTTTTTTCCAGATTTTGAGCAATTTCTTTGGACTCATTAATCTTCAATCCCCCGTCCACATACTCATCGGCACTCAAGCGGCAAATGATAGGAAATTGAGGACCAACTGTTTGGCGCACGGCCCGCAAGACCTGCAAAGGAACGGACATTCTATTTTCTAAGCTGCCGCCATACTCATCATTTCTTTGATTGGAAAAAGGAGAGAGAAATTGGGCCAGAAGATAACCATGGGCCATATGAATTTCCACTCCATCCGCGCCCGCGGCTTGCACTCTTTTAGCCGCTTGCGCAAAAGCTACTACGATTTTTTGGATCTCTTCTTTAGACAAAGGATGAGGCATTTCTTGGCGAACCGGACAAGGAAGCGGTGAGGGGGCCACTATGGGCAGGCCAGTTATAGAAGCAGAAGTCTGGCGCCCGGCGTGATTAATTTGAATAACTATTTTGGCGCCGGCTCGATGGATGGCGGAGGTAAGTTTTTGGAAGAAGGGGATCTTTTCATCTTTATCGATGAGGGCCATATTGGGTGAAGCTTTCCCTTGAGGTAAAATACCCGTGTGCTCAAAAGTAATATAACCTACGCCACCTTGGGCCCGCCGCAGGTAATAGGCAATTTGCCGCTCACTAATTGTCCCATCAGCTGCGGCAAAATTGGTAGCCATGGGCGGCATAACCAGGCGATTAGGTATTCGAAGGGTACTTATTTGAAATGGCCGAAAAAGTTCCGGAAAAGAATTCATGCCCCATCCTCCTAAATAGAGATTTCGGAAAAATCTTTTTAAATAATTTGTAGGTCAAATCTTTATGAGTCTCTAGAGGTAAGGGACAAGCCCTTACCCTACAAATTGAAAGAAGAGATATTTTTTGTAGGGTAAGCCCTCGTGGCTTACCGAATATTAATAAGGGCAAAGTCCTTAGCCCGCACCCATTGGTCGGCATCCTCCCAGAGACCTATTGACTTCGCTCTCCCTTATCAGTATTTAGTTTATTATCTCCTTTTTTAGAGAGCTCTTTCTAATAACTTTTTAGTCAATCTCGCGAAAGCGCGAGTCCAGAAATGCCCTGAAAATACGGGATTCCTGCCGGCGCAGGGATGTCTATGTTGTATCCCCAGGGGCTTTTCCAGAGATCTCAAATAAAAAAGTTGACAGCCCCTTAAAAATGTATACAATATTGTATTTAATAAAGGCAGAAAACTAATTAGATGTTAATTTAAAGCAAATCTAATACGGATGTCAAGAGTAATTTCGAGCAAGGTCTACAAAGAAATGGAGGCCGCTATCCTTGCGGGTTATTTTAAACCTCGAGAGCGGCTGATCGAGATGGATCTTATCGCTCGGTATGGTGTCAGCCGCACCGTGATTAGGGAAGCACTCAAAAAATTGGAAGCAAAAGGACTGGTGCGCACTACGCCTTATCGGGGAGCAGTAGTGGCCGATCTTACGGTTGAGGAGATTGAACAGATTTACTTTGTGCGCACCCTGATTGAAAAAGCAGCGGCCAAATTAGTGATCAAGAACATTCGGCCCCAAGAGATTAAAGAGTTGAAGAAAGTAGCGCAGGAGACCGAAACCCATTTGCGCCAAAGAACCGAACGGATGATCGAAAAAGATGGCGAATTTCACCGCGCAGTATTTAGAACCTGTGGAAATCGGGTTCTTTATGATATTATTGATTCCTTACGCACCAAGTCGCACATCGTGGGCTACAATGCCTGGTCTATTCCTGATCGGATTGAGCAATCCATAGAAGAACACCGGCAGATATTGCGCGCCATTGAAAAAAGAGACCGGCGTGAATTAGAAAGATTAATTGGGAAACATCTTACTTATTCTAAAAACAGTTATTTAGCTCAACTCAAAGGAACGGAAAATTACCCGAAAAAAGCAAAGGAGAAGAAACTTGGCCGAGGTAAAAATTTTTAATGAACTATGCAAGGGAGTGGAGGAGTGCGGAATTTGCGTATTTATCTGTCCCCGCCATTTATTCTATCCGGCCCCTATTTTGAATCAAAAGGGATATCGCCCGCCGCAAATAGCTAACCCGGAGGAATGCACAGGTTGTGAGAATTGCATGATCTACTGTCCGGACATGGCTATTGCTGTGGCCAAAGAAAAAGATAGGAGAAAAAAGAAAGCATGAAAAATAAACGCGTGCTAACCGGAAAGTATTTTATGATGGGCAATATTGCCTGTGCCGAGGGAGCATTGGCCGCTGGTTGCGAATTAGCCGCCGGCTATCCCATAACTCCAGCCAGCGAGATTGCCACTCGCCTGGCGGAAAGGCTTCCCCAAGTGGGCGGAATTTTCTTGCAAATGGAGGATGAGATAAGTTCTATTGCGGCTATAATCGGGGCTTCCTGGACAGGGAAGAAAGTAATGACGGCTACCTCGGGACCGGGAATTAGTTTGATGTTGGAGAACATTGGTTTCGCCGTGGGGGTGGAAACGCCCTGCGTAATCGTGAATGTGCAGAGAGGAGCGCCGACTACGGGGATGCCTACGGCCGGAGTAACCGGAGATATGGTGCAGCCCAAGCGCGGGTCGCATGGGGATTACGAAATTATTGCTCTCTGTCCGGCTTCTCCCCAAGAAATGTTTGACCATACGGTGATAGCTTTTAATCTGGCGGAAAAGTACCGGGTGCCTGTTTTTGTTCTCGCCGATGCTTTTGTCGGGCATATGCGGGAAGAAGTTGTTATTCCGGAGGCGGAGAAAATTCCTATTGCTTATCGGAAAGTCCCAGAACCTGGTACGGACCCATTAAAGATAAAAGGTTTTTTGGATGAAGACGTGGCTCCCATGCCTCTTTTCGGCCGGGGATTGCGAGCGCATGTAACCAGCTCCTGTCACGATGAATATGGGCGGCGCAATTTAAGCGATCTCACTGCTTTAAATAATTTTGTGCGCAAGCTGAGTAATAAAATCTTAAAACATAAAAAAGATATTGTGATGGTGGAGAAAGACTACCAGGGAGCAGAAATAGTATTAGTTTCCTATGGCGCGGTTTCCCGGGCAGCTAAGACGGCCGTCCAATTTGGCCGCGAGCAAGGGCTCCCTGTGGGCATTCTGCGCTTAATTACGCCCTGGCCTTTTCCCGAAGAAGAGCTGGCCGAGATGGCCCAGCAGGTCAAAAAAGTAATCGTTTTGGAAAATAATTTAGGCCAGCTTTATCCTTATATTAAGGCGGCGGCTGCGCCTTTTAGTAAAGTTTATTTTCTTCCGCCGCAAGTAATCGGGGAGATTCATGATCCGGAATATATTCTGGGCAGAGTAAGGGAGGTGCTATAATGGGTGAGCTTATTCATCCTCTCCATCGCTATATCCGGCCAGGAGTAACAGGGACGACCAACTGTCCGGGGTGCGGAAATGGAATTGTGGCCCAGGCCATCTTGAGGGCCATTGACGAACTAAATATGACCCTCGATGATTTTGTTTTTGTAACCGGCATTGGCTGCTCGGCTTGGATTCCCAGCCCTTTTTTCAATGTAGATGTATTGCATACTACCCATGGCCGGCCCATAGCCTTTGCCTTGGGTATCAAAATGGGGCTACCAGGGAAGAAGGTTATGGTTACCAGTGGGGATGGTGATTTAGCGGCTATTGGCGGAAACCATCTCATCCATAATGCGCGACGGAATATTGAAATGGTAGTCATATGTCTGAATAACAGCATTTATGGCATGACTGGCGGCCAAGCAGCTCCTACTACGCCTTTTGGTTTAAAAACTGCCACCACTCCTTATGGGACGTATGAGAATCCTTTTGACATTTCCCAATTAGTAATCGCGGCTGGGGCTTCTTTGGTAGCGCGGTGGACAACTTATCAAGTGCGCCAACTAACTGCTTCCATTAAAAAGGCCATCAACAAGAAAGGGTTTTCCTTCATCGAAGTTATTACGCAGTGTCCGGTGCAGTTCGGCCGGAAAACAGGTTCGGGGAGTGCGGTGCAGATGCTCCAAGAATATAAAGAAAAGTCCATCAATGTTAAAGATGCCGCCCATCTTTCTCCGGCAGAATTGCAGAACCGCATTGTAGTGGGTGAATTAGTGGATAGAGAATTGCCCGAGATGTTGACGGAGATTAAAAAAATGCAAGCCAGAGCGCAGGGAGAGGAAAAATGAAACGGACAGAAATCTTAATCGGCGGAGTCGGTGGCCAAGGGGTTATTTTGGCCGGTATTATTTTAGGAGTAGCGGCGACTCTTTTTGATGGAAAAAAAGCTGTGCAAACGCAGGCCTATAGCTCGGAGCAGAGAGGAGGAATGGCGCGCGCGGAAGTGATTATTTCATCTGAACCGATTAGCGATCCGCAAGTTCGCCGGCCGGACATTCTTATGGCCTTAGCCCAAGACGCCGTGAACCGCCACATCAAGAAAGTCAAACCCTCAGGCTTGGTGATTTATGATGCGGACTTGGTAAAGGAAATTCCGCAGAATAGCTGGCAATTACTGGGAGTACCAGCGACTAGCCTAGCTGACCAGGAAATGAATAATATCATTGTGGCTAATTTAATTCTTTTGGGGCAATTAATTAAAAAGACAGGAATTCTTTCCGTGGAAGCGGTGGAAAAAGCAATTGCCGCTAATGTACCGGCTAAAGCTAAAGAATTAAACCTGAAGGCATTCCGAAGAGGATTAGAAATTAAATGTTAAATGTGGATGCAGGTAAGATAAAGGCAGATGTTGATTATCTGCGCTTATCTGCCTAAATCTGCGTCTTTTAAAAAAGGAGGAGAATATGGCTGTCAAAACTTTGGCGGAATATATGGAAAGTTTGCGCAAAATGAAACCGATGGTATATATGTTTGGAGAAAAAATTCAAAATGTAGTTGATAATCCGCGCATCAGAGCAGGGATTAATGCCACGGGAGCAACTTATGAACTGGCTAATTCTGAAAATTACCGTGATCTACTCACGACCGTTTCTCCTTTTATCAATGAGCCAATTAACCGCTTTACTCTGCCTCCCCAATCTATTACCGATTTAGTGGCCCGGGTAAAAATAAACCGCCTTTTGGGAAGTTATGTGGGCACCTGTCACCAAAGATGTACGGGGTTGGATTGTTTAAGTGCACTCTCCATTGTTACATATGATATTGATAAAAAGCATGGGACACAATATTATCCCCGTTTTCTGGAATTTTTAAAATATATGCAAAAAAATGACTTTACGGCTAATGCCAGTGTGACCGATGTAAAAGGGGATCGCAGTTTGAGCCCCCATGAACAGCCGGATAAAGACCTATATTTACGCGTCGTGGAAAAGCAAAAAGACGGCATTATCGTGCGGGGAGCTAAAGTGCACCAGACTGGTTCGCTTAGTTCTCATGAGCTGATTGTTTTACCGACCAGAGCTATGGGCAAAGGTGATGAAGATTACGCGGTGGCTTTTGCTGTTCCGGCAGATACCAATGGAGTCATCCACGTGGTGGGCCGAAATTCTCTTGATACCCGGGAGTTAGAGGGCGTCGATTGTGGCAATGTGCGCTACAGCAAATATTGTCCCACGGTAATCTACGATAATGTCTTTGTCCCCTGGGAACGAGTTTTCATGTGCGGTGAAATAGAATTTTCCGGTGAGTTGGTTAATCGTTTTTCAGCTTTCCATCGCCAATCTCACGGCGGCTGCAAAGCGGGCAAGATTGATGTCATGACAGGAGCGGCGCTGATGATGATGGATTACAATGGTACTTCCAAAGTTAGCCATCTGCGGGAAAAGATAACGGATATGATCCACAAAGCCGAGACCCTTTATGGGTGCAGTCTGGCTGCCTCATATGAGGGGAAGAAAGAACCTTCTGGGACTTATTTTATAAACTCCGTACTGGCTAATGCTTCCAAGATTCATGAGGGCCGAGACATGGCCGAATGTATTCGCTTACTCATTGACATAACTGGGGGATATGTTGCTGACCTGCCCTCTGATCGCGACTTCCAAAATCCGGAAATTTCTGGATTGCTCAAGAAATATTTACAAGGCGCAGCAGGCTATCCCGTGGAACATCGCCTTAAGATGTTGCGCTTAGTGGAAAAATTAGCCATGGAAAGCGCCGACTTTATCTCGGATATTCATGGCGGTGGCTCTCCCCAGGCTCACCGGCTCACCATCATGCGCGAATCTGATCTGGAATGTCGTAAAAAATTAGCCAAACGCTTAGCGGGGATTGAAGAATAAGAAAGGATGGGCAGATGGCTGAGGAAGGACAAAGGGTATCATTTGAAAAATTAAAGAATTTTTGCCAGCAAGCTTATATGAAAGTAGGGGTGCCTGCGGAAGAAGCGGAGATTGTGGCTGATCTTTTAGTGCGTTCTGATCTGCGGGGAGTGGAAACCCACGGGGTGACCCGTCTGCCCATTTACATCCAGCGGTTGCAAAAGGGCTATGTGCGTAAGGTCAGTCAAATAACAGTCGTGAAAGAAAAAGGGGCGACGGCCTTCTTGAATGCCCATGGCTCTATGGGGCATATAGCTGCCTACCGCGCCATGGAAAAGGCTATGGTGAAAGCTGAAGAGCATGGCCTTGGCTGGGTTTCGGTAAAAGACAGCGGCCATTTTGGGGTGGCCGGCTTATTTCCGATGTTGGCTTTAAAAAAAGATTTTATTGGCTATGTTTGTTCCAACTCAGCCCCCATGATGTTCCCTTGGGGTGGGCGAGAAAGAATTATTGGTAACAATCCTTTAGCCTATGCGCTGCCAACTAAAGAATATCAGCCTATAGTCCTTGATTTCTCTCTCAGTGTTGTCTCTTCTGGGAAATTAATCCTGTGCCGTAAAAAAGGAGAAAAAATCCCTCTGGGCTGGGCTTTTGATAAAAATGGTCTGCCCACGGATGATCCCTTCGCCGGATACGAAGGGGGAGGTTCTTTGGCTCCAGTGGGCGGGCATAAAGGGTACGGATTAGTTCTAATTCATGAAATGCTTACAGCGGTCTTGACGGGAGGAAAATGGACCAGGTATATCAAGAGTCTCTATGAAGAGGATCCGAGCGGGATCCAAGGGACTTGCCATTCTTTCATGGCTCTTGATCCAGAATGGTTTATAGGGCGAGAAGAATTTAAGAAGAATATGGATGCTTATATTAAAAGTATTAAAGAGAGCGCGAAGGCACCAGGAGTGGACGAAATTCTGGTTCCGGGAGAACCTGAATACCGTACGGAGCAAAAATTTTTGAAAGAAGGGATTCCTTTGGCGGCAAATACAATAAAAGAACTTAAATCTTTAGCAATATCCCTGGGCATGGATGTTCCTTTTTAGCTAAACTTTACCCAGAAGAGATCCATCGTTGCCAAGTATATTAACCAGTGAAAATTTTTACAATCGCTTGGCCAGAGCCTTTGATGTGATGACTGATTGGCCCAAGCGGCTGGCCCAGGAGATGCCTTTTCTGCAAAAAGTCTTGGAAGAGCATGGCGCCAAGAGGGTCCTGGATACGGCCTGTGGAACGGGTTGGCATGCCATTTCCTTAGCCCAAAGGGGTTATTATACGGTCGGTTGTGATGCCAGCCCAGAAATGATCGCTCGGGCCCGAGCCAATGCCGACCAAGAAGGAGTGGATGTTTCCTTTGTTGTTGCTTCCTTTAACGAATTAAATAAATTAAAAGATAAGTTTGATGCTGTGCTTTGCCTGGGGAATTCTCTTCCTCATCTGCTCACGCAAAAAGAACTTAGAGAAGCCTTGCGCCAAATGCGCTTATGCCTTGATCCAGGAGGAATATTATTACTACAGAATTTAAATTACGACCTGCGCCTAAAAAAGAAGCCCAGATTCTTTGCGGTGCATGGCGATGAAAATACTTTGGTTTGGCGTTTTGCCGATTATGGATCTAAATTTATTACCTTTCATACGGCCTTATTTGAAAAGAAAATAGAAAAAAGTAATCCGAGGCAAGTTACCTGGTCGGTGGAAGTAAATAGTACTTGGCAAAAGCCCCTCCTTAAAAAAGACCTCCAAATTTTACTTCAACAAATTGGGTTCAAAGAAATAAAATTTTTTGGGGGATTGGACGGATCAAGATTTAATAAAAAAAGTTCGGGCGATTTGGTGATCGTGGCCAGTCTCTCTGGAGGCTGCTAACAAAATATATTTGGTTATTAATCGGAGCAATTAAATATTTACAGTTATCACTCTTATCTTACTCCGTGGTCTGGCTTTATGGAGTTTCCCAAATGAATTTTTCGTAATTATACATAAGAAATAAAACCAAATGCGGCAAGGGACAAGCCCTTGCCCTACATTTGAGGTTTTTTAAATTTCTCGTAGGACAAGCCTTTGGGGCTTGCCGAACCACGCCTTAAGATGGCGTTTATTTTATGCTCCCATTAATAATATTCTTTGAGATGAAAAAGCAAGATTTTTTTGGCCTAGGGAGATGGTTAGGAGG
Organism: uncultured Syntrophaceae bacterium; assembly: GCA_964484485.1. GTDB lineage: Bacteria > Desulfobacterota > SM23-61 > SM23-61 > SM23-61 > CAZAGD01. The sequence goes on from CAZAGD010000220.1 coordinate 23,546, forward strand.
GGATAAACTTGGGTCTTGGAATTGACAAATATAGATAATGAGGATATTATCCTCAATTATTTAGAAAAGAAGATTTTCATGCTCAATTGCCGCTGATCATAATCTTGATATTTGAAGTTATGGAATAAAATTTTATACCTTTTGAAATAACCCCAAAAGGAGGAGAAACACATGCAGAAGTTTTGGCGAATAAAAACCAATTTTTCTTTTATTTTAGTGCTGTTTTTAATTTACCTTTTTTTCTTTGGGGGAATGGAAAATTCCCAGGCGCAGGAGAAAAAAACCTTGTTGAGAATGGGGGCGGTGCCCAGTGGTAGTGGGTGGTATTTTTATGCTTCCCAAACTGCCACGGTAATATCGCAAAAGCAGCCAATTTTAGAGATTAGTGTAAGAGAAACCGGTGGGACCAGGGAGAATACCATCCGCATGAGCAAAAACGAACTGGAAATGGGGATTAGTGAAGCTTTAGTGTCCTATGAAGCTTATAGAGGCATCGGCAGATTTAAAGATAAAGCTATCCCTAACCACCGTCTTCTTTGGAATGTAGCAACCACCTACATGCATTGGGCAGTAACCCAGGATAGCGGGATAAAGACTTTTGAGGAATTAGAGGGAAAACTTTTTAACCCCAGTACCATAGGCGGAGGGGGAGAGTATATTACGGAGAAAGTTTTCTCATTATTAGGCTTTAAACCAAAATTTTATCGAGCAAAACTTGCCGATGCCGCCGAAGCGGTTAAAGATGGTCGCATAGTTGGCTTCAGTTATAATGGCACTTTGCCGATTCCAATTTTTGTGGAGGTCCATTCTTTCAGGCCGATCCGTCTTCTTTCGTTGAAAGAAGATCAAGCAAAGAAAGTTTCGGAGGCTTATCCATTTTTAGTTAGGAAATTAATTCCCGCCAATACTTATAAGAATGTTCCGGAAGCAGTTACTGTGGGTCTCTATTTAAATGTATGCGCTAATAAAGAAGTTCCAGATGACGTCATCTATGAAGTAGTAAAGACATACTGGAAAAATCTGCCTGAGATAGCTAAAGGGTTTCCATTAGTGGCCAATGCTAAGCCTGAAGAAACCACCATGAACGCCACCGCTCCCCTGCACAAAGGAGCTCTAAAATACTATAAAGAGTTGGGGCTTAAGATTCCTAAAGAGGCTGTTCCCCCAGAAGCTCAATGACCGGCAGTTGATCTTTGCCCCCCAGTTTTTTTAGATTTTGGATTCGGGTCAGGGAAGCTGAGAGGTGGTGCCGATGATGACTCCTCCGCACCTTCCCACCTCTGTGAGCAAGCTTTTTTAGAAAAGGGAGGAGCTTTAAAAACTGGGGCAGGGCAGTTGAGCAGACTGACAGAATCGTTCATAATACAAAATGGTTCAGCATATTGAAAAAGCGGATCGTTTAGAATTAACAAAAGCACAGATTAAAGCGATAGAGAAAGAAGAGACACCAAAGCGTAATCTCCTGGGCTTTTGGATGTATGCCATGAGGGCCATCGCCGTTACGATGGCCCTCTTCCATATTTATACTGCGGGGACGGGAGCCTGGGTTCTGCAAAATGCTATCCACTTTCTTTTTTCTTTAACGCTTATCTTCATTACCTACCCTCCTCGGAAAAGAAGCCCCCAGCGCAATGTAGTGCAAATCTGGGATGTGGTTTTAGCTATTTTAGGAATTTTAGGAAACCTATATTACCTGCTCAATTTCCAGCGCATTCTCTATGACCTGGGATATCTTGCTCCTACTCCTTTAGATATCTTCTTTGGCGCCATAATGATCATAATTGTATTGGAAGCAGCGAGGCGTACGGTAGGATTTGTCCTGCCAATTATCGCTGCAGTTGCCCTGCTTTATGCTTATTTTGGTCCTTATTTCCCGGGGAAATGGGCACATCCTGGCTTTGGTGTGAAAGACATAATCGCCAGTCTTTACCTTGGGGAATTAGGCATCTACGGGGCCATCATGCGAGTTTCGGCTAATGTGATTGCTATTTTTGTCATCTTTGGAGGATTATTAGTGCAAACCGGAGGGGGAGATGTTTTTATTCGTTTGGCCTATGCCTTAACTGGCCGATTAACCGGAGGTCCTCCTAAGGTCTCGGTAATTTCCAGTATGCTCTTTGGCATGATTAGCGGGTCCACAGCAGCTAATGTAGCTACCACTGGGGTTTTCACCATTCCTTTAATGAAGTCTAAAGGGTATAAACCCTACTTCGCTGGGGCTGTAGAAGCAGCTGCTTCCTCGGGGGGGCAGATTATGCCGCCTATCATGGGGGCCGCCGCTTTTATTATGGCGGATATTTTGGGCATATCCTATTTCAAGATCGCTGCGGCCGCCTTAATTCCGGCTATCCTTTATTATTTGGGATGCTGGATGGCCGTGCAATTTGAAGCAAAACGCTTAGGAATTCCGGCTGATCCTCAAGCGGGGAAGATGCCCCTTAGAGAAATGTTGGCCGGAAGCCATACTCTTTTTATTCCCCTGATCCTTTTGATTGTATTGTTGGTTTTGATGTATACGCCCACAACTTGTGCTTTTTGGTCTTTTACAGCGGCTTTGATTTTATATCTTTTATCTCAGAAGAACAAAAAAGATCTTGGGAATGCCCTGCAAAGAGTGATGAAGGCATTAGAAGCGGGAGCTTATACGGCTGCCTTTGTAGCTTCCATGGCTGGCGTCGTTCAATTCATAGTAGCCGTAGTGGGTATGACTGGCTTGGCCGTAAAGTTTTCTTCTGTGATTATTGCCTTAAGTGGGCAATCCCTGATGATTGCTTTAATTTTAGGAATGATCGTTACGATTATTTTAGGTATGGGCGTGCCTACTGTGGCCGCCTATATTTTGGGAGTCTCCATTGTCGCCGGAGCTTTTATTAATGTAGGTATTGAATTGATGTCTGCCCATCTTTTTATATTCTATTACGGAGTCTTAGCAGGAGTAACACCTCCCGTGGCCCTGGGAGCGTATGTGGGCGCAGCAATTGCGGGAGCACATTGGATGAAAACCGCCTTAACTGCTTGCCGAATTGGTTTCGCTGGATTCTTAGTTCCTTTTATGTTTGTCTATAATCCACCCTTGCTCGGCAAAGGACCAATATTATGGGTGCTGGTTGCTTTTTTCTCGGCCTGTATAGGGGTGGTGGCTTTGGCAGGAGCAATGATAGGATATTTGATCAGGCCTGCTAATATTGTCGAGAGGGTCTTGCTCTTTGCTACGGCCATAGCTTTAATCGATTCGCGTTTCACTACTGATCTCATTGGTTATACTTTATTTGGCATAACATTCCTTTTGCAGAAATTCTGGAATTGGCGTCCTCAAGAAGCCCTATCCGCTCCCCAATTCCTTAAAGAATAGGTTGCTTTTAAATAATAAACAGGTTAAGTTGAAGGGCATTAGAGTTTTTAAAAGAGGGACTTTTGCCAGAAAAAAAGAGGAAGCAATTATTCGATGAATGGCCGGAAAAGTATGACCGCTGGTTTTCTACTCCTTTAGGCACTTTAATAAGAGATTACGAAAGCCAGCTCATAATGGATTTTTTGCAGCCAGTCCCTGGGGAATTAATCTTAGATGCTGGTTGTGGGACAGGTGTTTTTACTTTAGATATTTTGGCCAAAGAGACGAAGGTAATCGGAGTGGATATTTCTTTACCCATGATCAAAAAGGCTAAAGACAAAATGCGGGGGACTAAATTTCAAGCAGTTTTAGCAGATATACTGCATTTACCTTTTCCCGAAGGAATTTTCGATCGTTTAATTTCTATAACCACTTTGGAGTTCATTAGCGATGGGAAGAAGGCCGTTCGGGAAATGTTTCGGGTGACTAAGAAAGGTGGAGTCATTGTGGTGGCTACGCTTAACAGTTTGAGTCCCTGGGCTCAGCGCCGCAAAGCCGAAGCCGAAGAAGGTTCTGTTTTTGCAAATGCTATCTTTAGATCACCAGAGGAACTTTTGGCTCTTGCCCCGGTTAAAGGACTGGCGCGCACGGCCATCCATTTCCAAAAAAATGAAGATCCTCATAGAGCTCGTTTCATTGAGGAAGAAGGACAACGGAAAAATTTAAATACCGGGGCCTTCGTAGCTGCCTCCTGGATAAAATCCTGATTAAAATGCAATCTTCCAATATTTTTCTTCTTTCCAACAAAAGGAAAGAGGGGAATACTCTTTTGGGAAAAATAGGCCTGACCGTCTAACAGTTTTGATATTTCTGGCCAGCAGGAAACAGGCGGGAGGTGGGGAGGCGAAATTAAGAACGACGGGGACATACTTGTCTATACCAGATAAACTTAAATAATAGCTTCCTTCTTTTAAAATAAATGACTATCTCCCCGCCCGTACCTATGAAAGAATATGTGCCTCATTTTAATGAGCCTCTCTCCCTTCCGCCTGTATTAAGCTGGAATTTAAAAACTGATAGACGGTCGGAAAATAGGTGCGTTGACTTTTTATATGGGGCACTATAAATTTAAGCATATTTTGCCAAAGTAACGCGCCAGGGTGGACTACAGATGAGGTTCTATGAATAAAGACTTTACGCTTAAATTTCCATTTTTTTATGGCTGGGTAATTGTGGCTATCTCCTTGATAGCGATGCTCATAGCCTATGGTATTTGGTGGTCTTTTCCGGTCTTTTATGTCCACATCCTGAACGAATTTGGCTGGAGTCGGGCGAGCACAGCATCTATCTTTACTTTAGGCTCAGTCGTTTACGGTTTTGGTTCTCTTTTGGCGGGAATTTTAGTGGACCGTTTTGGTCCCCGGCGACTTCTACCGATTGCCGGTTTGCTCATTGCCTTAGGTTGTTGGATTAATTCCTTGGCCGCAGAAAAGTGGCATTTTTACGCGGCTTACGGCATTTTCATGGGCTTAGGGGTGATTTGCACGGGCTTTGTCCCCATGACCGCTACTATTTCTAATTGGTTTACCAGAAAAAGGGGGACGGCCTTAGGAATTGGACTGGTGGGCAATGTTTCTCCTCCTTTACTTGCCTTTCCAATTCAATATTTGATTACCAGTTTGGGCTGGCGGACTTCCTTTATGGTATTAGGGGCAACTGCTTTGTTATTGATTGCGCCGCTAACTGCTATTTTTATGCGCTCCCGCCCCCAGGATATGGGTTTGCGGCCAGATGGCTTACTCGCAGAAAATGAAGCATTTCTTAATAATGATAAGCCAGCCATTATTGCAGAAAAAAAGACAGAAATAGAAAAAGACTGGTCTCTAAAAGAGAGTATGCAAAACTTTCGGTTCTGGCTGATATTCGGCGTGATTTATACTCTGGGCATGGGCGCCGGAATAATAATGCACCATTTAGTTGCCCTGGCCGTAGATTTAGGCCATAGCGAATCTCTGGCGGCTTTCGTCTTCAGCTTAGCGGGGATTATGGCCGCCATGGGACGGTTAGGCGGATTTTTGGCGGATCGCTTGGGGCGAGAAGTCACTTTAACTATAGTTACTTTGTTATTTGTGCTGAGCGCTACTTCTCTCTTGATATTAATAAATACTCCTCAAGTATGGCCGCTTTATATTTTTGCTATCACCTTTGGCTTGGGAGGTGGATTAAGTTCTCCGGCCATAGGGGCGGGTTCTGCTGATATTTTTGGCGGAAAAAGCTTTGGGGCCATCTTGGGTTTTATAAACATCGGCTATGGAATAGGGCAGGGAATAGGCGCCTGGGCCGGAGGAGCGATATTTGATCGAACAGGGAGCTATCAATGGGCAGTCATTACGGCCTTTCCTTTGTTTATTTTGATGAGCATCTTTTTCTGGGTGGCCGCTCCCCGAAAATTTAGAAGAGAGTTGGCTAAATGGAATTAAAAGAGGAGGCAAGAAAGATGGAAAGGAAGAAAATAACCGTTCCGGATATTATGCAGATGAAGAAGGAAGGGAAGAAAATTACCAAGATAAACTTACATGATTATCCCACGGCGGTCTTGGCCGATCGAGCGGGAATAGATATTGTGATGATCGGCGATTCTATCGGCATGGTTGTACTCGGGTATCAGAATACTATCCCCGTCACCATGGAAGAAATGATCCACCATGCCAAAGCCGTGGCCCGGGGCGCAGGCCATTGTTTAGTAGTTTGCGATATGCCTTTTATGTCTTACCAGACCAGCATAGAGGAAGCTGTAAAAAATGCCGGGCGAATTTTGAAGGAGACGGGGGTTGATGCCGTAAAATTGGAGGGAGGAGCTGAAATAAAAGAAAAAGTAAAAGCTATTGTGGCGGCAGGAATTCCGGTCATGGGCCATATCGGCTTAATGCCGCAAAGAGTATCTTTAATAGGTAAATATCGCGTCCAAGGCCGGGATGCGCAATCAGCCAAGCAAATACTTAAAGACGCTTTAGCCATTGAGGAAGCAGGAGCTTTTGGCATTGTCTTGGAGAGCGTGACGGCCGAGGCTGCTAAACTAATTACCCAGAGATTAAAAATTCCCACTTTGGGAGCAGGATCTGGTCCTTATTTAGATGGCCAGTCCCTTAACCTTTATGATATCCTTGGTCTCTCCCTGGGTGTGGTTCCCCGTTTTGCCAAAAAATACCTAAATTTAGCCGAAGAAATTACCCGCGTTTTGGGAGAGTTCAAGAAAGAGGTGGAAGAAGGAAAATTCCCGGCCAAAGAACATTATTTTACTATGGAGGAGAAGGAAATAAATAAATTATGGAGAGGGCAAATTAAATAGAAAGGGGGAAGCTATGCCCAAGGTTCTGGTTAATGGCCTAAATATTTATTATGAAGAAGCCGGGTGCGGAATTCCTATAGTTTTTGTGCACGAGTTTGCTGGGGATTGGCGCAGCTGGGAGCCCCAAATGCGTTTTTTCGCGGCGCGCTATCGAGCGATTACTTTTTCGGCCCGCGGATATTATCCTTCTGATATTCCTGATGATATAGATGCCTACTCGCAAGAAGCCCAGATAGAAGATTTAAAAGGATTGCTTGATGCGTTAAATATTGATCGCGCCCATATCTGCGGACTTTCCATGGGCAGCTATACTACTTTATTGTTCGGCCTAAAATATCCGCAGAGAGCCCGTTCGCTGACTATCGCCGGCTCAGGTTATGGCAGTGGCGCAGGAAGGGAAGAGTTTCATAAGGAGGTAGCTGAACGGGCCGAGAAGATGCTCAAGGGAGGAATGAAGGCGATCTCTGAAAGTTATACCCAGGGGCCGGCCCGCGTCCAGTTGCAAAATAAGAACCCGCGGGCCTGGGCGGAGTTTCGCCGCCAGTTCGAAGAACATTCCCCTAAAGGGTCAGCCTACACTTTCTTGAGAGTCCAGGGGAGAAGGCCTTCGCTCATTGATTTAGGTGAGCAGTTGGCGAAGATGGAATTGCCTGTCCTGATTATTCTGGGGGATGAAGATGAGCGCGGTCTGGAAGGGAGCTTATTCTTAAAGAGGAATATCCCGCGTGCCGGATTAGAAATTTATCCGCGCAGCGGGCATACGGTAAACCTGGAAGAACCTGATCGATTTAATCGCTCGGTGTTAGATTTTATCACGGCGGTAGATGCCGGCCGATGGGAGGCGCGAGATCCCCGGAGCAAAAGCAATAACTAAATAGTCCATTTCTGTTCAAAACCCTCTTTAGTTATCGGACCACGGGGAGTAGGGACTCCAACTTCTAAAATACTACTAGCCCAGGCCACATCCTTCTTTATTCCTTGTAAATACCGACAAGCTTCTATGAGGGATGAAATTTTGATTCCGGTGGATACGCCCATTTCTTCAAACATGAATACCAGATCTTCTGTGGCTGTATTTCCTTTAGCCCCGGGAGCAAAAGGGCATCCTCCTAATCCTCCGATGGCGCCATCATGAATGCGGATACCAGTTTCATAAGCTGCCAAAGAATTAGCCAAACCAAGTCCGCGGGTATTATGGAGGTGAACAGAAAAAATAACATCTGGAAATTCTCGGAGGCAGAGGCGGCAGGTCTCTTTTACTTCTTTGGGGTTGCCAAATCCGACAGTATCTGATAAAGACATTTCTCTTATACCTAATTCGTAAAACTTGCGGACAAAATTTAAAGTGACTTGGGCTGGAATTTTCCCTTCAAAAGGGCAGCCAAAAACGGTGGCCATGCCGACCTTAATTTGCAAATCAGGATGATTTGCTCTCAGCTCTAAAATTTTTTTGAGCTCTTCTATAGATTCAGCAGTAGTCCGCCGCACATTACTTATATTATGAGACTCACTTACCGATATCACCAGACCCAGATGACGTATCCCATTTTGCAGAGCTAACTCAGCTCCTTTTAGATTGGGAACGAGAGCGGAAACCTCCACTCCCTCTGGTTTTATCTTTAATATTTCCCTGGCTACCTGGGCGGCGTCTTGAAATTGGGGCACAGCTTTGGGATTAACAAAAGAGGTGATTTCTATTTTGCGTAAGCCACTTTCAGCGAGACGCCGAAAAAGTTCAATTTTAGCTTCCGTAGGAATAAAGTCCCGTATATTCTGGAGCCCATCCCGCAAAGATACATCTTTAATTATAATTTCAAGATCAGGCATGCATTTCCCTCATAGGCTAATTAATATTAATTGTATGTCATTATTAATTATAGCAATTGAACTAGCCTTTTCATCTAAAATTTTATTTAAACCAAATAATTATTTTTTAGCCTAAAGAAAAGATATGATTTTCTGACTCAAAGCCAAGTAGCAAGACAAGAAATAATTGGGAAATTTTTAAAATAATCAAAAACTACTGGCGATTCAAACTCATTAATATAATTGATATTTTAGGAAAATCTAAAAAATGCAAAATTATTCTTGACAAGAAATTGGCAATTTGATATCAAAATTTTATCATTAAATAATCATACAAAGTATTAAAAGGAGGTGAAGAAAGTAGGGGTTGCTCCTGAACCAGCGAGAGGAGAGGTATTTTAAATAAAGAACTTTTCCAATTTTGCAATGCACTTCAGAAAGGAGGCAAAAATGGGTAAGAAGGTAATTATCCTATTAGCGGCATTGGCATTTATCGTAGGAGGATTTGATTTTTCTTTTGCCGGCGATAATAAAAAATTAACCGTTTTGGCCATAGTGCATGTAAAGCCCGGGAAAGAGAAAATAGCAAAAGAAGAACTTATGAAACTCGTTCCTTTGACTCATCAAGAGCCGGGATGCATCAATTATGATATGCACATAAATGTGGGGACAGAATGGCATAATTACAAAAAAGAGAACCCAAGATTATACATGTTTTATGAAAATTGGCGTAGTAGAGAAGATTGGGACTTACATATGCAGATGCCATACTTACAGAGATGGATAAATGAAATTGCTCCCAAAGTAACGGAAAAAATAGAACTTAGCATATGGGAAATGGTAAACATGCCCACTAATCCGACTTTTCGAGGAGGGGAGAATCCAGATCCAGAAGAGAAATACACTCTGTTGGCATTAGTTGATGTTAAACCTAAAGATGCTTGTATTGGAGAAGGGATTCCCGATTGCATTGATCGCGCCCGTAAAGAAATGATGAGCTTAGTTCCCCTTACCCATACGGAACCAGGGTGCATTAACTATGAGATGCATATTAATCTGGATATGAATACCATGGCCCCGAATCCACGCAAAGTCATGTTCTATGAAAACTGGTATGATTTTAAAGTTTGGAAGGTGGACCATATGGAAGCAGATTATTTAGTCCGCTGGTTTAATATGGCTCCAAAATTAACAGAGAAAATTGAGTTGACAGGTTGGAAGATGATCGATTTTAAAGAAAAACCAGTGCGTAAAAAATAAGAAAGTATATAGAGCTGGTTCAGGAGCTATTTTTTTTGCTTAATTTTTTTTGAATCTTAACTGGCGGTTTGGAGATGAAGATGAGCATGAAAGCCGCCAGATTGGTTATAACTCCCAGTAAAAAAGACCACTGGTGAGATTTAGTTACATCGTAGATATATCCGCCCACTACCGGGCCGATGGCCGCGGAGACGCCCGCCAGAGTGAAGATAGCACCGATGACCGAAGCAGCTTTTAGCCGGCCAAAATAATCACCTACGATAGCAGGAAATACAGCGCTCACCCCTCCATAAGAAAATCCGAATAGAGCCGAGAAGATATAAAGCATCCAACTTCTATTCGTCATTAAAATCCAGCACCAACAAAAAACTTGTAAGCCGAGATTA
>CAZAGD010000221.1:0-16135 GCA_964484485.1 uncultured Syntrophaceae bacterium
CTCGCGCCACACTTCTTTTTCTGGCGCGACTCTTTTAGCGTCGATGGCCACGACCACACATTGGCTCCCAAATTTTTCCGCAGCCGCCCGGATTAAATCCGGATTTTGCACCGCTGCCGTATTAATCGAAACTTTGTCGGCCCCGGCGCTTAAGAGTTGACGTACATCTTCAATCGTGCGCAGACCTCCGCCTACAGTCAAAGGCATAAAAACTTCTTCGGCTGTCCGCCGTACTACCTCTAAGATAATCTGGCGTTTTTCAGCCGAAGCAGTAATATCCAAGAAAGCCAATTCATCCGCTCCCTGTTCATCATAAAAGCGGGCATTTTCCACGGGATCGCCGGCGTCCCGCAGATTAAGGAAATTGGTTCCTTTGACCACCCGCCCATCTTTTACATCTAAACAAGGGATAATGCGTTTCACTAACAAATTTTTAACCTCTTCTAATTAGGGCCAAGGCTTCCGGGAGCTTTAAAGTCCCGGCATAAAGAGCCCGGCCGATGATTACGCCGCAGACCCCTTCTTTTTCCAAAGGCAATAAGGCTTCCAGGTCAGCCAAAGTGGAGATGCCTCCTGAGGCAATAACTGGGATTTGCAAACTGGCCGCTATCTGGCGAGTAGCCACCAAATTTATACCTTTTTGCGTACCATCTCGGAGAATGTCAGTATAAATAATTACGGCAGCTCCCTTTTCTTGGCATTTGCGGGCAAGTTCAATAGTAGATAAATCGGTTTCCTTTTGCCAGCCAGAGATTACTACATTACCCCCTTTGGCGGCGATATCCACGGCAATTTGGCCTGGCCATCTGCGGCAAGCCTCTTCCAGAAAAGATGAATTAATAATGGCGGCTGTACCCAAGATTACTCTCTGGGCTCCCCAAGAGATATATTCTTCTATCGTCTCTAAGTTCCGAATTCCGCCCCCTACTTGGACGGGAACTGGAGATTGGCGCAGAATATCCGCAATTATTACCTTGTTGACGGGAAATCCAGCGCGCGCTCCATCTAAGTCCACCAAGTGGAGAAAAGGAGCTCCTTCATTAATCCATCTTTTGGCCATGGCCAGAGGATCTTCTCCGTAAACGGTTTCTTGTTCATAATCTCCTTGGAAGAGCCGCACGCATTTACCACCCTTAATATCCACAGCCGGTATTATTAACATCATATTCTACCTGTTTATCTTTACAGATATTTTTTCCACCCTTTTTCTTTGATCCGCGCCAGAATTTGCCTGACCTCTTGGGATCTATTTTTAGGACAGACTAAAATAGATCCGCCAGCTTCCACAACAATAGTATCTTTCATTCCCAGAAGGGCAATTAAATTTTTTTCGGCCCGGATTAAACAGCCCGTGCTATCGAGAGCCAATATTTTCCCGCGACCATTTCCTTCTTTGACTAAATAAACATTATCTCTCTGGTCTTTGGCAGAAATTTTCCACAAAGCTGACCAACTACCCACATCGTCCCAAGAAAAATGAGCCTGGATCATAGCCACATTAGAGGCTTTTTCCATAACCCCGTAGTCTACCGAAATAGCTGGGCAGCGGGCGTAAATTTTGGGTAATATTCTTCTTTCTTGCGAAGTTCCCAAAATTTTGGACAGAATGGCCATCTCTTGATAAAGCTCAGGAAGACAGGCTTCCAAAGCTTTTAGAAAAATTTCCACCCGCCAAACAAACATGCCGCTATTCCAAAGGTAGCTTCCCTCGCGCAAGTAGGCCAAGGCTATTTCCGGACTTGGTTTTTCCCGAAAAGCTTTGGCTTTAAATATTTCTATCCCCTTCACCCGTCTTAGAAGCTCTCCTTTCTGGATATAGCCGTAGCCCGTCTCCGGAGCAGTAGGCTTCAAACCTAGCGTAACTAAAAAATTTTCTCGGCTGGCAAAAGCCGCCGCCACTTGCAAAGTATTCAAAAATTTTTCCTGCTCACCAATAAAATGATCTGCTGGTAAGACCAACATGACGCCTTCTGGGTCAATCCGTTTTAGATAAAAAGCTGCCAAACCGAGGCACGGGGCGGTATTCTTTCCCACGGGCTCTACTAAAAAATTTTCCGAAGGCAAGTTGGGCAAAGCTTGGCGAATTTTGGTTATCTGGTTGCGCGAAGTAACGATAAAAATTCTTTGCGGGGGCACGAAAGGATCTAGACGACTGACCGTTTCTTCAATCATGGTGCGGGAAGAAATGATTGGCAGCAATTGTTTGGGGGTTTTTTCTCTACTCCAAGGCCAAAAGCGAGTCCCACCTCCTCCAGCCATGATCACGGCATATACAGGAAGTTTAACGTTCTTAACCATATGCTAACTTCATCCTTTAAATTGGCGGGAAATTTGGCTTACTCTATTTTCCACTAAAGCTCTGATTTCTTTCAGCCGTTCCGGGGAACGAGCTTCAAAGCGCAACACTAAAACTGGCTGGGTATTGGAAGCGCGCACTAATCCCCACCCATCAGGGAATATGATCCTGACTCCATCCACGTCCACGATAGGGTATTCTTGTCGAAAAGAATCCCGTACTTTTTCTACTAAATTAAATTTTATATCATCTGGACACTCCACGCGGATTTCGGGAGTGGAATATGTTTTGGGCAGATCACTAAATAATTCCGGAATTCTTTTTTCCGTTTGGGAAAGAATTTCTAACAAGCGGCCAGAAGCGTAGATAGCATCGTCATACCCAAAATACCGATCAGCAAAGAAAATGTGGCCACTCATTTCCCCGCCTAAGAGAGCCTTCTCGGCCTTCATTTTGCTTTTTAACAAGGAATGACCGGCTTTCCACATAATGCCGCGCCCTCCGTGACGGGCGATGTCCTCATACAAGTTTTGTGAGCATTTTACCTCTGAGACAATGGTAGCCCCAGGGTGGTGTTTAAGCACCTCTCGGGCAAAAAGAATTAATAATTGATCGCCCCAGATGATATTGCCCAGATGATCAACCACGCCAATCCTATCAGCATCTCCATCATAGCCGAATCCCACTTCAGCCCCGGTCTCTTTAACTTTGGCAATCAAATCTTTCATGTTCTCCGGAATAGTAGGATCTGGGTGATGATGAGGAAATCGGCCGTCAATTTCGGAAAATAATTCTTCCACTTCGCAGCCCAAGGAACGGAAGATTTTAGGAGCAACTGCTCCGGCAGTCCCGTTACCACTATCAATGACTATTTTTATTTTTCTTTGGAGCCTGATATTTTGTAAAAGGTAATCCTGGTAAGTAGGAATTATTTCCTTATAACTGATTGTTCCCGAACCTTGAACAAAATTACCTTCTTCAATTATCCGCCGTAAATTTTGGATTTCTTCTCCATAGATAGTTTCTTTGCCTAGGCAAACTTTAAAGCCATTAAATTCAGGAGGATTATGACTGCCCGTAATCATAATTCCCCCTTCTTGATCAAAATGAAAGAGGGAGAAATAAAAGACTGGCGTAGGACATACTCCTATGTCGATAATTTCCATTCCCCCCGCCAGGAGCCCTTGGATTAAAGAGTCGCGCAAAGATGGGGAACTCAATCTCCCATCCCTACCCACCACTACTTTCTTCTTACCAAAGCGGGAGAGGTAGGTAGCATATCCTTGGCCTAATTTTTTGACTAATTGGGGATTTAAATCTTTTTCAACTACACCGCGAATATCATACTCCCTGAAGATTTGCGGATTCATAGCTCAACTCCATTTTGAAATTTACATTAGGATTTCAATGCCTTAGATAATATTTAAATTAACACACCCTTTCCTTTAGGTCAATTAAAAAGGCGCCTTTCTAGTAATCCCTGATTCTGTCTCTTTTAAATTTTATTTCTTTCCCCTCTTTTCTAAAGAGGGGTTAGGGAGATTATCGCGGACAGGAAGAGACACAGAGGCCACAAGGGTGGTCCCGTCGAAAGTCCGAGCATTTAAAAGCCTGGAAGCGCTGGTCGCGCGGTTCGTCAGGCGAAAATTCTCTTCCTGTAAAAGCTCCTACTGGGCAAGTATCAACGCAGATATGACATTTCCCACAGGAATTTTCTAATGGTTTACCTGGGGGTAAGGGTGCATCTGTGAGCACAGAAACAAAGCGTATACGCGGCCCAAATTCTTTAGTCACGAGTAAACAGCTCTTGCCAATCCAGCCCAAGCCAGCTAAATGAGCAGCCAATTTATGGGAAAAAAGGCCGCTTAATTTTTCGTATTGATAAGGTGTGGAGGCAGGCACAGGAAAAGCAGCAAACCCTCTTTTACTCAACCAACGGGTAACATCGTAAGCTATAAAATCCAAAGCAGGAGTTACTACATTATACACATGATGCCAATAAATACTCTCCCGCCGCGGTTCCTGAGGATTATGTTGGTCTACGATTAAATCTGCTAGACCCAGGCCTATGGAAATCGCCCGCGGGAACTGCCCTAACCACGATCCTCCTTGGTTTATTATGAAATCTCGGGCGGGGGTAAGATCAGCAATTCCCCAGAGATCAACTCCCCGCTCTTGAAATAGATCCCGCAATTCTTGCTCAAAATTAGCTTCCCAATTCATGCTTTTGCCCCTTATTCTTTTAAGTAATCTGTTTTTTTAAAACCCGGCCTCCCCGTTGGCCAGTAAACTCCCCATTTTTTATGGAATGAACCCCATTGACGATTACATGCTCGATGCCCAGCGGATACTGACGGGGATTTTCATAAGTAGCTCGATCAATAACGGTTTCTGGATTAAAAACCACTAAATCTGCGGCCATGCCTTGAGCAATAACGCCGCGGTCTTTTAGGCCCAAACGCTGCGCAGGGAAGGAAGTCATCTTGCGGATAGCTTCCGCCAAAGATAAATCTTTCCTTTCACGCACATACCTTCCTAAAATACGCGGATATGTTCCATAAACGCGCGGATGAGGTTGGCCCCCTAAGAGACCATCAGTGCAGATCATGCCTAAAGGATGGCGCAATCCCAAAACCATTTTTTCTTCGTCCATAGTGAAGAGAATCATCCCAACTTTTCCTTCCTCAGCCAAGAGGATATGCAACGCCATATCTGCTGGATCTTGCCCATTTTCTTCAGCTATGGCCGCTACTGATTTACCCACCCAAGAAGAGTTTTGCGGATTGGTAACCGATGAAATAATGATATTATCCCACCCCGCAAAATTGACGTAGTTTTCCCAGTTAGGTACCGATGGTGGTTTTTTAAACTCTTCTTTTATTCTCTTTTGGAGATCAGGATCCTTAAGTCGGGCCAGAGTCTTAGCTACTCCTCCTTCTAAGGCCCAAGGAGGGAGAATGGCCAAGAACATGGTGCTGCCCGCGGTATAAGGATAAATATCAAAAGTTATATCTAATCCTTCTTTTCGGGCTTTATCGAGTAAATTGAGAGCTGGCTCCATTTTAGACCAGTTGCGCCGGCCCGCTGCTTTAAAATGGGAGATGTGTAAAGGGATTTCTGCTTCTTTAGCCATGGAAATCACCTCTTCTATGGATTCTAAGAGAAAATCTCCTCCACTGCGAATGTGCACTACCCAAAAACCTCCGTACTGGCGGCAACGGCGAAAAAGCCTAACCAACTCTTCTCGCTTAGAAAAAATGCAAGGTAGATAGACCATGCCCAGAGAGATTCCGCAAGCCCCTTCGGTCATGGCCTGGGCAACTTTTTCTTCCATAGCCTTGAGCTGTTGAGAATCGGCTTCTATATTTTCCAAACCCAAAACCACCATGCGGATATTTCCCTGGGGCACTAAAACCGCCAAATTTGGACCAGGTTTTTGGGCGGCTACCCGTTCCAGATACTGACCAAGGCTTTCCCAATCCCAGCTGATAGGAGGGTCTCCACTTAATCCAGCCATATATTGACGCCATTGGGTTAAATATTTAGAAGAAATAGGAGCCGCACCGATACCATCTTGTCCTAAGACTTCAGTAGTCACTCCTTGCTTAAGCTTAGGGAGTAATTCTGGTTCAGCAAATACCATGAGATCCGAGTGGCTGTGCGTATCGATAAAACCTGGAGTTATAACTAATCCATTAGCAGATATTTCTTGGCCAGATTCCCCTTGATTTATTTGCCCAATATGAGCAATATGACCCTGGCTAATCCCTAAGTCGGCCCTATACCCAGGTTTTCCTGTGCCGTCAATAATTGTTCCCCCTAAAATTGCCAAATCGAATTTAGCCATCTTTCCTCCCTTGCCCGAATATAAATAAGCATGACGGTAGATTCAAATTGATCAAATAAAAATATATTCTTCTTTAGCAGTAATTTTTGAAAAAGTAAAGATGAGTAAATATTCATTCGCCATCACTCAATGCAGGGTGGGCTTTTTTACTTTTTAGGCACAATTTCGGGGAGAATAAGTTCTGAGGGGGAAAATTCATTTTATCGCCTTAGGAATTTTTGTCCCTTTAAATTAGACCCTAAACCATGGATTATTGTTGTAGGGTAAAGAATTTCCTCTTACCAAAAAAGGCAAGCCACGAGGGCTTTTCTTACGAAGGTTAATAAAAATTTATCAAAATTCTCGTAGGGCAAGGGCTTGACCTTTGCCGAATTTGGTCAGCCTTAAAGGCTGGCTCTATGAAATAGAAGGAACTACAGATTTTAATTACCGTCATTTTATGATATATTTTCAAAAAGTTTGCTGGATAAGCAGCGGTGGCCAAGAAAAAAACCTGCAAAAAAACGGTAATAAAAATAGCACAAATGTGGGTTACGAGACCGAGCTCTGCAAGATGGCCGATGCCCTGTTACCGAAATTCGTCAACAGAAAGACAAGGGTTAAGGATGCCGAGAGGTTTATTGGGAAAGGGGATAAGGAGATACGATCATCATCTACGGGCGACGCCTGCATTGCCCCAACATCATCGCCGCAGCATTCGTCTGAAGGGATATGATTACAGGCAGGCGGGAGCATATTTTATCACTATCTGCACCAAGGACCGTTCCTATCTATTCGGCGAAGTGGTGGATGGAGAAATGCGCCTGAACGAAATAGGGCAAATTGTGGTCGATACGTGGCAATGGTTGGCCACCCAATATAAAAATATAGAATTGGACGCCTGGGTGGTAATGCCAAACCATTTGCATGGAATCATTGTTATCGCCGACGAATATTGTAGGGGCGGTTCGCGAACCGCCCCTACGCAACAACGAAAACCCATTGGCCGCCTAATCGGGGTGTTTAAAACGGTTTCAACCAAACACATCAACAATATACGCAACACGCCCGGTTTGCCTGTTTACCAACGGAATTACTACGAACATATCATTCGTAATGAAGAATCCTTAACCCAAATTCGCCAATACTTATTGAATAATCCAGGGCAATGGGAATTCGATCGTGAAAATCCAAATGCTGTATTGGCCAATAGCCATTCGCGGTTACAAAAAGATGAACCATGGCGTGTTTAGTAGCATCTTTAAATAAAGGCAGCTCTCCTGGTCTGGCTCGGATAAATTTGGAAGCGCAGTGAAGGTGCTTGAGGATGAGCAGGCTGAAGTATTTTTCCAGGAATGGTCCACAGCATAAAAAAGGTTTTAAAGAAATCCTTGTCTTTAAAGGGAAATTTAAGCTACTCTATATTTCTCCACGGTTTTCCTGTTTAGCGTAATTCCTAAACCAGGCCTAAAGGGTATAATCATTTTTGTCCCGTCCATTAAGAATTCTTCTTCCACCAACTCATTACGCAAGGGATTTGGGGTGCGGTCATATTCCATTAACGATTCTTCGGGATTCAGGGAAGTGGGAAAATGAGGCATAGCTGCCTGGAGTTGCAGATTAGCGGCTAATCCTACTGCTGTCCCCCAAACATGAGGGATGCATCTTAGATTCCAGGCTGTGGCCATGGCTATAATTTTCAACATTTCTGAGTATCCGCCTACCGCACACAAATCTGGCTGAATGATATCAACGGCGCGCCGGGAAATTAGATCGCGAAAACCATAACGGGAAAATTCACTTTCCCCTGCAGCCAACATAATATTGACTTTAGCTTTGAATTCCAGGTGTCCCTGGATGTCTTCTGGCGGAATAGGTTCTTCAAACCAGAAAATATCTAAATCCTCAATTCTTTTTCCTAACCAGATTGCTTCGGAGGCGTTATAAGCACAATTAGCATCCAACATTAGGCGAACCTCCGGGCCAATTGCTTTCCGGATGGCTTTAATTTTTTGCAAGTCATCTTGCAGACCAAACCCGATCTTAAGTTTCATAGCTTTATACCCTTGTTGGAGATATCCCAAGGCTTCGGCAATTAAAGCTTGGGTCTGGTCAGGCACATTTTTTCGATAAAGGCCGGTAGGATAAGTTTCGACTTTTTGACGGTATCGCCCACCCAGTAAATCTGCTACCGGCGCCTGCCAAAATTTTCCTTTAATGTCCCATAAGGCAATATCTACAGCGCTTAGGGCCATCAAGGCCACCCCTTTTTGCCCCTCCATCCTGGTTATGGTATAAAGCATGTCCCAAAGACGGTTAGTATCGATCGGATTTTCTCCTATCAATCTGGGACGCAGAGAATTTTCAACCATTGCTTTGGTGGCCATTGGCGAAAATCCAAAAGCTTCCCCTACCCCGGTGATGCCTTCATCTGTCTCCACTTCTACAATGGTGGCCACCCGCTTAGTGACCTGGCTTTGAGCCCACGTAAAATACTCCTCCGGTTTTAGTGGACTTTCTAAAACATAAGCGCGCACGTCTTTTATTTTCATAAATTTACCTCCGCTTATGATTTTATTTTGAACATATTATAATCTGAATTGAGCAAATTCTCTCCTAAAAACAATTTCCTTCGCCTTATTTTAGCTCTTTTAGAAAGTAGGGGGAACTTTTTTCTATAACAACTCGGAAGATTTATTCCTCTTCCATCTCTGAGTGAGTCGCCCCGCCTTTCTCCGCTGGCGAAAAGGAAAGAAGAGAAAAAACTTCCTTTTATCCAATTTTGAATGAGGCCTTAGGCCACGGATTATTATTGTAGGGAGAAGGCCTATCCCTTACCGAAAAAAGGCAAGCTACGAAGGTTAATAAAATTTATCAAGAGTCTCTTAGGACATGGGTTTACTTCTTACCTTAACATCCCCTTTCCCCTCTTTATTTAACGCTCCTTTTTTCCCTCTCTTAATCTAAAGAGGGGGAGTTATTAAATTCCGAGATTGACAAAAGCGTAAATTTGTAGCGCAAGGGTTTATCCCTTGCCGAAAAGAGGCCGGCCCTGAGGGCTTGACTCTGGCCAAATTTGGCTAGCTCTAAAAGTTGGCCTCCCGAAACAAAAGTAAATAATGATTCAATTACTATGTCACCTACCATTCAGTGATGGTTTTAAAAGGAGAAAAATAATCTCCCCCATCCCCTTTTTAGAAAAGAGGGGCATGGACTTGACCCTGGCCGAGTTTGGCCAGCCATGAAGGCTGGTCCTAAGAAATTAGAGGATCTGTTTCTTCTTACTAGGTCACTCACCATCAAATGATTCATTACCAGAGCTCTGAAAAACGGACTTTTTGGTCACTCCCGCAAAAGCGGTAGTCCAGAAATGCCTTGAAAATACTGGATTTCTGCTTGCCTAGAATAATGCAATTACATGCCGCGGGACTTTTTCAGAGATCTTTTATGAGCCACTTGAGGTAGGGGACAAGCCCTTACCCTACAAATTGCATGGGCAGATATTTTTTTGTAGGTTACCGAAAGTTAGTTAGAAACAATTCCTTTCCCTTCACTCATTGATCCGATTCTTCCCAGAAGCCTCTTTGTCTCGCCCTTCCGTACCTAGTGTAGTTTATTATCTCCTTTTCCAGAGATCGCAATAAAAAATATTGACACAAATACCACTATGTGGTAAACAACTTTCCAGTCTTTTTAAAAGCTTTTATTTTCAGGAGGTGGGGAGTGAGAAAATTTATTTTAGCGGCACTTTTTTGCCTAATGGTTATCTCCGCCGGGATAGCCTTAGGCAGAATTGGAGGAGGGGACATCAAATACGAAGTAAAGCGCGTGGGAGATGTAATCTTTAGCCACGAAACACATGTTGAATTAATTGGTTTTAATTGTACGCAGTGCCATCCCTTCACATTCTTAACGAAAGAACAGCATAAGACTGTAAAAATGATTCATCGCCGCCAAGCCCAATCTTGCGGGGTTTGCCATGACGGTAAACAAGCCTTTGATTTAAGGTCTAACTGCTATGTATGCCATAAGAAGGAGGGGAAGTAAATGCGGGAAGGTAAAGATGAGTTAATTATTATCCAAGAAGATATAAAGCGGGCTTTGAAAAAACCCGATCCCTATTGGGCCATGGTTATAGATTTAAGAAGATGCACTGCTTGCCGGTCTTGCACAGCAGGCTGTGTAGCTGAGCAGAAAACTCCTCCAGGCATAGTCTACCGCCCAGTTTATGTAGAAGAAATGGGGGTTTTCCCCAAAATAAAAATCCGCTATACGCCGCGACCTTGCCAACAATGCGATGAACCGCCTTGCGTAGAGGCTTGCCCCAATAAAGGAGAAGGAAAAGCTACCTGGAAGAGTAAAAAAGGCCTAAGCGCGGGCATAGTAATGATTAATTATGAACAGTGTATAGGATGTGGTCGCTGTCTCTTTGCTTGCCCATATAAAGCGCGCGGACTTGATGGAGGCGAATTTTTTACGGAAGGGACGCCTCGTTTAGAGGAATACGAAAAAGCGCCATCGTGGGAGTACAGTCGTAAATGGCCCCGCGAGAAGTATCACCTCCCATATGGAGTAGCGCGGAAATGCCATTTTTGTTGGCACCGTCTAAAAAATGGACTCGTTCCCATGTGTGTAAGCACCTGCATCTGCCGCGCCAATTTTTTTGGGGACATAAAAGATCAAGATAGTCTGATCTATAAAATGATGAAGACTAATTCAGTAAAGGTATTGGCCCAGGTGAGGACTAAAGGCGAAATAAAAGTTAAGGATTATAAAGTGCTTAAAGGCAAAAGCCCTCAGGAATTAGCCAAAATGATCGGCTATCCGGGAGAGAAGCCGGTCTTTGCCGATAAATCAAAGACTAAACCACGCGTATTTTATATATTGCCTTAAAGGAGAAGGAAAAATGGAAAAAAATGATCGGCTCTTAAATAATATGGATCGGCGAGACTTTCTTAAATGTTCGGCTTTATTAGGCGGGACTTTATTGGCCGCGCAGTTAGGCTGGGCTAAAGACCTCATGGCCAAGGCTGAAGTCGGATTTTTGAGCAAAGAAGAAGAATATGAGCTGATGAATGCTCAAAATATTTTATATACGGTCTGCCTCCAGTGTAATACCGGGTGTGGTATAAAAGTGAAACTTTTCCGTAAAGATAATTTAGCTATAGCTTTAAAAATAGATGGGAATCCTTACAACCCCTTTGTCGCTGTTCCCCATTTATCTTATGCCACTTCACCTCTAACGGTAAATACAATCGATGCGGCTATTTGTCCAAAGGGACAAGCAGGGTTACAAACGGTTTATGATCCTTATCGCCTTACTAAAGTATTAAAAAGAGCGGGAAAAAGAGGAGAAGGGAAATGGGTGTCTATTCCTTTTGCCCAAGCTATTGCCGAAATAATCGAGGGAGGAAAACTTTTCCACCAGGTACCTGGGGAAGAAAATAGAGAAATTACTGGTCTTAAAGATATTTTTGCATTGCGCGATCCCCAGGTGGCTAAAGAAATGGCGGCTGATATCATGGCTCTGGCCAAGGCCAAGGATAAAAAGAAAGCTGTAGAAGAATTTAAGAAAAAACACGCTCAGAACCTCCATTATCTGATTGATCCGGATCATCCTGACTTAGGGCCGAAAAATAATCAATTAGTCTATTTTTGGGGGAGGAAGAAAGGGGGGAGAAGTGACTTTGCCGGAAGGTTTTTTAATGATTATTTTGGCACGGTAAATACTCATGGCCACACTACGGTATGCCAAGGATCTCTTTATTTCACCTGCAAGGCAATGAGTGAGCAATACAGTTTTGATAAATTCAGTGGCGGAGTGAAATTTTATTGGCAGGGGAACTTTGAAAACTCGGCATACATTCTCTCTGTGGGCTCAAATCTTTTTGATGCCAATTATGGCCCTTCTAACATAAATGTCCGTTTAATCCCGAACATTGTATCTGGGAAAACTAAATTAGTAGTAGTTGATCCGCGCTTCAATAAATCTGCGGCTAAAGCTCACCGGTATTTACCTATCAATCCAGGAACAGATGCCGCTTTCTTCGCGGCCCTTATCCAATGGATCATAAATCAACGACGCTTTGATGCTAAATATTTAGCCAATGCTAATAAGGCCGCAGCTAAAGCGGCGGGCGAGCCTACTTGGACGAATGCCGTGCTGCTGGTAAAAATTGATGAACAAGGCCGGCCTGGAAAATTTTTACGTGCTCAAGAAATTGGTCTGGCCCCTATAGAAAAGAGAAAAGGCAAAGATGGCCAAGAACATGACTTTGAATATCTCGTCGCCTGGCAAGAAGGAAAACCAGTGCCCGTTGATCCAGACGATGAAAAGACGCCAGTTAAAGGAGAACTTTTTGTTAATACCATAATTCAAGGAATAAAGGTAAAGAGTGCTTTACAGATTGTGGCCGAAGCAGCAAATACTAAGACCATGGAAGAATGGGCTAAAATTTGCGGCCTGCCGGTGAAAGACATAGAGGAGGTAGCCCGGGAATTAACCAGCCATGGCAAAAGGGCGGTGGTAGATGTCCATCGAGGAGTAGCTCAGCATACTAATGGTTTTTATAACGTTACCTCGGCTATGACAATTAATCT
This sequence comes from uncultured Syntrophaceae bacterium, assembly GCA_964484485.1. GTDB lineage: Bacteria > Desulfobacterota > SM23-61 > SM23-61 > SM23-61 > CAZAGD01. Next base: position 12,723 of record CAZAGD010000221.1, read on the forward strand.
CCTTTTAGGCAACTTTGATTGGAAAGGCGGGATGATTGCCGCTTCTACATATAATATTACCGGAGGGAAACCGGGCCAGCCTTTTGATTTGGGGAAAATGAAGCCGGGCAAAACCACCAAATTTGGCCTAAGTATTATCCGCCATGATATTAAATATGAAAACACTACGCTTTTTAAAGGCTACCCGGCGAAGAGAAATTGGTGGCCTTTAGCCAGTGACATTTATGAAGAGATTATTCCCTCCATCGGAGACCAGTACCCTTATCCAATAAAGGCGCTCTTTATGTATATGGGTTCGCCTGCATATTCCCTCCCCGCGGGGCAAACTAATATTGCAGTTTTAACGGATTTAAATAAGGTTCCTCTTTTTGTGGCTTGCGACATTATAATCGGGACAACTTCCATGTATGCTGATTATATTTTCCCAGACTTGAGCTACCTGGAAAGATGGGAGATGCAAGGGTCTCATCCCAACATGCCGGTTAAGGTGCAGCCCATAAGGCAACCAGTGATTGCTCCGCTCCCTGTGACGGCCAAAGTATTCGGGGAAGAAATGCCTTGTTCTTTTGAAGCTCTCCTGTTGGCTTTGGCTGAAAAATTGGGCATGAAGGGATTTGGTAAAGACGGTTTTGGACCTGGCCAGGATTTTACCAGGCCCGATGATTTTTATATACGCATGGTAGCTAATGTAGCTACCGATGGAACGCCGGTACCGGAGGCCGATGATGACGAACTTAAACTTTTTCTTGAATCTCGCCGCCATTTACCTAAGACAGTCTTCGATCCAGAGAGGTGGGAAAAAATTACGGGTCCCAACTGGCGGAAGGTGGTTTATGTATTAAACCGCGGAGGGAGGTTTCAAGAATATAAGGATATCTATCAAGGGGACTTGGTGACCAATCAATATAAAAGATGCATTAATATGTATCAAGAGAAGACGGCCCAAACCAAAAATGCCTTTACGGGGCAGCCCAATCCTGGGTACGCCACCTATATTCCCATCTCTACAGCTTTAGGAAAATCTCCTCGGGAAAGTGGGCTGGAGGAAGGTTATCCTTTCTGTTTAATTACCCAGAGAGATATATTAATGACCAAATCGCGCACCATTCCTAATTATTGGCTGCTTTCTATTTTGCCTGAAAATTACATAATCATCAATCCCCAGGATGCTCAAAAAATAGGCGTGAAGGAAGGAGACCAAGTTAAAGTTATCTCGGCCACGAACAAAGAAGGAATCTGGGACTTAAAAAATGGCCAAAAAAAGCCCATGATCGGCAAGGTGAAAATTACCGAGACTATTAAACCCGGAGTAATTACTTTTACTCTGGGCCATGGCCACTGGGCTACGGGGGCAGCTGATGTAGTCATTGACGGCAAAGTCATAAAAGGTGATCCTCGGCGAGCCACGGGTGTTCACGCCAACGCCGCTATGTGGATTGATCCATACTTAAAAAACACCTGTATGCTCGACCCAGTAGGCGGGAGTGTTTCTTTCTATGACACCAAAGTAAAATTAGTAAAAGTTTAAGATTCGAAGAGATTTCGGCAAGGAAGCTGCTTTTAGGTTGGAGTGGAAGGGGCGGGTTTTTGCTTTAAATGGTACTTGGTAAAAAGAGGAGAAAGTTGCCGCAATTTTTCTACGATAGGCGGGAAATGAGCAAGGAAAAAGTCCACCTGCTCCATGGTATTATCTATTCCCAAGCTGCATACTAAGGATCCTTGGGCCCAAAGAGGATCTATGCCGATAGCTTTCAAGACATGGGAGACTTTTAAAGCTTGGGAAGAACAGGTTGAACCGCTCGTTGTGGCAATACCCAAAAAATTAAGATGGATGCTCAGGGCTTCGCCTTCAACAAATTTTACGCAAAAACTAACGTGGCCAGGAAGGCGGAGGGTGGGATGGCCGGTAATAAACATTTCCGGAATCTTGTCCAGAAGACCGGCCCGTAACTTCTCGCCCAATTTTGATAAAAGTGCTTGCCTGGCCATTTGCTCTTCATTTGCTAACTGAGCCGCCACCCCCAGGCCAACTATTCCTGGGACATTATGAGTTCCAGCTCTCAGCCCGTTCTCTTGGACGCCACCTTCTATTAAAGGATAAATCTTAGTACCGTGGCGTACATATAAAGCCCCTGACCCCAAAGGTCCATAAAAGGTATTGGCCGAGATACTTAATAAATCAACTCCTAATTCCCCCACGTTTATGGGAATAACCCCTACGGCCGCTACACCATCTACATGGAAGGGAATATCCCGTTCTTTAGCTATCTTTCCTATCTGAGCAATGGGCTCTAAAGTTCCAATTTCGTTAGAGGCCATAGTAAGAGAGATTAAAATTGTATCGCGGCGAATTAATCTTGGCACCTCATCCGGATCAAACAAGCCTTGCTCATCGACTGATAACCAAGAAATCTCGCATCCCTCTCTTTCCAAAGATTTTAAAGGATGCAAGACCGAGAGGTGTTCAATAGGGCTGCTAATAATGTGTTTCCCTTTTTTCTGATGAGCTTGAGCAATTCCTTTAATAGCTAAATTATTTGCTTCGCTGCCGCAACTGGTGAAGATTATTTCTTCTGCATTTGCTCCGATTAGATTGGCTACCTGGAGGCGAGCTTTTTCTATAGCGCAACGAGCTCTTTCGCCAAAAACATGTTGACTTAAAGGATTGCCCGCCTCTTCTCCTAAGAAGAGAAGCATAGCTTCCCTTACTTGAGGCAAGATCGCCGCATAACTTAAATGATCAAAATTAATTTTCATCACTTTTTTCGACCACCGCAATAAAGAAATTTTGTTTCTGTTTAGAAAGGGACAGCAGTTTATTTTTTGTTTCTTGGCACCAAGAAATTAAATCGTCCCCAAACGCGGGATCATCGGCCCAGATGACCACTCTTTCTCCCGGAGCTAATTCAGCCAAAGCTTTTTTCAATTTTACAATGGGAAGCGGGCAGAATAGACCAGTGGCATCTATGAGAGTAGAAGTAGATGTTTTCCCCTCTGAGTTAGGAAATGGCGCCATTTGCTTATTCCTTCATATAAATAAAATCTGATCAGCAGCGGCGGCTGTCAAAAAAGTAATCAACCCCATACTCCGGTCCACTACCCCGCTTAGCTCATTTCTGGCTATATTAAGCAGGCTCATGGACTTGCTGCACACGTAAAATTTTGCTCCCAATTCTTTTGTTTGCCGGAGAAGTTCATTTAGCTCCTCTCGCCAATTTTCATTCTCCTTTTTTTTAGGATTTTTCCCATAAATAGATGGTTCTTCGTCAACAGAGGGAAGGGGGAAACTATCATTTTTAAGATAATTAAGAGACCCATAGGTAAAAAAAAGACGCACCTCTCTTTCTAAAGCCAAAGCTGCTTGGGCGATATGCAAGCCATGCTGGACACGGTCAAATGATTCACTGTGAAAT
>CAZAGD010000222.1:0-45228 GCA_964484485.1 uncultured Syntrophaceae bacterium
TGAATAAAGCCTCCTTATTTCGTTGAATATTTGGGCGGGCAAATGAGGTTCTACTCCCCCGGATCCCAAATGATAAACTTCAGCTTGGCCTTTAGCCGCCCGCGCCACTTCTCGGGAAAGTTGTCCGTCTATGTTTAATTCGCAGACTAAGATCTTCTTAACTTTTTCCGCTACTTTAAGGACTTCTTCATCAGGGAAAGGCCAGACTATTATCGGCCGGAAAAAGCCAACTTTTAAACCTTTTTCCCGGGCCATCTCCACTGCAGCCATGGCCGGGCGGGCATTTCCTCCGTAAGCTATGACGGCGAATTCGGCGTCCTCCATTTTTTGCCTTTCCACGCGTACCAATTTATCCAAATTAGCGGTGACTTTTAAAACCAGACGCTTGGCCATTTTTTCCTGAATTTCTTGGGCCGTGCTGGCGTAGCCCTTGGAAGTGTGGGTGTAAGGGGAGACACAAATGCCGTAACCCTCGCCGATATTGGGGAAGGGATAGTTAATCACCGTTGGGTTGTCCAATGGATACATGAGAAATTCTTCTGGAGGAACAGTGGGTTTGCGCCGCGGGACAATTTTAAGTTCCGATTCTTCAGGGATGACTAATAATTCCCGGGTATGCCCCACTGTTTCATCTGTAAGCAAAAATACTGGACAGCGGAAAATTTCAGCCAGATTGAAACATTCAATAGTGAGGTCAAATGCTTCTTGGGTAGATTTGGGCGAAAGGGCGATTAAAGCGCTGTTCCCTCCTGCTGATCCGTAACGGACAGTATAAAAATCTCCTTGCCCTACTCTGGTAGCGACGCCATTACTTGGCCCAGCTCTTTGAACATCTACGACCACATAGGGAATTTCATTCTTAATCCCCCAGCCTAATCCCTCTAATTTAAGACTGATTCCGGGGCCAGAAGAAATGGTCATGGCCTTGAGGCCACCAACGGAAGCTGCTCCTACGGCATGGATGGAAGCCAATTCATCTTCCATCTGCAGGCAAATTCCACCCACTTCTGGTAAACGGCGGGCCATAGCTTCGGAAGTTTCAGAAGATGGGGTAATTGGATAGCCGGCAAAAAAGCGGCAGCCCGCAGCGATCGCTCCTTCGGCAATCGCCTCGTCCCCCTGCACAAAATATCTTCCCGGTTTTACTCCGGAAGCCATTAGATCTTCTCCTTTCTCAATTTTTTATCTTTGGTTTTTTCCAGAATTATAGCAAAATCAGGACAATAAAGATCACAAATACCGCACTCGGTGCAATCCGCCTCACGGACTGCCCGCGGGAGGCGATATCCTTTTTTATTCATTTCGTCAGAAAGTTCAAACACTTTTTTGGGGCAATTGGCGATACAGAAACCGCAGCCTTTGCAGAATTCTTTGATAATAGTTATGGACATAAATAAAAATCCTCCTTTCCCTCTGGGAAAACACCCCATTTATTTTATAGCCTTCCTTAGGGATGTCAAGATAAAATATCACTGACCGTCGATCAGTTTTTAAATCCCAGCTTAATTCAGGCGTGCGGGAGAGAGGCTCATTAAAATGAAATACTAGTTATTAATGAGAGCATAAAATAAACGACATCTTAATGCGTAGTTCGGCAAGCCCCAAGGGCTTGCCCTACGAGAAATTAAAAAAATCTAAAGCGTAGGGCAAGGGCTTGTCCCTTGCCGCATTTGGTTTTATTTCTTATGGGTAATTACGACACAATTTCATTGGGGAAACTCGATAAAGCCAGACCACGGAGTAAGACAAGAGTGATAACTGTAAATATTTAATTGCTCCGATTAATAACTCTTAGGCTCAGCCAGGAAAAAGAAGCGTAGAAACGGAAGGGGGTGGCTTATAAAAATTTTTAGTCTCTTTATTAAGTTGGAAAAGCAAGAGCCTTAATAAATTCTTCTTGAAAATCGGGGTGGGTAGTAAGCTCGACGTATTCAACTTGCTTAGCCGCACGTTCAGCTTCAGCTCTCTTATCGTGGTCAAAGAGCGCCAGGCATGCTCCTATACCGGCGGCATTACCAACGGCGCGAACATGCGGCAAAGCGCATGAGGGAAACATGCCGATGGCCATAGCCCTTTCGGGATCGATAATGCTTCCAAACCCACCAGCTAAAATGACTCTATCTGGTTTTTCTATGCCCAGCACCTTCATTAATATTTTGGCCCCGGCATATAATGCTCCCTTAGCTAATTGGACGGCACGAATATCGTCAATAGAAATAGTTATATCTTTATTAAAGGCGGTCTCTTCGGCGCGGGCAATGATAAATTCACCTTGGGCATTAAATCGCTGACGAAGAGCAGGTAGCTCTTTCTTTATCCGTCCATTTCTTTCTATTATTCCTGCTTGGCGCATTTCCGCAATTGCTTCAATAATTCCAGAGCCGCATATTCCGCGGGCTTTAATTTCGGGGGGTGAACCATCTGTTACCCATTTTTCGGAACCGATTACCAGGTATTTGACAGTGCCATTTTGAGAATCAATGCGCACTCTTTCAATCGCGCCAGGCGCAGCCCTCATGCCAAATTTAATATGGGCCCCTTCAAAGGCAGGTCCAGTCGCACAAGCGGCCGAAAGGATCCTTTTTTTATTGCCCAAAAGAATTTCTCCATTTGTGCCCACATCTATAATTAACGATATTTCTTCTTGAAGGTAAGGTTCTTGAGAAATGAGCACGCCCACATTATCTGCGCCAACAAACCCGGCTTCGATGGGCAAGAAATAGACATTGGCTGCTGGGTTTATAATAAGGCCTAATTCTCGAGCTTTGATATACAGAGAGTTATTTAGAGTAGGGGTAAAAGGGGCCACCCCTAAATATTGGGGATTTAAGCCTAAGAATAAATGATGCATGGCCGTGTTGCCCACCACCGCCATGTCTATGATTTCCTCTGGAGAAATGGCGACAGCCTTAGCCATTTCCTTGATTAATTCGTTTACAGCCTCGCGCACTTTCTTAGTTAAGGATTTAACTCCTTCTACCCCTTTTTCTAAGGCATATTGGATGCGGGACATCACATCTTCACCGAAAATAACCTGAGGATTCAATCTGGAATTAACCGCAATGATTTGTCCATTTTTCAAATTGCCAAGGTAAATTGCCAAGCTGGTTGTGCCAATATCAAGGGCTAACCCGTAATAATTTTCAATTTTTCCTGGTAGGATAGAAAGGATTTCTCGATTTAAACTGACTAAGGCAGTTACTTTCCAATTTCCCTGGCGTAAATTTAGGGAAAGATTTGGCAACGCCGAGTAGTCGATAGATAAATTTTTTAATCCATAAAGGTTTTTTAAACTTTCTTGCAAACGTTCAAGATCACTGCGGGGATCTGGTAAAGTTGGCGTGGTCAATTCCAAGTAATAATTTTTTACGGCGGGGTTAATTTTGCTCGAGAAATTAATTAGATTTTTAAGAATGAGCGGCTGAATTGCTGAGCTTTCCCCAGGAACTGCGATGAGGGAATCACTTTCAATTTTGGCCGCGCACGCCAAGCGATAGCCTGCTGCCTCTTCTTCTGCCGCAATAAATTTTCTTTCTTCTTCTGTTAAAGCAGATGGATTTACTTTCCCCCATTCTACTTTTACCCGACATTTACCACAACTTTGTTTCCCCCCGCAGATCGAAGAAATCTCCACCCCCAATTCTTGGGCTACTTCCAGAATGGTTTGGCCTTTAAGCCCTGTGCCTCTTCTTCCTGATGGCTGAAAAATAATGCTAACTTCTTGATTTTTATCTTTGGTGGCAGTCGGCAAATTTGTTATTCCTTCCTTTATCTCCTGGCTGACATTTTCGGTTAAGGAACGTATACAGTAACGAGCGCATTGGCCACAATTAATTCTTCTGTCTTATCTCCAAATTCAGGAGCAAATAGAGTTTTGCCTAAAAGACCACCTGGGCGTACTTCAATTTTCTTTTGGCCAATGGGCAACACTTTGAGTACCCTTTCTCTATCCACAGATTCAGGATGAGGACAGGCGATGATAACTTCTACTAAAATATCCTGAGGGTCTTTAATCCCAACTACTTCTTTGAGGCCACAAAGACAAGAACGGTGGATGGCATCCTGGACTGCTTTTTCAGCCGCTCGCGTATCATCCTGACCATGTTGATCTACACCCATGCCCACTTCAATTATAAATCTTCGCCACATCATTTTTTTCTCCTTAAAAGTTTATTAGGCCTCTATTTTTCCAATATCAAAAGAAGGCGAAGAAAGCAAGGGAATTAGCAACTGAGCGGAGATCACTTTTATTAATCGGAGCAATTAAATATTTATAGTTATCTCTTTTATCTTACTCCGTGGTCTGGCTTTATCGGCTTTCCCCAATGAAATTGTGTCGTAATTTCCCATAAGAAATGAAACCAAATGCGGCAAGGGAAAAGCCCTTGCCCTACATTTGAGGTTTTTTTAATTTCTCGTAGGGCAAGCTCTTGGGGCTTGCCGAACTCGCATCAAAATGTAATTTATTTTATGCCCCCATTAATAAAAATAATTTCAGGGAGAAGCTCTAGAAAAGAAGAGCGGCAAACAAGATGTCCTCAAAAATTATAAGGTAAGGAAAGAATGGTCTAATTGAAAAGGTAATAGATAAAGAAGTTATGAATGGGGTGATTAAATTATTTAGGGCTTTTCACCCTCTGGCCTTTCCCTGCCATGGCGACACAGTCTCCAAGGAGAGGGTTGTATCGGAGACTACAACCAGCTATTCTTTTCACTTGTCAGTAGGCCTTAAATTTTGTTAATCTTTCTTTATGAAAAAAGGCGTAGAGAAATCTTTTGAAGAATATATAATCACCGAAGAGCCTTATTATCTGCCCATTCGTGATGAAGTAGAGATTTTTAGAGCGGCCTATAAAGCCAAGTTGCCTGTGCTCTTAAAAGGACCTACTGGTTGTGGTAAAACGCGCTTCATAGAATATATGACTTATTTTTTGGCCAAAGAACTGCAGATTACTCTCCCCCTAATTACGGTAGCATGCCATGAAGACTTGACTGGCTCGGATTTAGTGGGCAGATATTTGCTAAAAGGAGAGGAGACTATTTGGATAGATGGGCCTTTAACGCGCGCCGTAAAAAGCGGAGCCATTTGCTACCTCGATGAGATAGTGGAAGCTCGCAAAGACACGACAGTCCTAATTCACCCTCTGGCCGATCACCGGCGCCTTCTTCCGGTAGAAAAGCGCGGGCAGGTTATCGAAGCCCATGAAAATTTTTTATTGGTTTTATCATATAATCCGGGTTACCAAAGCATTTTAAAAAACCTGAAACATAGCACGCGCCAACGGTTTGTAGCGATAGATTTTAATTACCCGCCTCGAGACAAAGAAGCGAAGATAATTGCCCAAGAAAGTGGCGTAGAGTGGGGAATAGCTGTGGAACTGGCCAAGTTAGGGGAAAAAGTGCGTAACTTGCAAAGCCACGGCTTGGAAGAAGGGGTATCCACCCGCCTTTTGATTTATGCTGGATTGCTGATCAGTCAGGGAGTTAAACCGCGGCGAGCATGTGAGTTGGCAGTCGGCCAGTCTCTGACCGATGATCTTGATTTGTTAAAGGGAGTTCAAGAGGTGGTTAATTCTATTTTCCCCGAGGAATAAATTATAAGGGACGGGTTTTTTAATAACAAAGCAAAATGAATGATGCTCACGACCATAAATTTCTTGAGCTAAAATGATGGATGAATTTGAAATCAAAGCATGGCAAAGCCTTGCCCAAGAGTTAAAAGAAAGAGCTGTTTGGGATATTAATAAAATAGAAAGAAACTTTCAAAAGGCAATTTCTTATCTTCCTCTCTTGGCCAAGGAAGAAAGAAACCAGCTTTTGCATTTGGCCCAAAAAGTTGCCGAAAGATCGAGTAAATTAGCCGTCATATTTTTGGGCTTAGCCCCCCAAACGATGGTAATAGTTGACCAGGAATGCCGCCAGCCTGTCCTCGCCTGGGCAGAAATTTTTGCTTCTGCTTCCCGCGAGTCTCTATTAACATTCATGGAAAAAATTCCCCTTGTTCTAGCGGGCTTACCTAAGGATGACCGCTCAATATACTCTATTTTAGGTTGGCAATTAGCACAAGAAGATTGGTCAGTTTCATGCAGATATTTTGATAATTTGGCCAAAATTAATGCCGAAATTCCCCGCGCCCACTTATTTACCTGGTTTGCCGAAGGTATAAAGCTCATGCCGCAGAATGTTTGGGCAGCTCGAGCTTATTTTGCTCTGGAATCAAAATACGCTCAGGATAGGATAGAAGAGCACCATCCCGCTGTTTGCTTAGAAGAAGTGGCGCGGACTTTAAAAATTTTTGCCCAAGCCTTGGCCGGAAAGGAGCTGCAGATTCAAGCAATAAGTAGGAACGCCGCAGGGGTCGATAATTCTCCTTATCCTTTTCCTTATACAGATGGGGAGAAGATTTATTTACCTTTTAGGACCAATGAATTTTCTGATTATAAACAAAATTATGCTGCCTTAAAATTAGCCGTTGCTCACCAGGCCGGCTACATAGAATTGGGAACTTTTAATTTACGTCTTGCGGCAGTAGCTGATTTATTTCCCCTGCAGCTCTGGCAGGCTAACTGCCAGGCCTTCTCCGCAAAAGGAAAAGCCACCAATAATTTGGAATTATTTTTTAGTTTTTTTGCTCAAAAAGATTTAGCTCGTGACCTCTTTCATCTGCTGGAGGGATTACGCATAGATAAATATCTGTACCGGGAATATCGGGGATTGCGGGCAGATATGGATTTCCACTTAAGGGCAGCTTTAAAGAAAAGGCCGCCCATCCTTTCTTTACCCCTGCAAGAGGCTTTAATGGAAACTATCTTGCATCTGGGCATCGCAGGAAAACCGCCAGAGACTATTCCTGGGATTCCGCCATCATTAAATGAAGAATTATCCTTTTGGATTAAGCCCTTGTTCTTTCCCGGATCAACCGTAGAGGATGTAGCCCGAGTTACCGTGATGATCTACCGTTGGTTAAGAGGGATACCTAATATACGCAGAAGAGAGGTCCTTTTTTCATTACCTTCCCTTAAGGCTGCGAGAGGCGATGAAGAAGGGTGGCGAAAGATACCGGGAGAAGAGCCTTATCGACCGATGGTTCCCCTGCCTCATTGGGGCGAATTGCGTCCAGAATTACTTAAAAGCAAGATCTCTTCTCGGCAAATGAAACGATTAACTAAGGAGATGGAGAAGGCATTTCCTTTGTCTCCAGAAAAATTGCCAGAATTGTTCAGGAAAGGGGTAGAAATAGAGGTAACAAATATCGGTGCGGCTGAGGAAGAAAATTTTCAAGGGCTATTTCTGACGGATGCGCATGGTTGGAAATCAAAAGATGGAGCAAAAAAATTAAAAGAAATTACCAAAGGGGATAAGGAGAAGGAAGCGCTTTTATTGGACGAGCTATCAGAAGATGAAAAAATATTCTTTTATGATGAATGGGATTATTTAATTAAAGATTATCGCCCGCGGTGGTGTTTTTTAAGAGAAAAGAAGGTTGAAGGCGGTTCGCCAAAATTTGTTAGTCAGATACTCAAAGATTATCCGCAACTAATCAAAGAAGTTCGGCGCCAGTTTCAGATGCTCAAGCCCGAGCGATGGCAGAGAATTTATCATTTGGAGAGAGGTGAAGAAATAGATTTAGATGCGCTTATTGAAGCGGTCATAGATCGGCAAGCCGGTATGGCTAATCCGGAGAAGATATATTTGGAGAAGAAACGTAAAGAACGGGACATCTCCACGCTCTTTCTCTTAGATATGAGCGCTTCCACAGAAGAAGGGGCCAAAAAGAAGACAAACAATTCCGGTAAGAATTTGGCCAAAGAAAAAAAGGTGATAGATATCGCTAAAGAAACTTTAGTAATTATGGCGGAAGCTTTGAAAGAGATCGGAGATGAGTATGCTATTTTTGGTTTTTCTGGGTATGGGCGGAAGAATGTAGAGTTTTTTGCCATTAAAGATTTTGACGAAGAATATGGGGTTGAAATCCAAAGCCGGATAGATGGGATCAGACCCCAGCGTTCGACGCGGATGGGCACGGCCATAAGACACGCTGCGGAAAAAATCCGCTGGCGAGAAGCAAAAATTAAAAACCTTATCTTAATCAGTGATGGTTATCCCCAAGATTATGATTATGGGGAAGAACGGGGAAGCAAAGAGTATGCTTTGCAAGACACAATGAAGGCTATCCAAGAAACAATGAGCAAAAAAATTTATCCCTTTTGCCTAACCATAGACCAAACTGGGCACGATTATTTGCGCCAAATTTGCCCTCCTGGCAAGTATTTGGTTATCGAGGACATTTATGCTCTCCCCCAAGAGCTTCCTAAAATTTATCGCAGGCTGACCACATAGGAAAAAACAAGGGAAAGAAGAGAGGAAAAGAAAAAAGCACTTTTAGCTTTTTAAAGGATGATAAAAAATCAAGAATAAATCTTGGGATAAAAGAAAGGAGAAGGAAATGGCTAATTTAGGATTTATAGGTTTGGGGATTATGGGGAAACCCATGGCGGGGCATTTAGTAAAGGCTGGCCATAGAGTTTATGTCTACGACATAAATCCTGCACCTATCCAGGAATTAGTGGCTAAAGGAGCAGTAGGATGCCAGAGTAGTAAAGAAGTGGCCGAAAAATCTGAAATAATAATCATTATGGTTCCTGATACTCCAGACGTGGAGCAAGTATTATTTGGACCTGCCGGAGTAGCTGCCGGCGTAAAAAAAGGCTCAATAGTAGTGGATATGAGTTCCATCTCACCTATTGCTACCAAAGAATTTGCTCGCAAACTTGCCGATTTAGGAGTAGAAATGCTTGACGCCCCTGTTTCTGGCGGGCAAGTGGGCGCGGAGAATGCCACTCTTTCCATCATGGTAGGGGGAAAAGTAGAAATATTTGAAAGAGTTAAGCCCATCTTTGAATTGCTGGGCAAGAACATAGTCCATATCGGGGGGCACGGGGATGGGCAAACTTGCAAAGTAGCGAACCAGATCGTAGTGGCTTTAACAATAGAAGCCGTAAGTGAGGCCCTGGTCTTTGCTTCCAAGGCTGGCGCCGATCCGCAAAAGGTGCGCCAGGCCCTTTTGGGAGGTTTTGCCCAGAGCAGGATTCTCGATCTCCACGGAGAAAGGATGATTAATAGGTCATTTAAACCTGGCTTCCGCATTCAATTACATCGCAAAGATTTAAACTTAGCTTTGCAAGCAGCCCGACAATTAGGGGTCTGTTTACCGAGCACAGCCATAGCCCAAGAGCTATTCAATGCCGTCGTCGCTCAAGAGGGTGACCAACTTGACCATTCGGCAATGGTATTGGCCTTGGAGAGGTTAGCCAATCATAAAGTTAGCGGATAACTTTTTTAAGATGGTCAAAGATAAATCTGGCGGCTTGAATTAAGAATAAATTTTACCAAGTGATCTTTTTTAAATTCCAGCTTAATTCAGGCGGGAGGAAAAGAGAGGCTTTCCCCCTTCCGCCTGTTTACTGCTGGCGAGAAACATTAAAACTGTTAAACGGTCAGCAGAGAATTCTCTTGACTTTTTTCCCCTAAAATTGTAAACAAAATTGTCGAAAGAGGATCAGGATTAGTCTATAAATGGCGGTGGTTTAATAATCATAAATAAGGGGGAGAGGGCGATGGGTAAAGAATGGAGGTTATTGGATCTTTACGTTGATCTCAATGAAAATTCTGTTTTTTTAAACCCAGCCATTCAGAGAGCACGCTTGGAGGGCCATGTTCCGGACACCGTTGCTTTTTGTAGTTTTAAAAAAATTGGCATCTCCTTGGGTTTCTATCCAGATCCTGAAAAAGATATTAATTTAGAATATTGCCGGGCTCATGACATTGGCGTATCCCGTCGTCTCCAGCCCTATTATGTGAATGTTGGTTTTCCGGGTTTATTTGCCGCCTATATAATAATTGGCCAGGAATTTTTGCCCCCTACGGTGGCCGAAGTTTTTCAAATGATCATTTCTCCGCTGGCTGAGGTTTTTAATGAAACCTGGGGCATCGAAGCTAAATTCCGACCATTTAATGATATGGAAGTTAAGGGTAAAAAGATTTCTTGGATGGGAGGTAGTTTTATTAGCTCTGTTTGGAGTGGGGCGAGCGTCTTGCTTTATAAACCTTCCCCCATTGATCAGATAAATCCAGCTTTAAATATTCCCCCCGAGAAATTTGCGGATAAAGAAGCCAAAACCTTAGGAGAAAGAGCTATATCTCTGGAGGAATTATTGGGTAGACCAGTGCCGCTTGATGAAGTTAGGTTAGCTTATCAAAAAGGATTGGAGAAGGTTTTTGGGGTTAAACTTGTGCTAGGACGTTTGAGTGAAATAGAGATGCAATACGAGCAAGAAAATCGACGAAATTATACACCGGAGATGCTGCTGGCCCGCACAGAGAAAAAGAAGTTTGGGGTTATCCCTCCGGGAGTTAAACGGGGAGAAGCCATCTGGAAGGTGCCCCGCGGAGGTTTAATTAGAGCGGTCGTCCTGGTGGCCGAAGGCAAAATAAGAAATCTACTTTTCTCTGGTAATCTCCTTTGTTCACCTGTGACCGCCTTGGAAGAGGTGGAAGAAGCTTTACAAGGCCTAAATCTGCAAAAAGAGATGATCTTAGAAAGAATCCAAAGTGTTTACCAAAAACCAAACTATCAATTCACGGGGACTACGCCGGAAGATTTGCTCAAATTAGTATGGGAGGCTTCGGAAAGGGCAGTTTAAAATTGAAAGGAGGGAAAGAGGAAAGAGATAGGAGTTCATAATAAATGCCCGAAAAGGGAACGTGGAAAAAATGGTCAGGAGAAATCAAGGAGGTTAAATTATGATCGGCATAAAATCTATAGCTGCTTATGTTCCGTATTTCCGGCTTAATCGTAGTGAATTAGCTCGGGCCTGGAAAGGGGGATCCATCGGCGGCGAAAAAGCAGTGGCCAATTTTGATGAAGATAGTTTGACCATGGCGGCTGAGGCAGGAAGATTTTGTGTGCGGGATTTAGGACGAGACCAAATAAGTGGGTTGTTTTTTGCCAGCACCACTCCTCCTTATGGGGAAAAATCATCGGCCAGCATTCTATCGGCAGTGCTTGATTTACCCAAGGAAACTTTTACGATGGATCTTTCGGACTCTTTGCGGAGTGGAACTTCTGCCTTTCTCACAGCCCTAAATGGAGTGCAACAGGGGGCGATGAAAGAAGCTCTTATTTTAGCTGCTGACTGCCGGTTAGGTAGAGCAGGATCAGAGTTAGAGCAATTAGTCGGTGACGCTTCGGCGGCTGTTTTATTAGGCAGCTCAAATCTTTTAGCCACTTTTGAAGGCGCGTATACGCTCAGCGATCCTTTTATCGATTTCTGGCGACAAGGGGATGAAATATTCATTAATTCATGGGAAGATAGGTTCATCAAATTGTATGGGTTTACCCGCGTGATAATAGAAGGAATCAAAGGTTTACTGAAAAAGTATGAGTTGACTTTAGCGGACTTTGCTAAAGTGATCATCCCAGCGCCGGATGCCCGGACTCTCCAAGATGTGACCAAACAATTAGGCTTAAAGCCAAATCAAGTTCAAGATCCATTATTCGCCAATATTGGCCATGCAGGAGCGGCCCAAGCTTTTCTTATGTTGGCCGCAGCCTTAGAGGAGGCGAAAGGAGGAGATCGGCTTCTTTTGGCCAATTATGGCGATGGATGTGATTTGCTAATTTTGAGAGCTACAGAGCAGGTCGAACAAGCTCGTGGGAAGACCTACTTGGCAAATTTCTTGAGCTCTAAGAATGCTTTAGAGAATTATGAAAAATATTTAACCTTTAAAGGTACCGTGGAAAAAGAACCGCCGCGCCGACCAGCTCAAGACACTTCTCTTCCGGTTCTCTGGCGCGACAGAAAATCAGTATTAGCCCTCTATGGAGGAAAATGCCAGAAGTGCGGTACGCCCCATTATCCCTTGCAGCGAGTTTGCTTCGGCTGTAAGGCTAAAGATCAATTTGCCGAAGTTAGATTAGCGGACAAAAAAGCCGAAGTATATACATTTACTAAAGATAATCTTTATGGAGTTGTCGATCCTCCTTTAGTGATGACGGTAGTAGAGATTGAAGGCGGGTATCGTATTTACTGTCAAATGACAGACCGTGATCCAGAAAAAGTAAAAGTCGGCATGCCAGTGGAAATGACCTTCCGGAAACTCCACGAAGCCCGGGGTCTAAATAATTATTTTTGGAAGTGCCGACCAGTACGGTCGGAAGGAGGCGGGAAAAATGGCTGAAAGTATCAAAGATAAAGTTTCCATCATAGGCATGGGATGCACAAAATTCGGTGAGAATTGGGAGTGGAGCGTGGAAGATATGGTGGTGGATGCGGTATATGAAGCCTATGAAGATGCGGGTGTAGGCCCGGAGGCCATTGAAGCAGCCTGGGTAGGCACAGCTTATTCTGGTGCGGGTGGCTCTCTTTTGGGCGATATTATCAAGCTCCACGATATTCCCATTACTCGAGTAGAAAACTTTTGTGCTACTGGCATGGAGGCTTTTCGTAATGCTTGTTATGCTGTGGCCGCGGGGGTGTATGATACAGTCTTGGCCGTGGGGGTAGAGAAATTGAAAGATTCTGGGCTGCAGGGACTTCCTGATTCTATGCCCAGACCGGTCTTTGGCGTGGGGCGAACTGCCCCTGGGTCATTTGCCCTCATTGCCAGCCGGTATTTTGCTAAATATGGCATCGGCAAGGAAACTTTGGCTAAGATTGCTGTAAAGAATCACCGGAATGGCGCGTTAAATCCTAAGGCCCACTTTCAGAGAGAAATTACTATTGAACAAGTTTTGAAAGCTCCGATTATTGCTTGGCCTTTAGGTCTTTTTGACTGCTGCCCAACGACTGATGGAGCGGCGGCGGCCATTATTACCCGCAAAAATTTAGCTCAGAAAATTAGACCAGATCATATTCCAGTAAAAGCTTTAGCCCTTTCCGTTTCTTCCATGTGGCCACAATTTAGGCCGGGTTTTGATTATCTCGGTTTTTCGGCCAATGTAACGGCTGCCCAAAGTGCTTATCAACAGGCTGGAATCAAAGATCCTTTAAAAGAACTCGGTATAGCTGAGGTGCATGATTGTTTTACAATCACGGAGTTGATTATATATGAAGACCTGGGCTTTTGCCCGCGCGGGGAAGCTAAAAAGTTTATTGATGATGGGGTTTTCGAGCTAACTGGCGAACTACCTGTAAATACTGATGGGGGGTTAAAATCTTTCGGCCATCCCATTGGGGCTAGTGGCCTAAGGATGATTTATGAAGTTTACAAACAGTTACAAGGAAAAGCCGGCAAAAGGCAAGTTAAAAATCCCCAATTGGGTTTAGCCCATAATTTGGGGGGAACGCCGCAGGTATGCTGTATCACTATTCTCGGATTACCTTAAGGAAGAAGGAAATAAATAGGAAAAGGAGGTTGATAAAATATGGGTAAGACAGTAATTAAATGGATTTCCCATGCCGCTTTTAAAATAACTTCTGAGACGGGAAAGGTAATTTATATTGATCCCTGGTTAGAAAACCCCCTCTCCAAATATACATTAAATGATGTCCAAGAGGCTGCCTTAGTGTTAGTTACTCACGATCATTTTGACCACGTGGGGCAGGCAGCAGATATAGTGAAAAAGACGGGCGGTTTACTTGTGGCCAATGTAGAAACAGCTCGCCGTTTGCAAAGCGAGGCTCAGGTGCCCGCCGAAAAAGTCTGTTATTTTGGTTATGGAATGAATATCGGGGGTAATTTAACTTACGAGGGAATCTCGGTAAATATGACCCAGGCTTTTCACTCCACAGCCTCAGGCGCTCCCTGCGGATATATTATACAATTGGAAGATGGGACGACCATTTATCATGCCGGGGACACTGGAATATTTGATACCATGAAGTTACTCGGAGAAATCTACCGGGTAGATCTGGCTTTGCTCCCTATTGGAAGTGTCTTTACCATGGATCCTCGCCAAGCGGCTTGGGCCGTGAAATTAATTTCTCCGCGGAAAGTTATCCCCATGCATTATAAAACTTTTCCCATCTTAGTCCAAGATGCTAAAGATTTTGTAGATCTGGCTAAGAAGGAAGCCCCGGGTGTAGAAGTGGTCGTTTTGAATCCGGGCGAGGAATACACTTTAATAAAATAGAAAAACTTAATTTTGGAAAAATAAACCCCCAATACTTTCCCAAGAAGATTGGGGGTTTTTTATAAGCTTAGCTTATGCGGATAATCGATACCCATGTGCATCTTGATGAACTAAGGGACTTACCCGGAGCTCTACAGCGGGCCAAAGAAGCAGGTGTAAAAGCGATTATAGCCGTAGGCATGGATTTTTTAAGTAATAAAAAAATTTTGGAAATATCTGCTCAATATCCAAATTTTGTTTATCCGGCCTTGGGTTTACATCCTTGGCGGATTTCCGCAGGGCAAATAGAAGAAAATCTGGATTTGATCAAAAAAGAAGTTGAGCGGTGTGTAGCATTGGGGGAAATTGGGCTTGACTTTGCCTTGGAAACTCCGCAAGATTATCAAGTAAAAGTCCTGGAGGAAATACTTTCTGTAGCTCATAAACAGAAGAAACCTGTTCTTCTGCACGCGCGCCGGGCCTGGGGCAGGACCTGGGAAATAATTAAGGATTGGAAAGTAGAAAAAGCTGTTTTTCATTGGTACAGTGGTCCTTTAGACATCTTAAGCAAGATTATTGAAGGGGGGTATTATATATCGGCGACTCCCGCCTTAGCTTATAGTGAAAGGCACCGTCAGGCCATAAGGGCCGCTCCTTTAGAAAGAATTCTCTTGGAGACAGATGCGCCGGAGACTTATCAGGGAATGGCGAGCGAGCCGAAAGATGTCCAACGTACCTTGGCGGAAGTGAGCGCAGTCAAGGGATTACCGGCAGATGAAGTAGCCCAGCAAACTTTGGGGAATGCCCAAGAATTTTTTCAAATCGTTTTTTCTTAAGAAAAATATTTTATTTAATGAAAGAAGGACTAAGCTTATCCAAGGAGATTAAGCCTGGGCAATTTTGGCAGCCCATTAGTTTTTTCCGCCCGAAGAGAAAAGGTGGATATAAGAAGAAAAGCCTTAAAGAAATTCTGGAAGAGACAGCATTTTCCTTAGCGGCCATGGCCAACGCTGATGGAGGAGAAGTGACTTTGGGCCTTTCTCCGGCGGGGGAGCCAGAAGAGATTTTATTTACAGAGAAGTCCTGGCCAATCTTCCTCAGCCACCTTAATAAAATTTTTTCTCCCCCTCTCAGCATAAAAGCAACTTTTCAAGAAACGGAAGGGAAGAAATTTATTTGTCTAAGCGTAGATCCGAGTCCAGAAATAATTTCTCTGCGCCCAGGAAAAGCTTTTCTCCGCGTTGGTGGACGAAATATTTCCTTAGCGCAAGCAAAGATAAAAACCTTAAGGGAAACCCGTCTGGAAACTTGGCATGAGCGGGAAGTCTTAACCAAAAGTTCCTTGGCCGACTTGGATGAGAGTTTATTAGCCCAATTTTTGGGAAAATCTTTATCTTTAGCTGAAGCAGAAAAAATTCTTTACCGTCCATATGGATTGATCGCCTACCATCGTGGAACTCCTTTATTAACCCGGGCGGCCCTCTATCTTTGGGCCAAGGATCCCTGGAGATGGCATGCTCGGCCCGGTTTAGAGTTTATCCGTCTGGAAGGAAACAAAAAAGAAGATGGGCCAAATTACAATATCAAAGAGCGCATCCGCCTGGAGGGTCCGATTTTAAGGATAATTGCCGAGCTTAACGGTTTTATTGATCAACATATTCAAGAGCGAGTTATTCGCCAAGACCTTTTCTTTAAAGAGAAATTTGTTTACCCAATTTCGGCTCTGAAAGAAGTACTTATTAATGCTTTAGCTCACCGCGATTATAGCCTGGAAGGAAGGGCCATCGAGGTTTATATGTATGATGATCGCCTGGAGGTCGTAAGTCCAGGGGGCCTACCTGGTTTCTTAAAAATTGACCATCTCCAAGAAAGAAAAGGGATCCACTACGCGCGAAACCCTTTAATTGTGCGGGTGCTCACCGATATGGGTATCATGCACTCTATGGGCCAAGGTTTCTCGACGATTTTTGGGGAAATGCAAAAAAATGGTCTAAACCCGCCGGAAATAAGAGTTTCCGGGAATTGTTTTCAGGTGGTCTTAAGAAATGCTCCTTTAATGGATGAGTCCACTCTCTTGTGGCTTAAGAACTTTAAGACGCACCTCCTTAACTCGCGCCAAATAAGAATTTTAGCTTATGCGCGCGCCCATGGATTGATTTTTAGTAGTGCGGATTATCAAAAATTGGGTGTTGACCGCGATACAGCTTATATAGAAATCAGAGAATTGATCAATAAAGGTATTGTTAAACAGCTCAAACGGCACGGGAAGATTTACCAGATTATTGAGCCAGGAAAAACATAAAAAGTTCTAAATACCTCCTGGCCGAGAAAAGAACGGATGAGTAAAAAAGAGGGTTGGCCAGCTTATTTAAAATTAGCTGCCGAGGGAGCGCTCGAGGAGAGAGTAGCCCAGGCCCAAGAGATCCTAAAATCCTGCCGACTCTGCCCGCGGGAGTGTCAGGTAAATAGGCTTGCTGGGGAAAGGGGATATTGTCGGACAGGGGCGCAAGCTGTGGTCTCCAGTTACAGCCCGCACTTTGGCGAAGAAGATCCCTTAGTAGGAAGGGGAGGATCAGGAACTATTTTCTTTACGCACTGTAACCTGCTTTGCCTTTTTTGCCAAAATTATGAGATTAGTCATTTAGGCGAAGGGCAAGAAATAAGCGCTGATCGGTTAGCTAAATTCATGCTTACATTGCAAGAAATGGGCTGCCATAATATTAATTTTGTCACACCCACGCATGTGGTTCCCCAAATCTTGTCGGCCTTGGTCTTAGCCATTGCGGGTGGTTTGCGGATTCCGTTGGTTTATAATACGGGAGGATATGATAGCCTGGAGACTTTAAAATTATTAGATGGTCTGGTAGACATTTATATGCCTGATCTAAAATTTATGGATGGAGAAGTTGCTTATAAATTTTGCCGGGCCAGGGACTATCCGCAGAGAGCCAAAGAGGCCATTAAAGAGATGCACCGGCAAGTAGGGGATTTAATAATTAATGAAAAGGGGTTAGCGGAGCGGGGGTTGTTGATTCGTCATTTAGTTATGCCTGGAGGGTTAGCTGGCACGAAGGAAGCTATGCGCTTCCTGGCGCAGGAGATATCCCCGAATACTTATGTCAATATTATGGCCCAATATAGGCCATGCGGGGAGGCAGCAAAATATCCTCCTTTGAATCGGCGCATTACTCAGGCAGAATACGATGAAGCTTTAGCGATTGCTCAAGAAGAGGGGATCCACCGTTTGGATCAGAGAAGAGGAATAAGAATTTGGCGGTTTATCTAAAAAGAAATTAGAGAGAGGTTTTTTATGAAAGTACCAGAAATGTTTAATCTTAAAGATAAAGTAGCTATCGTCTCGGGAGGGGGGAGGGGAATAGGTCTAAAAATGGCCGAAGGATTAGCCGAAGCTGGAGCTCATTTAGTAATCTGTTCGCGGAAAATGGAGAGGTGCGTCCAGGCTGCTCAAGAACTGGCTGAGAAAAATAAAATAAGATCTTTGGCTTTTAAATGTGACGTGCGCTCCGCAAAAGATATTCAGGAAGTGGTGGGGAAGACTCTTAAAGAATTCGGCAGAATAGATATTTTGGTGAATAATTCAGGGGCTAATTGGGGAGCTCCTGTATTAGAATATCCTTTAGATGGTTGGCAGAAGGTGATGGAGACAAATGTCACCGGAACTTTTCTCTTCTGCAAAGCTGTTGGCCCGGTAATGATCGCCCAAAAGGCTGGAAGCATAATTAATATAGCATCAGTAATGGGTATTTTAGGAACGGAAGCAGAGGTGGCCGATGCCATTGCTTATAGCGCCAGCAAGGGCGCGTTGATCACTTTTACCAAAGATTTAGCCGTTAAATGGGCGAAATATAACATCCGCGTCAATGCCATAGCTCCCGGATGGTTTCCTACGGATATGAGCCAGTGGGTAATTGAACATCATGGGCAGAAACTTCTTAATCATATCCCCCTGGGCAGATTCGGTGAGGGCGATGAACTCAAAGGAATCGTCGTTTATTTAGCCTCCGCAGCTTCGCGGTATGTCACCGGCACAATTATTCCAGTGGATGGCGGGTATTTAGCCGTTTAGATAAAAAGGAAAAAAGGAGGGCAAGTTGACTTCGCGAGAAAGAGTACTGGCTGCCTTAAATTTAAAGATACCAGATCGGGTTCCTTGGGTAGAAAGTAGCGTACATAATCGCTTGGTCGAGAAACTCCTTAAGCGAGATAATTTTGAAAAGGCTACGGTCACCCAGATTTTTTCTATGCCTGGATCCCGGATTCCCCCTGAGGTATTGGAGGTAATCGCTTTAGATAATTTGAATTTTAGTATCGCTCCGCCGCGCTTTGTCAAAACCAAGAATTATGAAGGCATGGATATTATTGAAGATGGTCTGATTAAAACCGAGGCTGATTTAGAAAAAGTGATTTTACCTGATCCGGAAGCCGAAGAGTTCTATGAACCAGCACGCCAATTCATCGCTCGCTTTCGTGAAAAAGGCGTAGCTTTAGGGGTCACTACCCGGATGGGCATCAGCAACACTTACTTGAGCATGGGCATTGAACATTTTAGCTTACTCTTATACGATAATCCCCGCTTGGTCCTTCGTCTCATGGATATCTTTGTAGATTGGGCTTGTAAAGCCGTTTCTAAGATTAACGAATTAGGTTTCGATTTTATGATCGTGCCTGAAGACTTGGCTTGGAAACAGGGACCACTTTTTTCCCCAAAGGTCATCCGGGAACTTTTCTTACCCCGGATGAAAAAAGTTGCCGAAAAAATCAGGCTTCCCTGGATTTATCATAGTGACGGAAACCTTCGCCCTATCCTTGATGATCTTTTAACCTTAGGCATGAATGGTTTAGCTAATATTGAACCTAACGCCATGGATATAGGGGAGTTAAAAAAGAAATATGGTCAGCGCTTATGTCTAATGGGGAATATTGATTTGCATTATACCTTAACCCAAGGTAGTCCAGAAGAAACCGCAGCCGAAGTAAAGAAGCGCATCCAAGAGATCGGTCCCGGAGGAGGATACATTCTGGCCAGTTCCAACGGTTTAACCGCTTATTGTAAACCGGAGAATGTTTTAGCCATGAATGAAACTTTGCTCAAATATGGGTATTATTAAAAAAATCAAAAAATTTAACCTTACCACCTCGCTCCAGTGAAAGAAGCACAATTTTATGAAGTACTTTCCTCCAAGCAAGCCCGCTGCCGGGTTTGCCCGCGCCGATGTATAATTGCCGAGGGAAAATTTGGATATTGCCATACCCGAGTCAACAAAGGCGGTAAAATATATTCTTTAATTTATGGCCGAATAGCTTCCCTAGCCGTCTCACCCATAGAAAAGAAACCAATGTTCCATTTTTATCCGGGGAGCCTTTGGCTTTCTTTAGGAAGTTATGGGTGCAATTTTCGCTGTCCAGGATGCCAAAATTGGGAATTGGCTCATGCTCAAGTTGAGGAAGAAGCTAAAAAAGAAAAAATAATTACCCCACCCGAACTTATAGAAATGGCTATTACTAAAGGTTGCCGAGGAATATCCTGGACGTATAATGAGCCCACTATCTGGTTAGAATACCTAAAAGAAGGAGCGGAGATAGCCAAAGCTAAGGGACTTTTAACAAATGTGGTGACGAACGGCTATATAACTGCGGAAGCGCTCGATTACTTAGGCCCTTTTTTGGATTCCTTCCGTATGGATCTAAAAGGGTTTAAAAAAGAAACTTACGCGCAAATTGCTCATATTGACGATTTTACGCCAGTTTTAAATTCGGCGGAACGGGCCAAGGTTAAATGGAGAATGCATGTAGAAATTATTACGAATGTTATTCCTGGAGTAAATGATGACGAAGAGGAATTAAAAAACATAGCCTGGTGGATTAAAGATACGCTGGGAAAAGAAACTCCCTGGCACCTAACTCGTTTTTACCCCCATTATCAACTTGCCCACTTATCTCCCACTCGCCTTGAAGTCTTAGAAAAAGGGCGGAAGATTGGTTTAGAAGTCGGACTAGTATTTGTTTATTTAGGTAATGTTCCTGGACACGAAGGAGAGAATACTTACTGCCCGAAGTGTCATAGCCTGCTTATTCGTAGATGGCATTTGGCTATCTTAGAAAACAATCTTTGCCAGAATAAGTGTAAAGTCTGTGGTTTTACCTTGCCAGGTAGATTCTAAACTTCCAGTTTTTTCTGCCGGGTGATCATTTTTAAAAATTAGTAACTAATTCAGGCAGGAGGGGGACATCCTCACTCATGGCGGAGAAAAGGTGAAGGAGCAGGGAATACGCCTGTTTTTTGCTGGAATACTAAAACTGATCGCCGGTCAAAGTTTTTAATCTTGACGTCGAATTAAAAAAATTTTAGATTGAGTCAGAAAGTGGGCGATGCGGGATTCGAACCCACGGCCTTTGGTTCCGGAGACCAACGCTCTATCCACCTGAGCTAATCGCCCACAGTTTAAATTAATTTTTATCATTCTTTAAAAAAATTGTCAATTTGCCGGAGGAATGATCGACGATCAATTTTAAATTTGAACTTGAACTGCGATAAGTAAATGCATTCATAGTCCAGACGAGAACAAATGGGGCTCATTAAAATGAGGCGCTAATTCTTTCAGAGGTACGAGACTCTGTTATAATTAATAAATGGCTAACTTTTGGTGAAGGGACTAAAGGCAGGCCAGAGGCAGGCCAGAGGCAGGCCGGAGGCAGGCATTAATTCAGAATCATGAGGCAGGGGCTCTTCCATGGGTGCGGGCGGATTTAGAAGCTTAATCATCCTGCTTAGTTTAACTATCCGCCCATCCTTTGCGGAAAATCGTTGGTCAGTTTTGAACAACTTCTTCTCCCGCCGATGCTTCTTCATTCATGCCTGCCTCTGGCCTGCCTCCGGCCTGCCTGTGCCCCCTTCTCGCAATTGCGACATAGTCTCGTACGGGCGGGGAAGATAAAGATCTATTTTAAAAGAGAGAAGTCATTATTTACATTAGTATCTGGGCAGGCAAGCTTGTCCCCGCCGTTCTTTGGGGAAACCAAGTGGGTAAGAGAGAAATCGGCATTGGTCACCGATTTTAATTTCGCCCCGCTTGCTACCGCCGAAATGATATTTAGTTTTTTTTCATAAAACTGATCGACAGTAAGGTAGGAGGAGAAAATGGCTAAAAGAATAATTGAGAATTTAGCAGAACTGAAAAAATTAGTTGGTCAAGAGGTGGGTGTAAGCGATTGGCATGAAGTGACTCAGGAAGCTATCAACATGTTTGCTGATGCTACGCTCGATCACCAATGGATTCATGTTGATCCGGAGCGGGCTAAACGGGAATCGCCTTTTGGCGGTCCGATTGCTCATGGTTATTATACTTTGAGCTTAGCTCCCTATTTGCTGGCCAATATCATGGATATAAAAGAAAAAAAGATGGGGGTAAATTACGGGTTAAATAGACTCCGCTTTACTGCTCCAGTGCCTATTCCCTCGCGGGTGAGGCTGCGGGCCACATTAGCAAGCATCGAAGAAATCAAAGGCGGAGTGCAAGCGACCTTTAATCTAAATTTTGAAGTTGAAGGAAAAGAAAAACCAGCCTGCGTAGCTGAAGCAATTTACCGCTACTATGCTTAGTAGCAGAGCCTTAAGGAGTTGAAAATTTTGCCGTCCCTCGGGGCGCCAAGAGAAGTAGCTCTTTATAAAGGAATAGATCCGTGTTTTTTCTTCGGTCGTTCCTCCTGTTTGTTCCAGAGCATATCAAAGGCTCGACATAACATAGCGCGGGTTTCCACCGGGCTGATAATATAGTCAACATATCCTCTTCGCCCCGAGACGTAGGGGTTATAAAACTGTTTTCGATATTCTTCGATCTTCTCTTGTCTTTTCTTTTCTGGATCGGGGGCGCTTTCAATTTCTCGCCGAAAGATAATGCTGGCAGCTCCTTCAGCCCCCATCATAGCAATCTCGGCAGTTGGCCAAGCAAAGACGGCATCCGCTCCTAACTCGCGGTGGCACATAGCCACATAACCTCCGCCATAGCCTTTGCGCAGGACTAAAGTAACTTTTGGGACAGTAGCTTCGCTATAGGCAAAGAGGATCTTTGCTCCGTGCCGAATTATGCCCCCGAATTCTTGGGCCTTACCCGGCAGAAAAGCTGGTGTATCCACTAACGTCAGGAGGGGAATGTTGAAGCAGTCGCAGAAGCGAATAAAACGGGCGGCCTTATCTGAAGCGTTAATATCCAAAGTCCCAGCCAAAAAATTAGGCTGATTTGCTATGACCCCGATGGGGTGCCCATGAATACGGGCAAAACCTATAACGATATTTTTAGCCCAATGTTGTTGCACTTCAAAAAACTTACCGTCATCGACTATTTCTTCAATCACTTTGACCACATTGTATGGTTTTTTCCCTTCCACCGGAACAATTTCTAAGAGTTTAGGATTGGGCCGATCGAGAGGATCGCCAGAGTAATTAACAGGGGGCATTTCCCGGTTGCTACTGGGCAAAAAAGAAAGGAGAGTGCGCATTTGCTGGAAACATTCTTCTTCGGATAGCGAATAAAAATGGGCCACCCCACTGATAAAATTGTGCACGCGCGCTCCTCCCAACTCTTCGTCACTAATTACCTCACCCGTTGTTTCCTTAATTACATTGGGGCCGGTTAAAAACATGCGACTTATACCTTCAGTCATAAAAATGAAGTCTGTTATAGCGGGGGAATAAACAGCCCCACCAGCGCAAGGCCCCAAGATGGCTGAGATTTGAGGAATCACCCCCGAATAAATAGAATTACGGTAAAAAATGCGGCTATAGCCATACTGGGCGTCAATTCCTTCTTGAATTCTCCCTCCGCCAGAATCGTTTATGCCAATTAAAGGAGCACCCACTTTGGCCGCTAAGTCCATAATTTTAACGATTTTAGAAGCATGGGCTTCCCCCAAAGAACCGCCCAAAACAGTAAAGTCTTGGGAAAAGATGAACACCAAACGTCCTTGGATCTGGCCATAACCGGTGATCACCCCGTCGTTGGGAGCTTCTACTTTATTCATGCCGAAGAATTCGCACCGATGATGGACGAACATATCGGTTTCCACGAAAGTATTCTCATCGAGCAACTTTAAAATTCTTTCGCGGGCCGTAAGTTTTCCCAGTTGATGTTGTTTTTCAATTTTGTCCAGGCCGCCTGCTAATTCAATTTTTGCTTTCTGTTCATTTAGTTCTTTTATCAGTTGTTCCATGGTTGGGGTTTCTGGCATTATTATCTCCTCCCCTTATCTAGCATAATTGAAACAAATCAATAACAAGGAAAGATTATTTTGTCAAGTTTTTCTTGTTTATTAACCAAGCATGTGTTATAAATCATAATGAATAAAAGGAAACCTACCATGTTAGAAACCATAGGTCAGTATTTAAAGCGTGAACGAGAAGCTCGCCATGTTTCCTTAGAAGAGTTGTCCCGGGGGACGAGAATAAATAAGGCTTTCTTAGAGGCCATAGAAAGAGATGACTTTAATTTTTTCCCGCAACCCAATTTTATCATTGGCTTTTTAAAAGGGTATACTCGATATTTGGGCTTACCCCACGAGGAAGTGATAAAACGGTATTTGAGACAAGCTGAACTGGAAAGCCGTAAGATAGATTTTCGGCAATTGGCGCTCTTCCCTAAGTTCCTCCCCAGACAGGAAGATAGGGAAAACGGAGAATTAAAGGCGGATAAAGAAATCTCAAAAATCAAAATTTCAAAATGGACATACATCCAAGTAGTGATAATTTTTTTGGCGATGGGCCTTTCCTTTTATCTGCACCAAATATTAAAGCAAACGGAGGCGCTCCAAAAAGGGATGAAGAATTCTTCTTTCCCGGCGGTGTTCTCCTCGATTTCAGAAAAAGAAGGAGGTTTTAGAGAAGGTACCCCATAATATGAATCATTGGGAAGGATGGGGAAAAATCCTAATTATTTTAGGTCTGCTCTTAGGAGGAGTGGGGGTAATCCTCATTTTCCTACCCAAGATCCCCTGGCTCGGAAAACTCCCCGGAGATTTAATTTTTCGCCGAGGTAATTTTACCTTTTACTTCCCTTTAGTGAGTTGTCTAATATTAAGCCTGCTGCTAACTTTGTTCTTCAATATATTTAAGAGGTAAATGGTTGCAAAAAAACAATAAAAGAGAGGATTATTGTGTCAGGTTTGCCACAATAAGATAAAAAAAGATTAATTAAAGCAGAAAACAATTAGGAAAAATATTTTAGATTTCATTAATAACCCATTAGGCAAAAGGTTTAAGGTTGCAGGGAAAAATAGAAAAAAGAATATTTTTCCTGTTTATGGCATTAAAATTGCTAAATGAATTTGAGATTATGATAGAAAGGTGGGCAAGGAGTGTCTCTAATGTTAAACCAAATGACAGTGGCCAGAAGGGTGAGATGTTCAGGGGTTGGATTGCATACGGGTATAAATTGCAGTTTAACTATTGGGCCGGCCGACCCTGATACGGGCATAACTTTCATTAGAAGGGATGTGCCTAAGAAGGTAAAAATAAAAGCGCATATAGATAATGTGGTAGACGCTACCTTAGCCACCACATTGGGAGCAGATGGAGTTAAGATTTCGACGGTCGAACATTTATTAGCTGCTTTTGCTGGCTTAGGGATAGATAACGCTGAGGTAGAGGTAGATGGGCCGGAAGTTCCGATAATGGATGGAAGCGCGGAACCCTTCCATTTATTAATTAAAAGAGCAGGGATTCAGAGGCAGGAAAAAGTTAAAAAATTTGTGATTATCAAGCATCCCGTAACTGTAACTGAAGATGACCGGCAAGCCACTCTATTACCCAGCAACGATTTTAAAATTTCTTATACTATTGATTTTAAGCATCCCTTGATTTCCAACCAATATTACTTAATCCAGATAAGTAATGGAAATTTTGAAAGAGAAATCTGTCGGGCTCGTACTTTTGGATTTTTAAAGGATTACGAGATATTAAAAGCCAGAGGCTTCGCTCGCGGAGGCTCCTTAAATAATGCCATTGTGGTCGATGAAAGAAAAGTTTTAAACGCTGAAGGATTACGTTTCCAGGATGAATTTGTACGCCATAAAATTTTGGATTCAATTGGGGATCTTTGGCTGATCGGCGCGCAAGTTATTGGACACTTCATTGGGTATAAATCCGGACATACCCTTAATCATAAATTAATTCATAAGCTCTTAGCCCATAAGGATTGGTGGGAATTGGTAGAATTTTCTACTGAAGAAGAATACCGCCGTCTCCAAATTATACCCCCCACGCATGAATCTTTAAGTTGAGGCACCCATTAACCTGCATAAATTAGCTAACTTTTAGAAACCATCATAATTTTTTTAAAAAGTTCGGGTTCCCCTGAGCCAAAGAGGGATTTTTTTCTGGGCTCAGGTTCAATTTTTAATTTCGACTCTCGCCCTCCCGCCTGAAATAGGTACGAATTTCAAAAGTGATCGAGGGTCAAAGTAATTCCTAATTGCCTTTTTTATCCCCTTTAGTTAATATATAAAATAAATTTTTGAAAATAATGAGGAAAAGCCAAAAAGAAGTGGATCCTAAAAGCAAAGAAAGGAGACGCTGGCGCCGGGAGATTATTATTATTTTAGGCCTTCTCCCCGGGATAGGTTTTTTATTTTATCTGCAAACCCATATATCCACTTGGAAGGTGGAAGCGCCTTTCCCTAATAATCTGCTGATTATTTCCCTGATTGGCTTAAATATTCTCCTCCTGCTTCTCCTTTTATTTCTCATCTTAAGAAATATTGTTAAGTTGATATTTGAGCGGAGGAGGCAGGTTTTAGGGGCTAAGCTTAGAACTAAATTAGTCTTAGCCTTTGTCACTCTTTCATTGATTCCCACTATTTTGCTCTTTTTTACCGCCATAAATTTTATTACCAGTAGTATTGAAAGTTGGTTCAGTGACCAAGTAGAAGAATCTTTACACGGCTCATTAGTTGTAATTCAGCATTACTATCAAAATGTATCGAATAATGCTCTCCATTATGGGCGGCAAATTAGCCGATTGGTGACCAGACAGCGTTTCTGGGAAAAGAAAAATTACCAGGAATTAACGGAGGCTCTAAAAAATAAGTTGACAGAGTATAACTTAGAAGCATTAGGCTTCTTCTCCCCGCAAATAGACCAACCTTTAATAGTCTATGGGCCTAATATACCTTCGGCGAGCTTTCCTCCTGTAGAAACAAAGGTCATCCAAGAAGTTTTTCTGGGTAAGGAAACGACCAAAATTCAATCGGCGGGGCCGGGAGATCTGGTGCGCGCTTTGGTGCCGGTTTACGCCACCTTAGGTTCCCGGGAAGTGATCGGCGCTATTTCTGTTGATTATTTTATTCCCCAAAGCCTTGTCTCCCGCATTATGGAGATCTCTAAAGGATTTGAAGACTATAAACAGTTGCGCATGGTCAAACATCCCATCCGCTCCAGTTATCTGATCACCCTTTCTTTAGTGACTCTGCTCATTATTTTTGCGGCTACTTGGTTTGGCCTTTTTTTGGCCAAAGGTATTACCGATCCTATTGAAAAGCTTGCTGATGGTACGCAGAAGATTATTCAAGGTAATTTAGATTTTCAGATTCCCAAAACATCAGCTGATGAAATTGGCACCTTAGTTGATTCTTTCAATCGCATGACCCAGGACTTAAAGATGAGCAAAAGCCAGGTGGAGAAAGCTTATGCGGAATTGAGCAAGTCCAATGTGGAGCTGGAACAGAGGCGACGCTACATGGAAATCGTTTTGCGCGACGTAGGTGCTGGCGTTATTTCAATTGATCGCGATGGTTTCATTCGGACCATTAATAAATCAGCAGAAAAAATATTAGGATTGGATGCGGAAGCGGTGATCGGGAAAAAATACGGAGAAGCTCTGGCGAATGAGTATTCCCTTTTGGCCGAAGAATTGATCAAAGCAGCCACCAAGGCTGAAAGCCATTCGCTAACTCAACCTATTAAAATAACGGTGGGCCAGGAGACATTATCTATCTTGCTAAAGATAACCATGCTCCGCGACGAGGAGAATCAGAATTTAGGCATGGTATTGGTCTTGGATGATTTGACGCACCTTCAGAAAGCCCAAAGGGCAGCGGCCTGGAGAGAGGTGGCGCGACGTATTGCCCATGAAATTAAAAATCCCTTAACGCCCATTCAGCTCTCGGCCCAGCGCCTGCGGAAAAGATATTTAAGCCAATTCGGGGAAAATGGAGCCATTTTTGATGAATGCACGCGGACTATCATCAACCAGGTGGAAGAATTAAAGAATCTGGTAAATGAATTTTCCAGTTTCGCCCGCATGCCCGCTGCCAATCCTACGCCCAATAATTTAAATGAGATTATCCAGGAAGCAATGGTTCTTTATAAAGAGGGACATAAACACATTATCTTTGATTTTGAGCCTGATAAACAAATTCCTATTTTTTATTTGGATAAGGAGCAAATTAAGCGGGTTATCGTCAATCTCTTAGAAAATGCCGTAGCGGCTATTGAGGCCGTAGGCCAGGAGCCCAAAGGGGGGAGAATAGTAATCAGCACTCATTTTGATGCTGCCCTTAATTTGGCCCGCATAGAAGTAGCCGACAATGGTTGTGGTGTGTCACCCGCAGAGAAACCTCTCCTCTTTGAGCCCTATTTTTCGACTAAGCCAGGTGGTACAGGATTAGGGTTGGCTATCGTGAACACAATCGTGGCTGATCACGATGGCTATATTCGGGTAAAAGATAATTACCCGCGCGGAACAAGATTTATAATCGAGTTGCCCATCAAGGGCTAAAATAGGAAATAATATTATTGATTAGTTTTTAAATAAAGAATATGGGTAAACAGATATTAATAGTGGATGACGAAGAGCGAATTAGACAATCGTTGAGTGGGGTACTCCAAGATGAAGGCTACCAAATAAGCGAGGCCAAAGAGGGAAATCAGGCTTTGAAGCAAATAGAAAATGATCCTCCTGATTTGGTCCTTTTGGATATTTGGATGCCCGGGATGGATGGAATAGAAGTTTTAGAGCGAATTAAAAGTTTAAATCCTTCCCTTCCAGTAATCATGATTTCCGGTCACGCTAACATAGAATTGGCGGTAAAAGCCACTAAGTTGGGGGCTTTTGATTTTATCGAAAAACCCCTTTCTTTGGATAAAGTTCTTTTGACAGTAAATAATGCTTTGAAAGTGGCCAAATTAGAGCAGGAGAATATTGCCCTTCGTCAAGTAGTCGAACGTAAATATGAGATCGTAGGTAATTCCCCCGCCATTCAGTATCTTAAAGAACAGATGAAGATTGTGGCTCCGACAAATGGCTGGGTGCTGATTACTGGGGAGAACGGGACGGGGAAAGAATTGGTAGCTCGAGGAATTCATCAAATGAGTTTACGGGCAGATAAGCCTTTTGTGGAAGTAAATTGTGCGGCCATCCCGGAGGAATTAATCGAAAGTGAGCTCTTCGGCCACGAAAAAGGAGCTTTTACTGGAGCATTGACCCGCAAAAGAGGAAAATTTGATTTGGCCAATGAAGGCACTATCTTCCTGGACGAGATTGCGGACATGAGTTTGAAAACCCAGGCTAAAATATTGCGCATTCTCCAAGAACAGAGGTTCGAAAGAGTAGGGGGAACAGAGATGATCTTTGTGGATGTCCGCGTAATTGCTGCTACTAACCGGGATCTCCAAGAAGAAATTCAAAAAGGGCGATTTCGGGAAGACCTCTTTTACAGATTGAACGTAATTCCTTTGCACGTCCCGCCCCTCCGGGAAAGGAAGAGCGATATTCCTTTGTTAGTCGAGCATTTTCTGGAAGAATTCTGCCGGGAGAATCATAAGGAGAGAAAGAAGATTACGCCCGAGGCTATGGATTTGTTGATTTCCTATTCTTGGCCGGGAAATGTCCGGGAGTTAAAAAATATCGTTGAACGTATGGTCATTATGACCCGTGGCTCAGTAATCGAGGCGAAAGATGTCCCTGAACCAGTGCAGAAGCAGCCCAAATCTCCGCCCGAGATGTCCTTCTTTGATTACCCCCTTTTAAAAGATGCCCGCCGGGAATTTGAGAAGAGGTTTATCATGAAGAAGCTTATAGAAAACGATGAGAACATATCTAAGACGGCAGAAATGATTGGCATCGAGCGGAGTAACCTCCACCGTAAGATTAGAAGTTATGGGATCGAACTAAAAAAAGAGAATTGAGATATTTATCATCTCTACGGTTAAAGGAAAATAAGAAGGAGAAATAATCATGAAACCTAAAGTATTGGTTACCCGAGCAATCCAAGAAAAACCCCTCCAATTATTACAAGCACACGCCGAAGTAACTATTAATCCAGAAAATACAGCCATGAAGCCCGAAGAAATTATGGCCCATCTTCCCGGCAAAGTGGGCTTACTGGCCATGGGAGGCGATCCCATAACCGAGCAAGTCTTATCCGCCGGCAGAGAATTAAAGATCGTAGCTAACAATGCCGTAGGATTTAATAATATAGACCTGGCGGCGGCAACTCGTTTAAAGATTGCGGTTACGAACACACCTGACGTTCTCACCGACACTACTGCTGACCTAACCTTAGCCTTGATATTAGCTGTGGCCAGGAGGATTGTGGAAGCAGACAGGTATGTACGCGCCGGCAAATGGATAGGCTGGACTCCCGAATTAATGCTGGGCCAAGATGTGTATGGAAAAACTTTAGGGATTATTGGTTTGGGAAGGATTGGCGCGGCGGTAGCAAAACGGGCGCAGGGATTTGCCATGAAAATTATTTATACAGATATTCGGCGGTTGCCGCCGGCTGTCGAAGCCCAACATAACCTGTATTTTTTACCTTTGCGAGCTCTGCTGCCAGAGGCAGATTTTGTTACTCTCCATGTGCCGCTAACGCCGGAAACAAGGCATCTCATAGGGGCCGAAGAATTGCGGCTGATGAAAAAAGGTGCTTTCTTGATAAATGCTTCTCGCGGTCCAGTGGTGGATGAGCAAGCATTAGTTGAGGCCTTACAGTTGGGAATTATTGCCGGAGCAGGCTTGGATGTCTTCGAGGAAGAACCCAAAGTCCATCCCCAACTCATCCAAATGGAAAATGTGGTGCTCCTTCCTCATATTGGTAGTGCTACGCGGGCCACAAGGGAAAAAATGTCTTTAGTAGCGGTCAATAATATTTTAGCTGTCCTCCGGGGAGAAATTCCTCCCCATATCTTGAACCCAGAGATTTACTCTTGATAATAAATTAGCGGTTATTCCAAATTAGTATTGCCATTCATGGGAAAATGAGGTAATCTGCTGTCCAAGAAATTAATAATTTCCCTTCACCTTGCTCATGTCCCAACAGGGAATAGGGAGGGGGTGAGGTGAAGGGGATGAGGTGATGCGCTAAACAAACCGGCTTAAAAAAAGAAATATTAGCCAGAAAGAAAAGTCTATGGAAGTTTATCCTTTTCACCATCAAAACCTATTCTTCAATATCATTACCGATTATGACTTAACCTTTAAAGAGATCCGCGGAATTTTAGATTATCTTATATCGGTCGAGGCTTTCCGGGAAGAAAACCAAGAATGGGGTGGAGGCCAATTTTATACTGTTAGATTGGGTAATATAGAATATGAAGTAGATGTAAATTATTATGAAGTTGTAATTTTTCGCCGCACCGAAATTTCTTAATCAGAGAAAGAAGGGGAAAATACTTAGGCAGCAAGCTAAATTAAAAATAAGTACCGCAAAATTCTCCATGCCTCAAAAATTAGAAAAAGACTTGGTCACCGCCAAAAATACTTCCGTTTACCCAAAATTTTTGCATCCGCCTTTGCGAGAACCCGTGAACTTTTTTGGGGGTGGCTATTTATTTTTAGAAGAGGGCCGCCTTGCTTTCCGAGACAAGGAAGTTCTTTATCTTTTAGGAGTGGCGGCCGTGGAGTCATCTTGCTGTGGGCCTGGAGGATGTATTTTTATTAAAGTCCCCGGGTATGTTCAAACCTGGAAAAAGGAGTTTACAGCTTCAGGCCAATATCTTTCCGAAATAGAATCGATTGCCTCAACAGCCGAACAAAAGGAGATTACGAAGTTGCTCCTGGCCAAACATCCGGAGTGTGGGCAGGTTGATTTTATTTAATTTTTCCATCAGGAGGTGGTTATGGTAGGAATTGTTTCTTGGGGCGCTTATGTTCCGCGCTATCGTTTGCCGCGAATGACCATCTTTCAAGCCATGGGCTGGATTAATCCGGCAAACATATTGTTGGCCCAGGGAGAGAAAGCCGTAGCCAACGCAGATGAAGACAGCCTAACTATCGCCGCGGCTGCCGCCCTCGATTCTTTGACGGGGAGGGAGCGAACCAATATCGATGGCCTTTTCTTTGCTTCTACGACCATGCCATATTTAGAAAGGCAAAATGCCGGAATTATTGCGGGAGCCCTGAATCTCCGGGAAGACGTACGTTCCGCAGACTTTGCGGGCTCTTTAAGAGCTGGGACATCAGCATTACTCTCGGCCGTGGAAGGTGTGGCTTCAGGATACGCCAGAAAAATTCTGGTCTGTACCGCAGATTGTCGATTAGGAAAGATGGGTAGTCCTCAGGAGATGGTATTTGGCGATGGCGGAGCAGCTTTCTTAATTGGGACCGCAGAAGTGGTCGCAGAATTTAAGGGTTCCTATTCGCTCACTTGTGATTTTGTGGACCATTACCGCGGCTCGAAGACTACTTTCGATCGTCAGTGGGAAGACCGCTGGATTAGGGATTTGGGTTATGAAGAATTAATCCCCAAGGCAGTATCAGGTCTGCTGCAAAAATATGCCTGGTCTTTAAAAGATTTTTCGAAAATTATATTCCCCTGCCCATATGAAGCGGCCCGGAAAAATTTAATAAAAAAATTTGGAATCGAAGCGAACAAAATCCAAGATTCCCTTTATGGGACTGTGGGAGAAACTGGGACAGCTCATGCCCTGCTTATGTTCGCCAAAGCCTTAGAGGAAACTCGGCCGGGGGAGAAACTTATGGTGATAAGTTTTGGCAATGGGTGTGAAGTTTTAGCTTTTGAAGCGACAGAATTGATAAAACGTGGCCAGGCAGGGAAAGGAGTTACTGGTCATTTAGCTAATCGGGCGGTGCTGCCCAGTTACCAAAAGTATGCGGTCTTTCGAGGAATGCTGCCCGTAGATATTGGCCTGCGCGGCGAAACAGATTTTATAACCCGCTGGAGCTTCGTCTGGCGCAACAGAAAAGCTGTTCTGGGCTTGGTTGGCTCGCGGTGTAAAAAATGCGGTACGCCCCAGTTCCCACCCCAAAGAGTCTGCGCCAATCCGGCTTGCGGCGCTATCAATGAAATGGAAGATTATCCTTTTGCTGATAAAAAAGGGCACATTCTCAGTTACACAGGCGATATGTTAGCCGCCTCTTATGATCCTCCGGAGCTATATGGCTTTGTCCAGTTTGAAGGCGGCGGCAGATTCATGTGCAATTTTACCGACTGTACTTTAGAGGATTTAAGAGTGGGGAAACAGGTTTACTTTACTTTTCGTAAAAAATATTATGATGAGCGCCGGGACATCCATGGCTACTTTTGGAAGGCTGTCCCCGAGAAGGAGGGAGCATAATGGCTACGGGAATTAGAGATAAGGTGGCAATCATTGGCATGGGTTGCACAAAATTTGGAGAAAGATGGGACGCGGCCGCTGAAGACTTGATGGTGGAAGCATTTCAGGAGGCCTTGGCTGATGCGGGAATCGAGAAGAAAGAAATTCAGGCAGCCTGGTTAGGAACGCACATTGATGAAGTTAATGTGGGCAAAGGAGGAATCCCCTTAGCAACTACCTTGAAACTTCCTTTCATTCCTGTAACCCGCACGGAAAATTATTGTGCCACGGGCACGGAAGCCTTTCGAGGAGCATGCTATGCTGTGGCTGCTGGAGTTTATGACATTTGTCTTGCTTTAGGGGTAGAAAAGTTAAAAGACACGGGTTATGGAGGCCTACCGGCTACGGCTGCTTTTGGTCAAATGCAGGCTTTAATCGGGCCTAATGCTACAGCTCCAGGACTATTTGCCCAACTGGCCACTACTTATTTTGCTAAGTATGAAATTGATCCGGCCTTAGGGAAACGCGCTTTAGCTCACATTTCCGCTAAGAGTCATGCTAATGGTGCTTTGAATCCCAAAGCTCACCTGCGGCGGCCGGTGACCGAAGAGCAAATTATTAATGCGCCTATGATTGCCTATCCCTTGGGGCTTTTTGATTGCTGTGGGGTTAGTGATGGAGCCGCCGCCGCCATCGTGACTACTCCGGAAATCGCCCGGGCTTTA
Organism: uncultured Syntrophaceae bacterium; assembly: GCA_964484485.1. Classification (GTDB taxonomy): domain Bacteria; phylum Desulfobacterota; class SM23-61; order SM23-61; family SM23-61; genus CAZAGD01. The sequence goes on from CAZAGD010000222.1 coordinate 33,404, forward strand.
AAGAAGGAAGATCCAGTCTTGGTAAAGGCTTTGGCCATTTGCGTATCCTCGGGAGAGGAAGCGATGTTCAGTTCGTGGGATGGCGCTCACTTGGAAACTACTTATCGGGCCGGGCAGATGGCTTTTCAAGAGGCCGGCATTAAAAATCCTCGCGAAGAAATTAGTATGATGGAAGTTCATGATTGTTTCTCTATTACGGAATTAACGGTCTATGAAGATTTACAAATTTCTCCCCGCGGGAGAGCTATTGAAGATATTATGTCGGGCTTTTTTGATTTAAATGGTAAAATACCTTGTCAGCCTGATGGGGGGCTTAAATGCTTTGGGCACCCTATAGGAGCTTCTGGTTTGCGCATGCTATATGAGATGTATAATCAGCTTTTAGAGCGGTGGCCCCCCGAAAGAAGAGTCAAAAATCCCCGCTTGGGTTTAACCCATAATTTGGGGGGATTTCCCGCAGTTAATGTTTGCAGTGTGGCTATTATCGGGAGATAAGGAGGAGCAAATCATGGAAAAGATGCTAAGAGACCGGGTAGCTATCATAACTGGTTCGGGAAGGGGCATTGGCCGAGCTACAGCCCTCCTTTTTGCTCAAGAGGGAGCGAGAGTCGTAGTCAGCGATCTTGATGCTGAGCCGGCTTTGGAAGTGGTCGAAGAAATCAAAAAAGCTGGAGGGGAAGCAATTGCTTTTGTAGGCAGTGTCACCAGTCCTGCTTTTGGGGAAGAAATTGTTAAAAAAACTGTCCAAACTTGGGGAGGTCTCCATATTTTAGTAAATAATGCCGGATTTACTTGGGATGCGGTCATTCATAAAATGACGGATGAACAATGGGAAGCTATGCTGGCTGTTCATCTCACCGGCCCGTTTCGTTTGATTAGGGCAGCGGCACCTTATTTCCGAGACGCCGCCAAAGAAGAAAAGGCGGCGGGGAAAATAATCAATCGGAAAATAATTAATGTCTCCTCGATTGCTGGGACGCGGGGAAATGCCGGGCAAGTAAATTATGCTTCGGCCAAAGCGGGACTGGTGGGCCTGGCGCGGGCTTTGGCCAAAGAATGGGGACCTTTTAACATCCAAGTAAATGCTGTATCTTATGGCTGGATTGATACTCGCCTAACCAAAGAGAAAGAAGCCGGGCAAACAATCGAATGGGGCGGGCAAGCTGTAGCTATCGGCATTCCGGCAGCAATGCGTAATATGATGCCCTTAGTCATTCCCATGGGCAGAGCAGGGACGCCGGCTGAAGCTGCTGGCCCTATATTATTTTTAGCCTCTCCCCTTTCCGACTATGTATCCGGGCAATGTTTGGAAGTAACGGGGGGATATTAATTTTTCCAATTTTCCACTTCGTAGGTGGAAAGGGGAATAAAATTTCTAAGTTTCGGTAAAGCATTAATCCGCTAGCTTAAGGGAATATTCCTCAGCGGCCGCTTTTCCAGAAAGAGGGTGGCCAGAATAATTTCTTTAAGAAACTTTCTTTGGTCTCTTTTTTAAGTTCTTCTATGGCCATGCGGTCAGCATCTTCCAAAGAAACTTTAGGCGCCGCTTCGGCGGGAGAAACTGCTCCTTTCTCTAAGATTCCTTCTTTAGGATGAGGCGTTTCTTTACGGGTAAAATTTAAATTATACTGGTGGCTGAGAAGATCAGGACGGCCCACGATCTGGATGGTAAGGCCATATATTCTTTCCAGGCGCAAAAGGGTGGATTTTTTTTGGTTGAGGAGATAGGTAGCAACTTCATCGGGTAATTCCATGCATAAAGAAGTGCAATCTCCCTGGGCTAAAGTATGCTGAATTTTGCGTAGGGCCGATAAAGCTGCCGCCTCCGTAGATTTTTCCAGGCCTGTTCCTTGACAATGGCGACAAGGAATAAAAATACGCTCGCTAACTGCTGGGCGCAGCCGCTGCCGCGATAATTCTAATAAACCGAAAGAGCTGATTCGCCCCATCTCAATATGGGCTTTGTCGCTTTTCAAAGCTTGGCGCAAAGATTTTTCGACCTCTACTTTGTGACGGCGGTCGCGCATGTCAATGAAATCGATAACTATTAGACCACCGAGGTCGCGGAGACGTAACTGGCGGGCAATTTCTTGAGTAGCCTCTAAATTAGTGTGGAAAGCAGTTTCTTCTATACTCCGGCTTTGAGCTCCGCGGCCAGAATTTACATCAATGGCTACCAAAGCTTCCGTAGGGTCAATCACGATGGAGCCGCCGGATTTCAAATAAACTTTTCTTTCATAAATGGTCTCAATTTGTTTTTCCAACTCGTATTTTGAGAAAAGGGGCTTTTTATCGCCATAGAACCTTACCCGATTTTGGTAACGGGGCATAAAGGTCCGGAAAAAATCTTTCGCTTTATTAAAGACATCTTTTTGATCAATCAGAACTTCTTCTATGTCGGGAGTAAAATAATCGCGCAAAACGCGGATAGCAAAATCACGCTCTTGGTAAATAAGAGAAGGCGCGGGAGATTTTTGAGCTTCCTTTAATATATTTTTCCAGAGGCGGAGAAGGTATTGCAGGTCTTTATTAAGCTCATTTTTACTCCGGCCCAATCCAGCCGTGCGCACAATTAGGCCCATTCCTGGAGGGATATCCAATTGGTGAAGGGTTTCTTTAATTTTTTGCCGCTCTTTCTCGTCTTCGATTTTGCGCGAGATTCCTCCTCCTCTGCTCCCAGGCATAAGGACCAAGTATCTGCCAGGGAGGGAGATATACGTAGTAAGCGCCGCCCCCTTGCTCCCGCTTTCCTCTTTTTCTACTTGCACCAAAACATCCTGGTGTGGTCTGATGAGCTCGGGCATAGGCGAGCGCGGGCCGGGAGGGTGATCTTTTTTTCCCGCGGCATAATAATCAGGATGAATTTCAGCAAAGGGAAGAAAGCCATGCCGGGGTCCTCCATAATCCACAAAAGCAGCCTGCAGCCCTGGTTCTATGTTTACTATTTTCCCTTTATAAATATTCCCCCGAGTTAATTCTTGCAGGGAACTTTCGATAACTAATTCAGTTAAGATTCCATCTTCCACTATGGCCATGCGGCTTTCTTCAGGATCGAGAGCATTAATGAGCATTTTTTTCATATATAATCATCCCTCTTTTTTAAGCTTTAATAATAATTTTTGAAAATTTAATTTTTTAATTTTTTTTTGCCAATGGGCGGGTAAGCAGATGCGGTTCATCTCCGCGAAATAACGCGCTGGCGAAATAAGGGGGTAATCACTGCCGAATACTATCTTGTTTGGTCCCAGAATATCAATGGCCACGGAATAAATTTTAGGATGGTAAAGAAAGGGAGAAGCAGCGGTATCATAGTAAACATGGCGGGCTGCTTGCGCTACTTCGGGCATAAGTTCATAGAAAAAAAATCCGCCACCCCAGTGGGCTAAAATTATTGGTTGATTAGGGAGAGCTTGAATAAGATGATAAATTTCTTTTAATGAACTTGAACTTTTTCCGGGATAAATATGGCCCACAGGTTCATTAGTATGCAACAAAAGTGGTAGTCCATGAGCAGCAAAGGGCTGTATAATGGAGATTAGTTTATGGCGTCTTTCCGCAGTTATTCGCCCTTGATAAAAGGCGATTTCACCAATGCCGCCTATTCCTTTATTTAAGGTCCGTTCTATCTCTTGGCGGGCTAAGCGCACAGAGGTAAAAGAAATAGTAATAAAAGGAATTAAACGTTGCGGATAAAGGGAATAACAGTGCAGAAGATAATCATTTCCTTCGCGACAGAGAACTGGATCCTGCCAGGGAAAACCGCAGATGACACTTTTTTCGATCCCGTGGCGATCCATATTATTTAGCAAATCTTCTAAGCTCGCTAAACGGGCTTGGGGGTTCTCGTAAAGAAGGCGAAAATTTTCGTCCCGCCGGCAAAAGGAAAGTCGGTTTTTTTGCACCTCTTCGGGGAATAAATGAGTATGCATATCGATAATTGTATCCATACTTTAAGGGGCCTCCTGAGAGATTAAGCCGCGATTTCTTGGCCATCTTTTGGGGCAAAAGATGATTTCCCGCAAGTCTTGTGGGGCAATAAAAACTATGCTAAATATATTTCTAATTTTAAAGATAAAGGAAAGGATTATCTCCATGAAATGTCCTCATTGTGGTCAGTCTTTAGGGGACCAAAAGTGCTCTGCTTGCGGTACTGAGCTCCTGCCCGCCAGTAATTTCTGTCACCAATGCGGCATATCTTTAAAATCGACCGCTCCATCCGTGGCGGAGGTCGAAGAGGAAGAAGAGATTGATTTTTCCAAGCGGATTCTCTGCAGTGATGGAACTTGCATTGGTGTCATTAATGAAAAAGGCATCTGCAAAGTATGCGGCAAGCCCTATGCCGGCTGAAAAATTGAGAAATTAATTAATTACATCCCGAAAGAATTCTTTTAAGAATTCTCGGGCCAAAATAGTTCCTTTCACCTTGTATCCGTTTTGGTTTATGGTTAAAACGGAAAAAGCAATCCGCGGATTCTCCACAGGAGCAAAACCTATAAACCAATCGTAAAGGCCGGGTGGATTTTGGCCAGAAAGATGACCCGTTTTCCCACAAATGGTAATGTTCTTTAAAAATTTTTTTTCAGTAGGCTGGAAAGCTTTAGCCGCCGTACCATCTTCCACGGTTCTGATCATCATGCGCGTTAAGTCTGAAGCAGTCTTAGAAGAAATAGGTTGATCGATGATAGCCGGTTTGGCTTCATAAATTTTTTGCTGCTGGTGGTTGTGTATGGCGGCTATCAGGTAAGGGCGCATCATCACGCCCCGATTGGCAATTAAACCAGCGATCAGGGCGGCGTGGAGAGGATTTAAAGTAACCTCCCCAAAACCAGCGCCGCAGCGGGCGAGTTCATAAGTTTCTTCGGGAATGAGAGCTTTGCTTGGCTCTAAGGAATAATCAAAAGGCAGGGTTTGGTTAAAACCAAAAGCCGCCGAAAAGTTGCGCAATGATGGAGCTCCCAAGAGCTTCGAGGCTATTCTTCCAAAAACTACATTGTTAGATTTACCTAAGGCTTCATCAAAATTAATCCGCCGTTCCCTTTTATTTTCCTGCAATTTCTGGGGGGTAAGCAGGTATTGGTTCCCCCGAAAAAAAACAATAGAATTATAAGCGAGGACTCCTTTTTCTAAAGCTCCAGCCGCCGTAACTATTTTGAAAATTGAAGCAGCGGGGTAGGAGGCTTTTTGCCATACACCCGGATAAGAGGGATTTTCTTGGGCATAATCAGCCAAAACTAAGATTCTTCCGTTTTGAGGCTCTAGAGCAATAAAGGATGCATACGGGGGGCGATGAGTACGTAGATAATCCCAAGTCCAAATTTGTAGGACTGGATCGAGGGTATAGATAAATCGCCAAGATTGGTAATCTTCTACATATTTTCCAGCGACAATTTTTTCGAAGCGAGGAAGGGTGGCCAGGGGCCGAAGGAAGGGGTTTGAATTATGAGGAGGAGCTTCTGGCCCAGCCCCTACTGACCAGGGGCAGGCCATAAGGGCAATTAAAAAAAAGAATGAATATTTAATTTTGTCAAGAGATGTTCTCTTTTTTTGTTTCACGCCTTTTCTCTCCATTTTTATATATTTTTAAGCCAAAAGATTTAGGTATATTCAGAAAAGTTTTATTGTTAGAATACAGAAGAACCCCGTGATGGACAGCCATAAGAGCCAGATAAGCATCTCGCAACGAAAGGCGCTTCTTCTTCTCCCGCAGCTCGTAGGTCAACAGAGCCGCCTCCACCCAGAGGCCTTCTTTTTCTTGGAGAATGGGGAAGATCCTGGTAAAATCTTTAAAAATCTGCAATTTTTCTTTATCTTGAGCTGTGTGCAATAATTCAGCAATTATTAAAGAGATTGAACAAACTCGTCCGGCATCCATTAAGGCGTTGACTTCCTGAAAGATATGGTCATTTTTGCGGAAATAGTTCAGCCAGATGGGTGTATCGATCAGAACGGAAGGAAGATTATTTGTGGCTGGGAAAAAATTCATGAAGTAACCCCAGTTTTTTTCCGGCCCCGCTGCGCTAACTTTTTGAGAGCTTCCATCTTCTTTCTTCTGATCCTTTCTTGGACAGCGGCTAAAACAGCCTGTGTTTTATTCTTAGCAGGGGTGATGGCTAATAGTTCATTCACTAAATCTTGCGGAAGAGTGATAGTTGTTCTTTTCATAATCATTACCCTCTTAAATATACATCTATATTATGCTTTAAATTAGCACAAGTCAATTAAAAAATATATGCTTTTTTATAGCATAGATAAAAGGGAATAACTGATGCTAATTAAGGTGAAAAATATTTTAGGGGAAAGGAGATGAGCTCATGGAGACTAAAGAATCTGCGGCTTTCATCAAAGAATTAAAGCGCAAAGTTGATGAGGAAATGCATAAGAAGGAAATGGAGACAATTTTATATTGGAAGCAAGAGTTAGAAAAGATTTTGGCGAAAAAGCATGAAAGCATGGGCGCTTTGCAGGTAGATATGCAGAGTTTCTTGCAGAGAATGCAGAATAGAGTTAAAGTCTTGAAAAGTAATTTAACCAAATAATGATAAAGAAAAATAAATTTTATTGGGCAAATTAGGCTAAATTATGATAATTATAAATCACAGCGCGGCAAAGCCGCAGCCCAAAATATATTTTTTTAATTATTTTATTCATTTCTTTCCCTGGGCGCTCTGCGGGCTCTGGGAGAGTCGTCCTTTTTCTTAATAAAATTTAAAGGGTTTGCAAACATGTAGTACAGGTGGGCAAAGCGGTAAAGTTTTTGTTCCTGGATCATTTAAGTTAACTTTATGATACCGACCCAACCGATAAGGACATGCTTCCTTTGGAAGAGAAGGAATTTGCTTAAAAGCGAACATGGCTAGGATAAGTCGCATTTGGCTTATAATATTTTAGGCAAGCGGGGCAGATTAATAACTATGGATAAAATCAAGATTGGCGGAATTATTCAGAATAAGAACCTCGCTCAAATATCGTTGCTTAACCTGACCAACCAGCCCGAAGTGGCGGGTCAAATTTTTTCTCTTCTGGGAAGAGAAGGAATCAATGTGCAATTTATCGTCCAAGCAGCAGAAACGGCAGAAAAAGGCCATATTGTTTTTTGCATTGATCAAAAAGATTTAGAAAAAACGATAGATATTTTAAGAAAAAAGCCATGCGGGGGAGAATCCCAGCAAATTATTCCTTACCACCCAGTAGCCATTGTTTCTATCTTCGGTCCTCACTTTAGGGAAAAACCAGCCATAGCGGGAAGAATGTTTTCGGCCTTGAGTGCCGCCGGTGTAAATATTTTGGCCATAAGTACATCCATCTCCACCCTTTCTTGCGTAATCCCGGAATCCTTACTCTCTGTGGCCGTGCAAGTTTTAAGTGAAACTTTCGAATTACCCTAAGTTCTATTTAAAAAATCCTTTACTTCTTCAGTGAGGAAGAAGGTCGTTTTCTTTTCTTTTCTTTAGGCAAAGAAATAGGCAAATTTTTAAGAGCCTCGCCTAATTCTCGAGAGCGGTTGGTAGCCGCAATTACGGCATTCATTAAGGCTAATCGGAACCCTCCTTCTTCCAAGGCATAAAGACCGGCCATAGTCGTACCGCCTGGAGTGCATACTTGATCGCGAAGAGTTGCCGGATGTTTTCCCGTGGCCTGGATCAGATAGGCGGCTCCCAAGACTGTTTGGGTAGTAAGAGCTAAAGCTACATCTTGAGCTAATCCTTCTTTTACTCCCCCAGCGGCTAAAGCCTCAATAACGGCAAAAATATAAGCCGGCCCACTCCCGCTCAGACCGGTAACCGCATCCATTTGAGACTCCTTAACGACCACCGTGATGCCCACTGCTTGGAAAATCTTTTCGGCGGCACAAAGATCTTCAGGCTTAGCCATAGGAGAAGGAGCTAAGGCCGTAGCTCCTTTTTGAATAAGCGCCGGAGTATTGGGCATAGCCCTTACCATGCGCATGGGAAAAGAGAAAAAAGATTGGAGGTAGTCAAGGGAAACCCCGGCACAGATAGATATGAGCAGATGATCTGGTTTGGCTAAAGGAGCAATTTCCGTCATTACTTCAGGGACGGATTGAGGTTTCACCGCTAAGATCAAAGTTTTAGCTTGCTTAATTAATTGACGGTTATCTTCCATGGGCACAACGGCAAATTTTTTTTGTAGAAATTCCCGGCGGTCCGAACGCGGCTCAAAGAATAACACTTCTTTCGCCACCAATAGGCCAGATTGGGTAATCCCGGCCATCAAAGCTTCCCCCATGTTCCCTCCGCCGATTATGCCCACAGGCTTTTGCATAGCTCATCCTCCTCGTCTTATTTAAGAAATTAATTCCTTTGGGCAAGTTTACTTGGATTAATAATTAAAAGTCAATAGAATTGCCTTTTTGCCCACTTTTCCTTTTCCAAAAATAACAGTTCTAAAAAGAGTGATCCTAAAAATTATTTAGGAAGGCGCGGAAATGGAGGAAGATATGGAAGAACAGGGCAGGAAGAAACAGTCCTTGACTTTTAAAAAGATAATTTTTACTATCATTTCAGCTCTATTGAATTTTCGCCATAATTAATTTTTTGCCGAATAGAAGGGAGGGAGAAGAAATGAAGATTACGCCTTTGGACATTCAGCAGCAGCAATTTAGAGTGCGATTTCGCGGTTTTGATATGGTAGAAGTAGACAATTTCTTAGAATTGCTAGCTAATGAGTTTGAAGAACTTATTAAGGAAAACAATCAGTTGCGCGAAGAAGATCGACGAAAGTTAGCTCGTATAAATGAGTTAGAAGCAGAAGAAAAAGAGTTACGTGATCTGTTATTATCAGCAAAAAAAATTACGGAAGAGATGAAAAATAATGCCCGAAGAGAGGGAGAATTGATTATTGAGGAAGCAAAAGCCCAAGCCCGAAAGATAATAGATAATGCTCAGGCTCAGGCCCTAAAAATTGAAACAGAGATTAATAATCTTAAAAAATTACGGGCTCAATTGGAGGCTTCGTTAAAAGCCACTATAGATATGCACCTGCGCCTATTAGAAAGTTATAAAGAAGAAAAAGTGAATTTGCAGGAAAAGCTGTTAGAAGAGAGAGAAGAAAATGATGCCTCAAGATGAATTCTTTCCCCATAATATTCTAAGAGTTTGGGTTCAACCCGGAGCGGCGAAAGATGAAATCATAGGTTTTCGAGATGGTTTTTTGCGTCTGCTGGTTAAAGCCCGGCCAGAGAAAGGAGAAGCCAATAAAGCCTGCCAAAAAATTTTAGGGGAAGCTTTAAAAATTGCTCCGGAGAAGATAAAAATAATAAAAGGAGAGAAAAGTCGGCGAAAATTTATAAAGATCCTCACCGAAAATGCTTCGTGGGAAAGATTAAAATAGAGATGCGCTTATTTTTAATCCGCCATGGAGAAACCCAGTGGAATGAAATTCGGAAATTTCAGGGGATCTCCGATGTAGAACTCAGCCCGCAAGGATTGAGGCAAGCCCAAAAATTGGCCATTTCCTTAAAAGATGAACCAATAGCTAAAATTTATACAAGTCCACTAAAACGGGCTCAGCAGACAGCGGCTGAGGTGGCAAAATACCATTATTGTCCAATTACTATTTTGGATGGATTGGCGGAGTTGCGCCAAGGGCATTTGGAGGGACTAACTGGAGAGGAGCTTAAGCAAAAATATCCAAATTTTTTAAAGGAATGGCTAAAAAATCCCGCCGATTTAAGGCTTCCTGGAGGAGAATCTTTAAGAGAGCTTCAGCAAAGGGCTTGGCAAGCGGTAGAGAATATAAGAGAAGAACATGCTTCCGCCACTGTGGTGGCAGTTGCTCATAACTTCGTTAATATAGTAATATTATGTCAAATTTTGGAAATTCCCTTGGACAATTTCCGGTGTTTAAAACAAGATCCCACCGCTAAAAATCTTATTGAATTTTCGAAAAAAGGAGCTATTGTGCTCCTCTTAAACGATACCTGTCATTTGAAGAATTAAAAAACAAAGATGAAAATTAAAAAGATGGTAAGGATTTTTCATAGGTAAAAAAAAACATGCCAAAGAAAAGGGAAAAACCAGAAAGCATAAGCAATATTCTCGCCCCTTTTTTAAAACGCACCGGATTGAGCTGGCGAATCAAAGAACAAAAGATTATCGAAAATTGGAAAGAGATAGTCGGCCGAGATATAGCCCAAAACACAGAGCCGTCCAAGCTGAGGGGAGGAGTGCTTTATATAAAAGTGAGCAACCCTGTCTGGATACAACAGCTACAATTTTTCAAAGAAATGATCGTCAAAAATATTCATCGAGAGATTAAGGAGGTCGTAGTAGATGATTTGCGCTTTTTTATAGGAAAAATTGCCCCGACCCCAGACAGTTATTTGCCGGCGCACAAAGAAAAAGGCGAAGAAAAAATTTTCTTAAATGGGAAACAAGAAATTGAGGCCTTTATACCTAAAGAGTTTGAAGAAAAAATAGCGCAGATAAAAGACCCGGAAATGAGGCAATTGTTGTCTGCTCTTTACACCAAGAATAAGCGAGGGAAAGGGGTTAAAAATTGAAGGAAGCTATATGGGAAAATTGGAAAGGGAATAAGTTCATTATTATAAAATTGGAGGAAAAGAAAATATGGATAATAAAATATGGATGGGTATGACAACGTTCTCTTCCGAAAAAGAAGGTAGATTAATGGCCCAGAATTTAATCAACAATAATTTGGCTGCTTGTGTTAATATTATACCTAAGATAAATTCTTTTTTTTATTGGCAGGGAAAACTCTGTGCTGAAAAGGAATTTTTATTATTGATTAAAACTACGGGCGAGCGAGTTAAAAAAGCCATGAATAAAATTAAAGAAGAACATAGCTATCAGGTGCCCGAAATCATATTCTGGCCGATTGGAGAGGTAGATAAAGATTATTGGCGGTGGGTGAAAGAGACCGTAACCAACCAAAGAAAAAGGATAAAGAAAAGGCGAGCAAAAATCGCTCAAAAATAAAATATAAAAGAATGAGCGTCGATCATTTTTGAAATTGATGCTTATTTCATGTTATTGAATAAAATTAAAAGTATGAGAGAATAAGTAAAGAGATCTCTGAAAAACCGACTATTCGGTCACTCCCGCGAAAGCAGGAGTCCAGAAATGCTTTGAAAATACTGGATTCCAGCCTGCGCGGAATGGCGGAATTGCATTTCAAGGGAATTTTTGAGAGTTCTAAGTAAAAATTTGTTGACAATATAAAAAAATTTAGATAGTATAAAATATTTTAGTGGTACTTAAAAGCTGGCGTAGCTCAATCGGTAGAGCAGCTGATTTGTAATCAGCCGGTTGCGGGTTCGAGTCCCATCGCCAGCTCCAATAAGTTTTGGGCCTTAAGTTCTCGATCTTAAAAGATTTTTAGGATCGAAAGCTTAAAGCCAAAAGGCTTTGGAGAGGTTCCCGAGCGGTCAAAGGGAACAGACTGTAAATCTGTCGGCTTAGGCCTTCGGAGGTTCGAATCCTCCCCTCTCCACCAAAAAATAAATCATTAGCGAAGGGATGAGCGGGAGTAGCTCAGCTGGCTAGAGCAACAGCCTTCCAAGCTGTGGGTCGCGGGTTCGAATCCCGTTTCCCGCTCCAAGCCCACGTAGCTCAGTTGGTAGAGCGCATCCTTGGTAAGGATGAGGTTCACCGGTTCAATCCCGGTCGTGGGCTCCATAAAATAAAGATGATAAAGGAAAAATCATAAGGAGGACACATGGCGAAGCGGAAGTTTGAGCGGACGAAGCCGCATGTGAATGTGGGGACGATAGGGCATATTGATCATGGGAAGACGACGTTGACGAGTGCGATTACGAGGTGTTTGGCGGCGCGGAGGTTAGCGGA
>CAZAGD010000223.1:0-3998 GCA_964484485.1 uncultured Syntrophaceae bacterium
TCCCCTTTTCTCCCCTTTTACTAATCCTACTTTTCTTAACTGCTGTAAGTGTTGAGAGACAGCCGCTTCGGATATCTTAAGTTGATAGGCCAGAGCTCCCACACAAAGATCGCGAGTCAACAAAAGTTTTAGAAGCTCTAAACGAGTGGCATCGGCTAATGATTTTAAAAGAGAGAAAATATCCATGATATTTGATTAAGCGTATACTTAATCAAATTTTAAACCACTTAAATAAATTGTCAAGAAAAAAATAAGAGATCTCGGAAAAATTGACTTTTCGGTCACTCCCGCGAAAGCGCGAGACCAGAAATGCCTTAAAAATATAGGATTCCTGCTTGATTCATGCTTGCGCAGAAATGATGAAATTGCATCCCGAGGAACTTTTTCAGAAGGTTCAATAAACCAAATGTCTACGCTCCCTGCATTGAGTGGGAGGCCGCTTGTTCTTACAAAAAAAGAATCGCGAGACCGTCTCTGAGGAATGGCGTCATAAATTTCCTGGAGATGAATTATAGGCTGCTTCTATCCCTTCACAAAGCTATCTATTTATTATTAATAATTTTTTCCTTTTTATTATCTGGAAAATCGCTGGGACACCCACTAAAAGAAAGCCTAATATATCTGTAGGTACGGATGGATAGACGAGGTTAAACCCTCCCACAAGAAAACATACTTTTGCCCACAAAGGCAACGGAGAAATAAACCATCCATATAATCCAAATCCCACTGCCGTCACCCCCGCTAAAGCTGTTAAAAAAACGCGGAAAATAACCAAAGCCTTTCCTTGAGCCAAAAGTTCTGGACTATAAGCAAACATATATGGAATGACAAAGCCTATGAGAGCCAATCTCCAAGCCGTAAAGCTAGTCTTCATCGTGTCTGCTCCTGCAATATTTGCTCCGGCATACCCAGCCACGGCCACAGGGGGTGTAATGGCGGAGAGCATGGCGAAAACAAAAACATACATATGCGCCACCAAGGGGGGCACTTTCAACTCGATTAAAGAAGGAGCGGCAATAACAGCCACAATAATATAGGCCGGAGTCGTCGGCACCCCCATTCCTAAAATAATAGAAGCAATCATCACCAAGAAAAGAGCCAAAAATAGATGACCTTTAGCCAGGCCTAAAACTATCATCATAAATTTAAAACCTAACCCAGTATAAGTAATAACCCCCACGATGATGCCAGCGCACCCCGTAGCTACAGCGATCATCGCGGCGTTTTTGGCTCCATTGGCCATTGCTTCTATAAAAAGGCTATAGTCGAGCCGGGACTCTCGTCTAATGAAACTTATTAAAACTGTGCTTCCTAAGGCCCACAGGGCAGAATAATGAGGAGAAAAGCCGGCAACTAATAAAAAAATTAAAATTAAAAGAGGCAGAAAAAGATAAAGCCTCCTCAAAATTGTTTTTCTTATAGCCCTTACCTCTTCGATATTTACCCCAGGTAGATTGTTTTTAATCGCTTCCAAGTGCGTGGCTAAACCAATAGAATAAAAATATAAAATAGAAGGTATGATCGCGGCCACACAAATCTGCAAATAAGGAATACTTAAAGTCTCAGCAATAATGAAGGCTGCGGACCCCATCACAGGCGGCATTAATTGACCACCAGTTGAAGCCGCTGCTTCTACTGCCCCAGCAAAATGAGGTTTATAGCCGACGCGCTTCATTAACGGTATCGTAAAAGTCCCCGTGCCATATACATTAGCTACAGAAGCTCCGGATATAGTACCAAAAAGTCCACTAGCCACGACAGCAGCCTTGGCCGGTCCTCCCCGCGCTCTACCCACCATGGCCAAAGCGAAATCAATTATAAAATTACCAATCTTGGTCACTTCTAAAAAAGATCCAAATACGATAAAAATCACTATGTAGGTTGCTGAAGCCCCGAGAGGAATACCGAATATGCCTTCCGTAGTTAAGAACAAAGTATCAATAAACTCGAGGAAATTAGTTTTGCTATGGGCAAGAAAAGCTGGCAGATATGGCCCCAAGAAAAAGTAGGCTAAAAAACAGCCAGTAATCAAGCTCAGAACTCCGCTTACCATTCGCCGGCAAGTTTCCAGGACTAAAATTACTGTGACTATAGCTAAAAAGGCATCTTCCGCGTAAACAGGATCCATCCAAGGAGCCCGAGTTAATATTCTTTCATGATTAATAAAAACATAAGGGATCAGGAGTAAAGAAAGAAATACTAATATATCATCCACCCAGCGCAATCTTTCTTTGTTTGATTTATGCGCTAAAGGATGGACCCAAAAAACCACAGCCATCATTAACGATAAATGGATAAATCGCTGCAAGACAGTCTCCAAGATGCCCGTGGCTGCCATATATAGATGAAAGGCAGCAGTAATTACACAAAAATAGGTAATAACTTTTTGACGAAATTCCATTAGTCCATCCTTTAGCGACTTGTGGTCTTCTAAAAAGGAGCTGGTGTAAAAAAGATGGTTAATTATCTTTGGGTGGTTCTGGGTCTATTTCATGTAGCCCTTTTCTGAGAAATATTTGGCCGCTCCCTTATGGAGAGGAAAAGTACCTGCCTTCCAGGCATTCGCTGGGGAAAGATCTTTTAACCCTTCTACATTAGTAAGCTTAAACTTTTCTAAATTCTCCATTAGCGCCTTCACAATCTTATAAGCGACTTCTTCAGGGAGAGCCTCGTTAGTTATAATTATTGTTGTAGGGTAAGTTTGGAATGTTTTAAAGGGCTTATTCTGCCCTTTAAAATTATTGGCGGGAATCTCTGCCCACCCACTACCCCCATATTCTTTTATAAATCGTTCGCAGGCCGGCTCATAAAAGGGAACGAATTGAACAGCTCTTGAATTTGTCAGATCAACTAACCACCCTGCTTTGGCCATACCCATCCCTAACATACCATCCAAATGGCCATCCTTCATTAAATTCACCATGTCTGAAAAATTAGTGTAAGTTACTTTTCCTCCCCAGGCTTCAATATCTTTTACTCTAATACCTGTAAACTCCAAAAGCTTACGCCAAATCCATTCTGTAATAGCTCCTTTGGGGATCATACCGATACGCAGTTTAAGCTTCTTGTTTTTAATATCCTGCAAATTGGCCATAGGTATATCCGGACGGAAGACCGGGAAAAGATATGTCGGATCTGGCAAGGCCAGCAAAACGCGCAGATTTGTTATGGGCTGTTTTCCTTCAAAATCATCAGTGCCGCGCATAGCTTGCAGGCTTTGGAGTAAAGTGCTGGTTCCCAATGCGTTTGGGTCTTTCGAAATCCGTACAATATTCGCCACTGCTCCGCCAGGGCTAAGACTAATTTCGATATCCGGGTAAACATCATGCACAATTTTGGCGATAGAAGCCATGTATTGATAATAGAGGCCGCCAGTTGGGCCAGCCAAGCCATTTAATTTAGCGGCTTCTACCCAACCTCCTCCCCCAATAACTATGGCGCATAAAATGCCCGCAAATAGACAAACTTTTATTTTGCTCAGTTTCTGATTATTTTTCATTAAGCTCTATCTCCTTCCTTTGCTAATTTTCTTCCTAAGTATTAGAAATTTAAAATCGATTTTATTGTTCTCAATGAACAAGTATTACCTATGAGATCCCTGAAAATCTCCTTTGCGATGCAATTCCGTCCTTATTGCGCAGGCAGGAACCAAGCATTTTTAAGGCATTTCTGGACTCCCGCTTTCGTGGAAGCGACCGAAAAATTTGTTTCTCAGAGATCTCCCTATGAATATTTTTATTTATAAATTTATTTATGTCAAGTTTGGAAAAATTAAACCTTCTTAGGGATTTGCTTTTTTCAAATCGTCAATTAACAATTGCAGCAACTTGGCGATCATTTCGTAAGTTCCTAAAAGAGGATCTTTGCCCGAAAAAATCATGGTATTCTCCCAAACTTGAGAAAAAGAGGGAAAATTTCCTTGGGGGGAAAGAATTAATACGGCACGATCAACAGTAATGTTGACCATTCCGTAATAAAGATCGTCTGTCTTCCGTTTA
>CAZAGD010000224.1:0-11332 GCA_964484485.1 uncultured Syntrophaceae bacterium
TTTTTCTAAAGATTTAATCGTGGAAGCTATTCGCTTAATCTTAAACCAAAAGCGGGAGGAAATCCTCCAAAGTGCTCATCCTCCGCAAATTGCTCCAGAAGATTTAATTGCCCTAATTGAAAAAGAAATAAGGAGAACTGCTCGGCCCCATCTTCGTCCAGTAATTAATGCTACCGGGGTAGTATTGCATACAAATTTGGGCCGGGCTCCCTTGGGTAAAGAAGTCCTAAAAAATATTCACTTAGTAGCCCAAGGTTATTCCAATTTAGAGTTTGATCTCCAATCAGGAGAACGTGGTTCTCGTTATACTCATGTAGAAGAATTATTATGCAAAATTTCGGGGGCCGAGGCCGCCTTGGTAGTTAATAATAATGCCGCTGCCGTTCTCTTAGCTCTCAACACTTTGGCCGAAGGAAAAGAAGTCGTAGTTTCTCGCGGCGAACTTGTAGAGATTGGCGGATCTTTTCGCATTCCTGATGTAATGAAGAAGAGCGGAGCTAATTTAAAAGAAGTAGGCACCACCAACCGGACGCATCTCCATGATTATGAACAAGCCATAAATGAGAAAACGGCGTTGCTCCTAAAAGTGCACACCAGCAACTTTCGTATTTTAGGATTCACTGCCGAAGTTTCCCTGAAAGATTTAGTGAAATTAGGCCGAACCAAAGACCTACCTGTAATGCAGGACTTGGGTAGTGGTTGTCTTTTAGATCTTTCCCGATATGGTCTTCCCCAAGAACCTACTGTCCAAGAAGCTTTAAGAGCTGGAGCTGATTTGGTCACATTTAGTGGCGATAAACTTTTAGGTGGCCCGCAAGGGGGAATAATCTTAGGCCAAAAGAAATATGTAGATTTAATCAAAAAAAACCCCCTTAATCGCGCCGTAAGAATTGATAAGCTAACCTTAGCTGGCTTGGAAGCTACTCTGCGGACATATTTAGACCATGAGAAAGCGCTGATCCAAATCCCGGTCCTCAAAATGCTTACTTATTCAGAATCAGAATTAAAAAAGAGGGCTAAACGTCTTCAGCGCGCCATTGCCCAGGAGCTTTCTTCTTTCTGTCAGGTGCAGATCAAAAAAGAAAACTCCCCCGTGGGAGGAGGATCTTTGCCTCTTCACCACTTGGCTACTTGGGTGATTGCTTTGCGGCCGCTCAAAATATCTGTTGCGGAAATGGAAAAGAGATTGCGGGAACAAGAGCCGCCCATTATCGCTCGCATCCACGAAGATACAATACTCTTAGATATGCGGACAATTGATGAAAAAGAAGAAAAAGATCTCCTTTTAGGCCTAAGAAATAGCTTGCTCTAAAAACAATGTTGCGGAATAAATCATAGGAAAGCTAAGGTAGGACTTCCAAATTACTATATATTGATTTGAAGGAATGGGTTCATTCCCAAAGAATGAAAACAAAGGTGGTTAACGGTTCTGCTTTTAAAATTTAACGAAATCTGGTAAAAATATATAAGAGGCCTGCTCCCTGAGCAAGGAGAAGGTAGAAATGATCAATTCTAACGTTTTAGTTTTAAATAAATCATTCCTGCCTATTCATATCACTACCGTGCGGCGTGCTTTCTGCCTTTTATACGCCGGCATTGCCAAAGCAGTGGACTCCCAATATAAAACGTTTGATTATGAGAGCTGGCGCCAACTTAGTATTGAAAAAAACGATGAAACTATCGGCTTGGTGGACCGCGTAATCAAAGTACCTCGCGTCATCTTGCTCCTTACTTATGACCGGATACCAAAACGCCACGTCCGCTTCAGTCGTTATAATATTTTTTTAAGGGATAAGAATACCTGCCAATATTGCGGCAGGAAGTTCCCCCGGCACGAACTTAACATTGATCACGTCATCCCTCGCTCTCAAGGAGGAACTTCCACTTGGGAAAACGTGGTCTGCAGCTGCCATGAATGTAACCGCAAGAAAGGAGGGAAAACCCCGGAGCAAGCCAAGATGAAATTGATCGCCCCTCCTCGTAAACCGGCCTGGACTCCTCCCTTACATATCTCGTTGAAAGAGTTCAGGCATAAAGAATGGGCGCCTTTCTTGGATTTCATGGTAAATGTCTCCTACTGGAATACCGAGTTACTTCCAGAGTAATTTAAATAATAAAGAATTACTCTTAACCATAAAACTTTTCTGGTTATTTTTTATTCATTGCGTCAGATTCTCAATTCTTTTTAATGATTACTTCTAAAAGTAATCCTAAAGTAAAAGAAATCCGTCTGCTCCATCAAGCCAAATATCGCCATGCCCGGCAGGAATATTTTGCCGAGGGGATTAAGCTTATCCTTGAGGCCCTCCCCGATCCCCAACAGATTATAAAAATCGTTTATAGTCCCCGCTTGGAAAAAAATGTTCGGGGCGCAGAGCTGCTTTCCCACTTGCGCCAAAAGGTATCTTCTGCGGAATGGCTTTATGTAAGCGATGAAGTGCTGGACAAAATGACCGATACCCGAACTCATCAAGGGGTTATGGCGGTACTTAAAATTAAAAAATGGAGTTGGGAGGAAATCCTGCTTAGAGAAGGCCTCATGCTCCTTCTGTACCAAATTCAGGATCCGGGAAATTTAGGGACTATTTTCCGCGTAGCTGAAGCAGGAGGTGCGGCCGGCTTGGTTCTGAGTTCAAACATAGTTGACCCTTTTAATCCTAAGACAGTACGGTCTTCGATGGGCAGTATTTTTCGCTTGCCTTTTTTGCTGAATCAAGATATAGAAAAGACCATTAAAAAACTCCAATCATGCGGTTATAAAATTTGGGCCGCATCATCCACAGGCCATACTTCCTTTTGGGAAATTGATTTTTCTAAACGGACGGCTGTAATCTTTGGGCAAGAAGGAGGAGGATTACCAGAAAATATAATAAAAGCCGCGGCAGGTTCTCTAACTATCCCCATGAAATCAGAAGTTGAGTCACTCAACGTGGCGATGGCTGCTGGTTTGGTCATATTCGAAGCTTTACGGCAAAAATATAAAAAATAGCCCTAGGGGGCTAAAAAAACAGGAGGTGGGAGATGCAAAAGAAGGTCTTGTTAATTCTATTGGGCAGTTTAGTTTCCTTTTTCTTCCTATCATCTATTGTTTTGGCTCAACCGGCAGGCCAGAAGGTTTTTAAATGGCGGTTCCAGTCTCACTGGCCGGCAGCAAGTGCTTCATTTAAACCTCTCAAAGACTTTTTTGATCAGAAAATAACTAAACTCACTGATGGGCGTCTGCAAATTACTCTTTTCCCGGCCGCTGCCTTAGTTCCCACTAAAGAAATTTTTGATTCTTGTAGAAAAGGGACTATCGAAGGGGCTACCGCCAGTCCGGCTTATTGGATGACTATTGTTCCCATCGCCGGGGTTTCTGGAAACTGCCCCATGACTTTTCAGACTGCC
The DNA here is from genome assembly GCA_964484485.1 of uncultured Syntrophaceae bacterium. GTDB lineage: Bacteria > Desulfobacterota > SM23-61 > SM23-61 > SM23-61 > CAZAGD01. The sequence continues at coordinate 3,388 of CAZAGD010000224.1, forward strand.
AAAGAAGGTCTCCATTTCCATTTTAACCTGGGATTTGAAGACATGCTCAAAGAAGCGCATGCTAAGTATAATATTTTATACTATACAGAAAAGGTTTATCCCACAGCCATGATTGGCAAAAAGCCTATAAACAAGATAGAAGATTTTAAAGGGTACAAAATTCGCTCCTCTGGAGCCATTGCTGATATGCTTAGAGAATTGGGGGCTGCTACCAGCCTTATTCCTGGAGAAGAAATTTATCTAGCCCTGCAAACTGGGGTTATAGATGGTGTCCATTGGGGGGCTGCTCAGGGAGCTTTGACCATGAAATTCTGTGAAATAGCCAAATATTATATTCAACCTGATTTGGCTATGTCCGGAACCGATGTAATCATTATTAATAAAGATGCTTTTGAAGCCCTCCCCAAAGATATTCAAACCAAGTTGGATGCAGCTTTAAAAGAAAGGGTAGTTGAGCGCACCAATGAATATACTCTCGAAGAAATAAAAGCTTTGGAGATTATGAAAAGAGATTATAAAGTAACTGTCTGTACGCTACCACCTGAAGACCAGAAAAAAATGAGAACAGTGGCTATGAAACAATGGGACAAAGTGGCCGCTAAAGATGCGCAAGCAGCTAAAGCAGTAGCTATGTTGAAAGATTATTTAAAAAAATTAGGACATATTGATTGAGGGACCTATGGAGAAAGGATTTCTTCCTTTCTCCGTAGCTGGGGAGGATTAATTTGTCATGCAAAAATTTTTAGGGGCTATAGATCTACTAAACGAAAAAATAGGAAAGGGAGTTAGCTATTTAATTATTTTTCTTTTATTCGTAATTATTTACGAAATAATCTGCCGCTATTTATTCAATAATCCCACTATTTGGGCTCACGAGACCTCCCAAATGATCTATGGTGCTTATGTCATCCTTCTTGGTGGTTATGTTCTGCGACGGGGAGGACATGTTAATGTAGAAATTCTTTATGGCCGCTTTTCTCCGCGACAGAAAGCCATAATTGATCTTTTTACCTGGATCCTTTTCTTCTATTTTTGCGGACTCTTGCTTCTTAAAGGAGGAGAAATGGCCTGGGACTCCTTTAAAGTAAGAGAGACAGAACCTACAGCTTTTGCCCCCCCTGTTTATCCCATTAAAATGACCATTCCATTAGGAGCCTTTCTCCTCCTTTTGCAAGGCTTAGCTAAATTTATCCGGGATTTACACTTAGCGCTCTTGGGTAAAGAGGTGCCGAAATGAGTATTGAATGGATTACTCTCCTCCTCTTTGGCGCGCTCATCCTTTTTTTAGCCTTAGGCCTCCCTTTAGCCTTTGTCTTAGGGGGAGTGGGAGTGGTGGGGTGTTACTTCCTTTGGGGAAGTAAAGGACTTTATATGGCTGCGGCCCAAGCTTATGGAGCTATGGGTAAATTTACTCTGCTGGCTATTCCGCTTTTCATTTTTATGGCTATGATTTTGGAAAGAGCCGGTGTAGCCGATGATCTTTACAACATGATGCATCGATGGATGGGGCCTCTGCGGGGCGGGTTAGCTATTGGCACAGTTTTAATCTGTACAATTTTTGCAGCCATGGCTGGGATTAGTGGTGCGGCTACTGTTTCTATGGGGGTAATTGCGCTACCTGCTATGCTCAAAAGAGGGTATGATAAAGTTATAGCTATGGGCTGCATTTCGGGTGGAGGAGCTTTGGGTATTTTGATCCCTCCCAGTGTTCCCATGATCCTCTATGCCACCCTGACTGGAGAATCAATTGGTGGCTTATTCGCGGGCGGAGTTTTTCCCGGAATCCTTCTTTCTATTCTTTTCATTCTCTATATTGCCATTCGCTGTTTTCTCCAACCTCATCTTGGTCCAGCGCTACCGAAAGAAGAAAGGGCTTCTTGGAAGGAAAAATTCGTCTCTTTGTGCGCGGTAATTTTGCCCATCATAATCATTATTATGGTGCTGGGGTCAATCTATTCTGGCGTTTGTACGGCTACCGAAGCTGCTGCCTTAGGTTGTCTGGGAGCTTTCATTTCTGCGGCCGTTTACCGCAAATTAAATTGGACTTTAGTGAAAGAAGCTTGTTATCGAACTGCCAATCTAACAGCGATGATTATCTGGATTTTAATTGGCGCTTATTGCTTTACTTCTGTCTATACCGGTACTGGAGCCCATGAATTGATGGAAAAAATACTTCTCTCCATCCCCGGGGGCAAATATGCCATTCTTATTACGATTCAGGCCGTCTTCTTTGTTTTGGGATGTATCTTGGACCCAGCAGGAATTATCATGATTTGTACACCCGTGTTTATCCCGGTAATTAAATCTTTAGGGTTTGATCCGCTTTGGTTTGGCGTTCTTTTCATCATGAATATGGAGATGGGTTATTTAACTCCACCTTTTGGTTTCAACCTTTTCTATATGAAAGCTATTGCTCCTCCCGGGGTAACCATGAGCGATATTTATCGCTCTATTGTTCCCTTTGTTGCTCTCCAGGCGCTGGGATTAGCTATCGTCATTATTTTTCCGGAAATTGCTTTATGGTTTCCCAGAGTTGTTTTATCGAGATAAAGCAACCATAAAAAAGGCGGATTTATAAAAGGGAGGCTGCTGCTTTTATTATTCCTTCAGCATCAAGGCCATATTTGCCGCGGAGCAAATCTGGGGGACCGTGTTCCACAAATGTATCGGGGATACCCAAACGTTTAACTTTTCCAGGAGAAATTCCTTTTTGTTCTAAAAGCTCTAAGACGGCACTGCCAAACCCTCCTTGCAAGACATTTTCTTCTACGGTTATTAATCGGGGAATTTCCAAAATTAGCGAGCAAAATAATTCTTCATCCATGGGTTTGACAAAACGCGCGTTTACTACTGTACATTTCACTCCTTGCTCCAAAAGCTTATCGGCCGCTGCCAATGCTGCTCTTACAGTTGACCCAATGGCCAATATAATCAAATCTTTCCCTTCCCTAAGAACCTCCGCTTTACCGATAGGCAACTCATTTATTTCCTCATCCAAAAACCCTCGCCAACCACTACCCCTTGGATAGCGCAAAGAGACGGGCTGATTACAATAAACAGCGGTTTTTAGCATATGCTGCAATTCATTTTCATCCTTGGGCGCCATGACTATGAGATGGGGAATATGGCGGAGGTAGGAAAAATCAAAAAGTCCATGATGAGTAGGACCATCTTGGCCTACTATCCCACCGCGGTCCATGGCTAATACTACAGGAAGTTTTTGTAAACATACATCATGCAGAATTTGGTCGTATGCCCTTTGCATGAAAGTAGAATAAATAGCTACTACGGGAATAAAACCTTCAGCAGCCAGCCCCGCAGCGAAGGTTACACCATGTTGCTCAGCAATCCCCACATCAAAGAAACGTTCCGGAAATTCTTGGGCAAAGGCATCTAACCCAGTTCCTTGCGGCATAGCGGCTGTTATGGCCACTATCCGCGGATTTTCTCTGGCTAACCTTACTAAGGTGTTCCCAAAGACTTGGGTATAGGAGAGTAGATTCCCTTCGCTTTTGATGATCTCCCCAGATTCAGGAAGAAAAGGTCCCACTCCGTGAAAAGTTACGGGGTCTTTTTCCGCCGGGGCATAACCTTTTCCTTTAGTCGTTACCACATGAACTAAGACCGGCCCCCGCAAATTCTTTACATTGCGAAAGTTTTCAATTAAGCCTTCGAGCTTATGTCCGGGTAGTGGCCCTACATATTTGAATCCTAATTCTTCAAATAATAAACCCGGCAGAAAAAAACCCTTTAATGATTCTTCGGCATACCTGGCCCACTTCAAAGCTGAATCGCCGATGCCCGGAAGAATTTTTAAGAAGCCTTTTAGTTCCTCCCGAAAGCGCGTAGCCAAATGGCCAGTCATCAACCGGTTCAGGTAAGAAGAGAGCGCCCCTACATTTGGGGAAATGGATAGTTCATTGTCATTGAGGACCACGACCAAATCTTTATCCATTGCGCCAGCTTGGTTCAGACCCTCAAAAGCTAACCCGGTGGTCAATGATCCATCTCCAATAACGGCGATGACCTTATAGTCTTCTCCGCGCAGGCATCTTGCCTGAGCCATGCCTAAAGCAGCTGAAATAGAAGTTCCCGAATGTCCCGTGCCAAACGCATCATATGGGCTTTCTTCCCGCCGCGGGAAACCACTAATTCCTCCATATTGGCGGAGAGTAGAAAATCTTTCTTGACGTCCCGTAATTAATTTATGAGCATAAGTTTGATGACCCACATCCCAAATAATCCGATCACGCGGAGTGTCAAATACATAATGCAAAGCTAAGGTTAATTCTACAACCCCCAAGCTGGAAGCTAAATGCCCGCCAACTTTGGCTACCGTATTAATAATTTCCTCCCTTATTTCCCGAGCCAAAAGAGGAAGGTCAGACGGACGCATCTTACGCAAATCTTCTGGATTTTTAATTTGCTTAAGTAATTTAATCATCTAATTGCTTCTCTTAAGGATATATTTAGCCAGCTCTCTTAAAGGATCGGCTCGCTTATCGAAAATCTGTAAATGGAGAGTAGCTTCGGCAATCAAGCTATGGGCTAAACGTTTTGATTCTTGCAGGCCAAAAAAGGCGGGATAGGTGACTTTTTTCAGAATATTATCTTTGTGCACGGCTTTGCCCATCTGGTTTACGTTCCCTTGAACATCGAGAAGATCATCAATTATTTGAAAAGCAAGTCCTAATTTCTCCCCATATTTGCTTAAGGCTCTATATTGTCTGGAAGACGCCCCTCCAATAATAGCCCCTCCACTCACCGCCGCCGCTATCAAAGCACCTGTTTTATGGGTATGAATATACTCTAATAATTCTTTGTCTACCTCTTTTCCCTGGCAGAGGATATCCATGGTCTGCCCCCCCACCATCCCCAAAGAACCAGCTGCCCGCGCAACTTCCCAGATAGCCCGCAATCTGCGGCGGGGAGGAACTCTCGGCATTAAGTCAGGACGGGCCAAAAGGAAAAAAGCCTCAGTTAGCAAAGCATCGCCAGTTAAAATAGCCAAGGCCTCGCCGAACATTTTATGACTGGTAGGTTTGCCCCTTCTCAGGTCATCATTGTCCATTGCTGGCAGATCATCATGGATCAAAGAATAAGTATGAATAAGCTCCAAAGCGCAAGCTAAAGGCAAAACATCTTCCTGGCTCCCTCCCACTGCTTCCGCCGCAGCTAAAGCCAAGATGGGGCGGAGTCTTTTTCCTCCCGCAAAAAGGCTATAGCGCATGGCAGTATGAACTGCAGGCGGGAAAGTATCCTCTTTGGGTACCCAGCGTTGGAGAGCCTCTTCCACTAAGCGTTGGCGACTCTGCAGGTACTGTTTAAAATTCAATTTATTCCTCTTCGGCAGAATTTAAAGAAAAGGGATGGGAAAGAAGACGACCTTCACTATCTTTGAGCAAAATTTCTACTTTCTTTTCCGCCTCATCCAACTTTTTGGCACAGAAGCGGGAAAGACGCACTCCCTCTTCAAAAGCTTTCAAAGACTCTTCCAGGCTTAAATTACCTTCTTCTAATTTTTTAACTATAGCTTCCAGCTTTTGGAAGGCGTCCTCAAATTTTTGTTCAGCCAAATTTCCTCCTTTCTTAAATTATACTCTCCTCCTCTCTGAGGTCAAGAAGGGACTTTTCTGACCACCAATAGTTTTTAATTTTCACTCTTCTTTCAAATTTATCTTTTCTACTTTGGCCATAAATTCCCCTTTATGCACTTTTACCCGCACCTTATCCTCAGGTTTAAGGAAGGAAGCATCTTTAATAATTTCACCCTGGGGAAGTAGCCAGGAAATACTATACCCTCTTTCCAAGATAGCTAACGGATTCAAGGCACTAAGCTTTTCCGACCAATTTTGCCATTTTTGGCGAAGCAGGCGTAGCTCTCCCCTCTCGGCCAAGATCATTTGCCGGAAAAGTTGCTGCAAATGCCAAGAGGCTTGATCTATTTGCCGGCCCGGGTGCTGAAGAAATAAGGAATCCTTTTTGAACTGAAAAATTTCCTTCTTTTTGAGTAGAGTTTGTCTTATATTTTTAAAAAGGCGATGGGATAAATCATCAATACGCAGCCGCTGATCGGACAGCCTCTTTCTGGGGTCCGTTAGGCGATAAAGAAGGGACTGCAATTTTTCTTTCTTAATTTCCAACAAGGAGCGGAAATTATGGAATAAGCGATTGTTTAAATTTGCTAATCCCTCTATTAATTCTATCTTCTCTTGGACGACTAATTCGGCGGCAGCAGAAGGAGTGGGGGCTCTTAAATCGGCCACAAAATCGGCAATAGTATAATCTATTTCATGACCCACAGCCGAAATTACCGGTACTCGGGAACTAAAGATAGCGCGGGCCACAACTTCTTCATTGAAGGCCCAGAGATCTTCCAAAGACCCTCCACCCCTTCCCACAATAATCACATCAATACTGGGCCATTCATTTAGCTCTTTTATAGCCTGCGCAATTTCTTGAGCAGCTCCTGGCCCTTGAACTCGCACGGGGTAAAGGAAAATATGGACGTTAGCATACCGTCTCTCGATAATTTTCAGCATATCTCTGATTGCTGCTCCCGTAGGTGAGGTGACGATCCCTATTCTCTGAGGAAGACGAGGTATAGGTTTCTTGTGGGCCGGATCAAATAACCCTTCTTGAGCGAGTTTCTCTTTTAGCTGTTCAAAGGCTAATTGCAGGGCCCCCAAACCTTTGGGTTCTAAGTAATCGACTATTAACTGATATTCACCCCGAGGTTCGTAAACACTTATTCGTCCATAACTTATCACCTGCAAACCATCCACTGGTTCAAATTTTAAAAGGCGACTTTGCAATCTAAACATAACCGCGCGAATCTGGGCCGTCTCATCCTTAAGAGTGAAGTAAATATGACCTGAGGTAGGAATACGCAGGTTGGAAATCTCACCTTCCACCCAAATATACTCAAAATTTCGCTCCAAAAGATTCTTTATCTCGGTGGTTAACTGGGTAACTGTATAAATGGGACGAAAAATGGACATGGTGAAGGGTCCTAAAATCGCCAAAAATTTAAGGAACCAAAACTCTTAAAGCCTGCGGGATGAGACGCAAAGAAAATGGCGTGCGGCAGATAAATTCGCCATCGCCATATAAATCTAAAGGTTTAACAGAATTTACTTGTACGGCCGTGGAACGATAATAGTGAACTTCGGGCATTTCGAGGTGCGCTCCTGTAAAAACTAAAGGGAAAAAACGATAAAGCCGAAAAATATGCACCGGATCGATCCAGCAGACATCTAAAAAACCGTCGTCTAATTCCGCTAAAGGGGTTATCTGCATGCCTTTACCATAACTTTTAATATTACCAAAAGCCACCATTAAAATTGGGCCTTCAATTACTTCTTGATCCAAGCGCAAAGAAATTTTTTTCGGCTTATAAGTAAGAATTTTTAGAAGCACGGGAAAGACATAAGCTGCTTTACTCTTAAAAAACCTCCCCCACTTATTGGCTATAGCATTTACTTCCGAATCAAACCCTATACCTCCTACTCCGGCGATATAAGGTCCGGAATTTATTTGGATCACATCTATGCGCCGGATTTTTCCATGCATTAATGTATCTAAAGCATCTTCTAAGTCTTCGCCAATGCCCAGATTATGCGGAAAATCATTGCCTCTGCCCAAAGGAATAAACCCTAAAGCCGGCCTTTTGCCTACCAATGCTTGCAGAATATAATGGGCTGTTCCATCACCACCGGCAGAAGCAATAATATTGAACCCTTCGCTTTGAGCTTGTCTTGCTAAAAATGAGGCATGTTGGGCATTCTCCGAAAATTGAATTTGAAAGGGAACCTGCCGCTCTAATAGTTTCTGTTTTATTAAAGGAAAAAGTTTTTGGGCTCTACCCCCCCCGGCATTAGGGTTAAGGATTACTTTTATTCGGCGGGGAATTTGTTCCTGCAAAAATTGCTCCTCGGGCTTGAAA
>CAZAGD010000225.1:0-14835 GCA_964484485.1 uncultured Syntrophaceae bacterium
GCCCCAAGGGCTTGCCCTACGAGAAATTAAAAAACCTTCAAATGTGGGGCAAGGGCTTGTCCCTTGCCGCATTTGGTTTTATTTCTTATGTGTAATTACGAGAAAATTTCATTGGGGAAACTCGATAAAGCCAGACCACGAATTAAGATAAGAGTGATAACTGTAAATATTTAATTGCTCCGATTAATAAGTTTATTTGGGATGGATAAGTATGTGCCCGCCGTTCTTAATTTCTCCCATCTCTCCTTCCTACCTGTTTCCTGCTGGCGAGAAACATTAAAACTGTTAGACGGTCAGCTCACTTTTTAATTGACAAACAGAGGCATTTTGCTAATTTAATTTCCAGGGATTAAAAATAAAGATATGGAGATGAAAAAAAGGAGGAGTAATGATTGACGATTTAAAATTGTATCAAGAATGGGGAGATGAGTTGGAACGTAGACTTCGGCTCAAAACCTTCCCTATGGCCCTGCAATTTTTAAAAAATGAAGAAGAAATTCCTGATGGAGCTATCAGACCTTTGCGAGATTTAGGTTATCATTTATCTCTCTGTCAAGCTTTTCAACTATCCCGCCGCGAAGGAAAAGTAGTAGTCATGTTGAAAGAAGATCATTGGTGTTTTGAACCGGTGGTTGGCTATGGACTTGGCGAGCCTCCCCAATACTTTTTGGATGGACATAACAGATATCCAAGGGACGTAGCCACTTTAGAAGCTGGAAAACACTACGCGGAGGAGTTTCCGCGTCTGCCCGTGGGCAAGTATATAGGATCAGTTTCTGCTCCCTTACTGAATACCCCTTTTATTCCCGATGTGGTAACTATTTATTGTGACTCTTCCCAACTATGCCTGCTCTTGCTCGGCCGAGAATACAAAGAAGGCTATAATCTTAAATGCGCCCTTTCTGGCCATGCCGCTTGCGTATATGGAGTCATTCCGGCTATGCAGACCGGAGAATGCCAGGTCGCCGTTCCCTGTCGCGGAGACCATTATCGAGCCATGGCCAGTGATGAAGAGATGATCTTCACCGTCCCCCAGCATAAACTGGCCGACTTGATGGAGGGGTTGCGGCAGATAGCCAAGACTGGTTCCAAATTGCCCACTGGGTATTCTTTCCAACCGGAATATAAACTTCCCGAAGCCTATCAGAAGATTGCTGAAATGATGGGCTACCTCAAAAAGAAATAAAATATTTAAAAGAGAAAGGAGCAACAGTAAATGCCTGAAAGGGAAAAATTGTTAGCAGATGTCTTTGAATTAGCTTTAAAAAACGACATGGAATATTTTGGCTGAACCCAAGCCGTTCTTGCAGCTTTGCAAGAAAAGCTTAACGTGGGAAGTCCAGAGGTTTTCAAAGCTGGCAGTGCCCTAGCCGGGGGTGTGGTTCGTCAAGGAGAAACTTGCGGGGCACTTACGGGAGCCATTATGGGGGTTTGTTGTTTGGTAGGAAGAGAAAAATTGGAGGATACAGCTCAATATAATAAAGCTATGGAAATAGCCACCAAGATTTACGATGAATTTCGTAAAAAAATTGGCCATTCTATTTGTGCGGAAATCCATAAAATCCGGTATGGAAAAGTTTATCGCCTATCTATACCAGAAGAGCGCAAAGCTTTCCACGATATGGGTGGCCACAGCCGTAAAGGCTGTCCGGAGGTATGTGGAGTGGCGGCCAAAATTGCGGCGGATATCATCTTAGATATTCGTGAGGGGAAGATAAAATAGAAATCTATGAATAGCCAGGCAGCGAACCGAGGAGCTGCCTGGCCGCTTCTGCTTTAGCTTTACCTAAAGTGCTCCTTTCAGTTCCTCAGGCCAGCACAAAATTCCCCCATCAACATTCTTAATATTTTTAAAACCCTTATGCTTTAGCTTTAGATAGCCTTTATAGGAGCGTGCCCCTGAATGACAATGAATGGCTATCTCCTTTTTATTATCCAACTTACCTATGTTTTCTTCAAGCTGTCCTAAGGGAATCCAAAGAGAGCCCGGAATACGCTTTTCCTTTACTTCTTTCTCTTCCCGCACGTCCAAGAGAATAAATTGGTCATTCGCCTTTTTTAATTTGGCGCTAACTTCTTCCACCGTGATCCATTCCAAGACCTTTTCTCGTTTATTTTGCAAAACATGAGCAGCCACAATAACCGGAGATAAGGCCGGGCTGAAGGGTGGCGAATAGGCTAAATCTGCATTGCCTAAAGTTAAACAATCCATCCGCCCTAATAAGGCCATAGAAATAACATCGATAAATTTATCTGAGGGCCCCTCGCCTACGGCCTGGGCTCCTAAGATGCGCCCACTTTTTTGATCGGCGATAACCTTAAGTACCGACTCCTTCATCCCTGGATAATAATGGGCACCAGAATATCCCCGCACAATGGCTTGCAAAGGGCTGAACCCCGCTTGCTCAGCTTCCCGCATATTTAACCCTGTTTTGGCTACTTTAAAATCAAAAACCTTAAATATAGCTGTTCCCAAAACGCCGGGGAATACCGCCGATCCACCGCTCACGTTTATGCCCACTACTCTCCCCTGCTTATTTGCTGTCGATCCCAAAGGGATCCACACTCTTTTTCCGGTGATTAAATGAGTACTCTCTACACAATCTCCGGCGGCAAAGACATCTTCGGCCGAGGTTTCCATGCGCTCGTTAACCCAGATCGCCCCAGTTTCGCCCAGACGCAGGCCTGCCTGGCGCGCCAATTCTACCCGCGGACGAATTCCTAAACTTAGCAAAACAGCATCAGCCCGGATTTCCTGATTATCAGTACGGATCGAAGAAACTCGCCCTTGCTCGCCTCTTATTTCTTGAAGACCTTCGCCGACTAAAACTCGCATTCCTTTCTTCTCCAAATATCTCTGAACCAGGCGCGCCATATCTTGGTCGAACAGAGTTATGATTTGCGGCATTTTTTCCAAGATAGTAACCTTCTTACCCAGTTCACTCAGTGACTCAGCCATTTCTAAACCTATGTATCCACCCCCTACAATTACTATGTTTTGGATCTGAGCGGAGGACAATTGTTGAACAAGCAGATCGGCATCGAAAATGGAACGGAGATAAAAAACTCCCTGGAGATCTGCTCCGGCTACTTGGGGACGAATAGGAAAAGATCCCGTGGCTAAGACTAATTTGTCATAAGTATCTACAAAATGATCTCCTGTCTCTAATTTAAGGCCTTTGATCTTCTTTTCCTTAACATTAATCTCTTCCACCCGATGTTTCAACTTGACTTGAATACCATCTTGAGCAAATTGTTCTTTGGTCCGGGCCAAAAGTTGGTTTCTTTCTTTTATTTTGCCACTTATGTAATAAGGAAGACCGCACCCGCCATAAGAAACGGCACCTTCCTCTTGATAAATAACCACCTCCAAATCAGGACGACAACGTTTGGCTTTGGCCGCTGTTTTTGGCCCCGCAGCTACTCCTCCTATCACCACCAATTTTTTTTGCACTTTCTACCTCCTTCTATGGTAACGGACTTTAAAAATATTCATAACCAAGACACTAACTTTTAAGCAAGAGTCCTTTATTAAATGATGTAGAGCAAGGGCTTATACCTTGGGCAACCCACAAGGGGTTGCCCTATGTATTTTAATATCCTGTTTAGCTCATCTGCTATATTCAAAAATGTCAGCTGTTCTTTGCTATTTTTTTGCTAATTTTAACTTGTGGGAAACGGCAGGTATAATATTTATTACTCGGAGCAATTAAATATTTACAGTTATCACTCTTATCTTACTCCGTGATCTGGCTTTATCGAGTTTCCCAATGAAATTTTCTCGTAATTACACATAAGAAATAAAACGACATGCGGCAAGGGACAAGCCCTTGCCCTACATTTGAGGTTTTTTTAATTTCTCGTTGGGCCAGCCCTTGGGGCTTGCCGAACCACGCATTAAGATGTCGTTTATTTTATGCTCTCATTAATAACTTTCCAGCTCCTGCTTGACGGTGATCGCAATTTTATAAAGGATGGAAAGTATCAGCAAGCCCAAAGCCCAGACTCCTATGGTAATGGCTATCTCCGGGCCGGTGGGATGATATTCTGTAACCTTCTCTAAAGGATTAGGAATAAATCCGGGGATGACCAAACCTAATCCTTTTTCAATCCACAAAGAGGAAAATACCGCCGCACAGGCAATAGCTAATAAATTTTCTTTCTGCCGAAAAGGCGGATAAAGCAAAATAACCAAGGCCAAGGCCGCAAGAAAAACAGCGCTCCACATCCAGGGGACTAAAAATCGATGATCTTCTAAGCCAGCAAAGAGGAAGATAAAATGCTGCTTATGTTCTGGTATCTGGCTATAAAAAACCGTAAAAATTTCCATGGCCACGAAAAATATACTGGCTATTAAGGCATAAGTAACGATCTTGGCCAAAGCTTGGATGGCTTCTTTTCCGGGATCAAAGCGCGTGTATTTCCGCAAAATTAAACAAAAGAGAATCAAAAGAGCGGGCCCAGATGCAAAAGCAGATCCCAAAAAACGGGGCGCCATGATGGCCGTTAGCCAGAAACTTCTTCCGGGAAGCCCGGCATAGATAAAAGCGGTCACGGTATGGATACTGATCGCCCAAGGGATGGATAAATAGATCAAAGGTTTTACCCATTTAGGAGGGGTAACCATTTTTTTCTCGGCCTCCAGAACCGTCCACCCAATCATTATATTCAGCAGCAGATAGCCGCTCAGAACCACCATATCCCAGAAAAGGATTGAGCTGGGGGTAGGATATAAAAGGACATTAAAAGCTCGGGCAGGTTGTCCTAAATCTACGATAACGAAGGATAAGCACATAATTACCGCAGAGACAGCCAGAAATTCTCCCAAAATCGTGATGCGGCCGAATACTTTGTAATTATGCAGATAATACGGAAGGACAACCATAACCGCCGAAGCAGCTACGCCCACCAAAAAGGTAAATTGGGCAATGTACAATCCCCAAGTTACGTCCCGACTCATCCCCGTGATGCCCAATCCATAATCAAGCTGCTTTAAATAAAAGAAGAAGCCGGTGACTATTCCCAAGAGTAACAGGGTAATTAATAACCAATAACTTCGGCTACCGTGAAAAGCTTTCTCTAACATGTTTAGTTCAAGTAAGATAATAAACTTGTGGTTGAGTGCCCAACTCCGGGCGCCGTCTTATAGGGAAACGGGTCTTTAAAATTTTGGAAATTTCCGATTGCCTATCTTTTAGATCACCAAAAATAATTGCTTTTTCCGGACAGGCGACTACACATGCCGGCAGCAGACCTTCGGCCAGTCTTTCAACACAAAAATTGCATTTTTCCACTACCCCTTTGGTGCGCGTGGGAAAATTTGGATTGATTTTTTTTATAAATGAACGGGGATCTCTATAATTCATAGATCTTGCCCCATAAGGACATCCAGCAATGCAAAAGCGGCAACCAATACAGCGGTGGTAATCCATCATGACTACGCCATCTTCCCTTTGAAAAGTAGCTTTGGTAGGGCAAACGCGCACACAGGGTGGGTTGGCGCAATGGTTACATAGGACGATTACTGGTCTGTTTGCCCACGGGGAATTAACACTTTCAAGGCCCTGATTAGGGAAAGCATTGGCCAGAGGTTCATGCCAAATCCATTTAATCTCGTCTTTGGGATTCCCAAAATTCGGAACATTATGCGCCCAATGACAAGCAATTATACAATCCTGACAATCTGGTTTACATTTCTTAAGATCTATGGCCATGGCCCAGCGCCTTCCTTTAAGCGCTTGGGGATTGGCGAGAAAATTGGCCGATTCATTTTTAGCCAAAACTACCCCGGAAGGCTTAAGGCCCAAGCTTAAAAGAAAAAGTCCCATAGCTTTTAAAAAAACTCGCCGGGCTAAGTTCAAGGTTTTACCTCCCCTGGAACAAGGTGACAAGACCAACAATTCGGCTTAACACCTGAAAAGTTGTGGCAAACATCACAAAATTTATCTTTGTTACTATGACAGCCCAAGCAGGTAAGGGATAGATTCATGGATATTTTTTTTCCTTCCTGGTTTATATAAAAATGTTTTCCATACCGCACAACCGCTTCCCGCCAAGAGTTCAGCAACTCCATATGACTTGTTCGCATAAATTCTGTTGGCTCCAGGCACTTTTTTACGGCCATTTTCTTTATTTCCGGAGTATCCAGAGAAAGGGGCGGCAGAAAAGCAGTCCCCCCCCTGCCATACCAAAAGGGAAAAGTGCCAAAAAAAACAAAGATAATTAAACCGATGATGATCTTCCCTTTATCGCTCATGATGATCAATTTTGGTCTTAGTAAGCAAGGGCTCTCCCCGCAAACCCACTTTTCTTTCCTTTTCTCCCTTCATGACCAAAGCATTGCCCAACAGTTCATGTAGGCCAGTAACTTCTACCCCGGGTACCCAATACTCCATAAGAGTTTGCAGCGTGGCCCGGTCAATAGCACATATGCAGGCTAACCGATTAACGCCGTATTTCTCGTGTACATACTTTGCCGCTTTGGCCCGCGGAAATCCCCCTCTTAAGCGCATCTCCATATTTTCATCTGTTCCCAAGCCTGCTCCGCCGCCACAACAGAAGGTCTTTTCACGGATCGTCTCTTCGGGCATCTCGTAAAAATAATTACAAACCTTCTTCAGGATATAGCGGGGCTCCTCAAAAAGACCCATAGCTCGCGCCGGATTACAGGAATCATGGAAAGTCACCTTTAAATGATCATTACGGCTGGGATCGAGTTTGAGCTTATTATGGCGGATAAGGTCGGCGGTGAATTCGGCGATATGCACCATCTTCGTGGACTTGGCATTTTCAAATTTAGTGCCCGTAAGCGGAGAGACTGGTTCTTCTAAGAAATCTGCCGGACCATTCATCGTATCCATATATTGGTGCAGCACACGCCACATATGTCCACACTCACCGCCTAAGATCCATTTTACCTTTAACCTTTTTGCTTCGACATAGATCTTGGCGTTCAACCTTTTCACTAACTCATGATCCACAAATAGGCCAAAATTCCCGCCCTCTGAGGCATAAGTGCTCCAGGTATAATCTAAGCCGATTTCATGGAAGAGCATGAGATAACCCATACAAGTAAAGGTGCCCGGATCAGCAAAAAGATCGCCCGAAGGGGTGACGAAAAGAATTTCCGCTCCTTTTTTATTAATGGGCACCTCGACCTTGATACCAGTCCGATCAGCAATGTCTTCGGCAAAAAATTCCAAAGAATCTTTAATTCCATGTGGCTGAATACCCAAATGATTGCCCATGCGGTAGCAATTAGCTACCGGCTCCATAATCCAATTTATATTGCAGCCCACTAAATTAAGCAGTTCTCTACCCATCATGGTTATTTCCGCTTGATCAATACCATAAGGGCAAAAAACAGAACAGCGCCGGCACTCCGTGCACTGGTAAAAATAATAAAACCATTCTTTGAGCACATCTACCGTTAGATCTCGCGCCCCGGCCAAGCGTCCTAATAATTTTCCCGAGGTGGTAAAATAACGCCGATAAACAGAGCGTAATAATTCCGCGCGCAAGACGGGCATGTTTTTAGGGTCTCCAGAGCCGATAAAGTAATGGCACTTATCAGCACAGGCTCCACAGCGCACACAGATATCCATAAAAAGTTTAAAAGACCGAAAACGGCTTAACCTGTCTTTCATACCTTGCAAGATTATCTCCGGCCAATTGGCGGGCAATTTCCAATCCACATCTGCAGGCTGCCATTCGCGCGGGTTTGGTAAACCCAAAATCTTTAAATTTTTGGGAGCGGCACTGTAGCACCAAGTGCCCGGACGAAACTCCACCGGAGTATCCATCCATCCTTGGCGAGGTGGCCGGAGGTCAATCTTAGATAGATCTTCCGGTTTGGGCATTTTGGCTAAAGACATGCTTATTCCTTTTCGACAGGGATTCCGGCTGCTTTCATCTTCTCGCGAAATTCGTTCTCGTACTCTTCATAAGTATGCACTTTTACAGGATAATTCCAGGGATTAATATGCCGGCGCCTGCGGCTATTGTTAGCCAAATTCCGGGTAGGACTTAAAAATACCCCACCCATGTGCATCAATTTGCTCATGGGGAAATAAACTAATAGGCCACATACTAAAAAAAGATGTACATAAAAAATCAAGCCAATTCCCTGGGGAATCTCTGGCTGAAATAAGATTAAACTCAAAATTAAATTTTTTACTTTGGCCAGATCAACTTTATAGAAGTGCCGCATAAGAACTCCCGAAAGGGCGATGCCCAAAATTAATAGGAGTGGGAAATAATCTGCCGGCAAAGAGATATAGCGCACCTGGGCTATAAAAACTCTTCTTAAGAAAAGATAGGTCACCGCCGAGATGAACAGAAGATCAGTTAAATAAAGAGTAGGCACACCAATTTCAAAAAAGCCATCGGCAAAGGAGATTAAATTTATGACCTGAGGGACGGGTTCTAAGAAAAAGCGCATATGCCGCAGGACAATTAAAAGAAAAGACCAGTGAAAAATTAAGCCGGCTAACCAAAGCCACTTCGCTCCAGCAAATATTGGTCTGCCCTCCCTTATTTCCACTTTATTATTTCGAAAAAGAGAACGGAAGAGAACTATCTCCAAAAACATACGCCCAATTACGCCAAAGGTATTGTAGGGATTGTCAAAAAAGCTGACTTTAATCCAAGGTAGAGATTTTTGTTGGCCACAACTTGTGGGAATGCGAAACGGAACTGGTGATTTAGCCCATTGCCAAACCCGATAAACAAACCCGATGAGGAAAAGAAAAAAGGCGAGATAAGGTAGAATGATCCCTAAAAGAAAAAATAAATTCCCCCACCCTCCAGTAATTAAGGGAATAGCCAGGAGAATTAAGATGAACAATAAGGAAATGATCAAATTCTCACCTTAATAACGTTAATCATATTTCCGCGGAAGGGAGCGAAAAATTACTTGAGCTAAGATTTTAAACTCATCTCCGATTCCAGCTTTACAATTTTTCGTAATTCTTTAACTTTCAGGTTAAAAATTTTTTCCCGGCAACCCATATATATATCAAAAGCCTGCATAGTCAGCTCATCAATCAAAAAAGCAAGCTTATGAAATTCTTCCTGATAAGATTCCATCAAATCTGCAGCCATCAGCTCTTTTCTAATGAGTTGTTTTAAATGAGGCAGAAAAGAAATGGCTTGCGAGGGAGAAAAGTCTTGGACAGCCCGCAAATGAATTAGGTCATCCAGTGGTTTTTTTATATTCCCTAAATTTTTGTCCTGAATTAGCTCGGCTAACAACTCTGCTAAGGCCTCGTAAATAGTGGAGCCAATAGGATTAGTAAAGGTGTCTTCCTTCTTTACTAAAAAGGGCCGCGTCTCTGCCGGGTAGCTTTCGAGAATAGTTTGGAACCATGCTTCCAGGAGGGCCGGCTTTCTGTCCTGTAAAAATTTTTCTAAACCTTGGCGACCATCCATATGCTCATTTTATGAGGGCGACATCAATCTCTGGACATTTCTCTAAAGAATTACGGATTAGACAATTTTGCCCAGCTCTTAAAAAAGCTGCCTCTTTTGGCTCCATATCTTTGGGCATATGTATATCAACAGTAATATTAGCAATTCTTTTCTTCCCTGCTTCTTCTGCTATATTGTACACCAGATTGAGTTCCAAACCCGCGCAGGAAAGACCAATTGTTTTCCCATACAGAGCCATGTGCATGGCCAGGCAACTCCCTAAAGCAGAAACCAGCAAGTCAGCTGGAGATGGTCCTTTATCTTCTCCACCAGAATCTTTGGGCATATCTACTAAGAAATTATGGCTACGGATCTTTACGGAAAAAGCCAGCCCTTCTTCATGCTTTATGGTTATCAAATCCATTTCCAGCTCCTATATTTTTTCACCGGCTTGTTCAAATTTAAACAGGAATTTTTTAAAAAAATTAATCTCCCTTTGGGGGTGGAAAGTAATTATCTCTCCCTCCCCAAAAGTTTATCTATTGCTCAGGATTTTTTACACGCAACCTGTGGGTTTAGCCAAGCCGGCTAATTTACAAGCACCTTTGGCAGGTCCTGATGGAAAGAGTTCATATATCTTCTTGAGATCAAATCCGGTGTCTTTGCATAATTTACGAATCATGGGCGCAATGCCAAACTTTTTATAATAATCACGCAGGTAGTTAATTACTTTCCAGTGTTCTTCGGTAAGGGGACCTTCAATTCCTTCTTCTTTAGCATAGGCCTGAGCAAATTCCTCACTCCATTTATCTAATTCCTGCAAGAAACCATCTTCATCGACTTCGTAAGTTTTCCCAGCCAATTCAATCGTGGGCATTCTTCAAACCTCCTTTATTTATTTTTATTCTTTAATTAGCATAATTTTTCTTTAATTTTTGCCTTTAGCTTTATTTAAGGACTCACCTCGCGCAGCTTCTGGCCCATCCCTCTCGAGGCCTTCTCCCGAAGTCGATAAGCAACAGCGCACTTAGCCAACCCATCAGCCCACTCCGGACAACCGGCCACATGGAGATGGGAAAACATCCCTAATATATTATTATAACAAAATCCATCCATTCGACCATCTATACCCATTCCTCTTTGCACTTGACAAACTAGGTAAGCAGGATTTTCTTTTAACCAGAGCACCCGCGAGTAGTGAAATTCATGGCCATGCAAATGCAAACCTATGGTGAAAAAAGGATTCTTCTTGTTAACTTTTAAAATGGTATAGCCATGACCTTGAGGCTGACGCTCCATGGCAAAAGCGATGGGTAAAGCTCCTACCATAGGATAATTTTTTGTTCCTATAGTAAGACTTTCTCCTAAAAACATCAATCCGCCGCATTCCGCATAAACGGGCAAACCATCTTCCACCGCTTGGCGTACTGAATTTCGAAAAGAAAGATTATTGGCTAAATACTCGGCGTTAGTTTCGGGAAATCCTCCGCCGATATAGAGCGCATCAACCGGCGGCAAAAGCTCTTCATTAATAGCGCTTATTTCCAAAATAGTCGCTCCCTTTTTCTCCAAGGCCTGCAAATTTTCCGGATAATAAAATTGGAAAGCAGAATCTTTAATTACGCCAACAGTAAACTTTTGATAAATTTGCCCTTTTACTGCGTCGGTTTCCATCTTCTCTATTTTGGCTAATATTTCCTCTCGGGGAGGAGCACTTTGGGCAATTTCCCAAACTCCCTCAAGATTAACATTATTTACTACCAATTCTTCGGCCCTTTGCAGAACTTCAGCCACAAAGTTATGTTCCCACGGCGGAATCAACCCTAAGTGGCGCTCCGGAAAGGGAAAGTTTGCCCAACGGGGTAGAGCACCCAATACGGGAAGGCCACAAACGCTCTCAATCGCCTTCCGCATTACCTCTTCATGCCTTGGGCGAGCTACCTTGTTTAATATAACCCCTTTGATATTAACTTGCGCATCTATTTTTTGACAACCCAGGACTAAAGCTGCGGCAGTCCGGGTAATTTTGTCCCCGTCAACAATCAGAATAACCGGCGTCTCGATTAATTTGGCTAATTCGGCTGTACTCTGACTTCCTGCAGCATCCAGACCATCGTACAGCCCCCGATTCCCTTCCACTACCGAAAGATCAGCATTTAGCGCACTTTCCCAAAAAGAATATAGCACTGCTTCCCGCTTCATCAAAAAAAGGTCCAAATTATGACACAGATTTTGGGCAGCAAGGGTAAGCCAGGCAGCATCTATATAATCGGGACCTTTTTTGAAAGGGGCAACTTTTTTACCCTGCTTTTTAAAAGCACGTATTATGCCGAGGGAGAGCAGGGTTTTCCCCGCCCCCCCTCGCAACGCGGCTATTAGAATTCGCGGAGGGGAAAGATAGCTCATCCCATGGTCTATTCCTTCGGAAAATATTCAGCCAGCATCAAGTAGGTGGTACTGCCGCTGGACCAGTATTTAAGAGTCCCCTCATCCAGAAGCTCTTTTACCGCCTCTTGAATAGCATGCCGGTCTTCAGCGGGTAGACCTTTGATGACATCCTTTATATAGAATTTTTTCTTTTCCCCTTTGGATTTCTCCCGGAAAAATTCTAAGACCTTCTCTTTTATCTCGGCACTCATTTATCACCCCCATTTAAACTGGGTGGTTGTCCGATAAGTGTCCGGAGCCAGCGTGAAGTCATCAATATGCTTATCGGTAAATTCAATTCCCGTAAGGGTAAAGAACCGCTCCCAGCCGATACGGTTAATCCACTCCCCTACCCGCTCGTGAGGACGGGCATGTTTGGCATAAGTATCAACTATATTCTTCACAGCTGCCACGACCTCCGGCCAGCGCGGAGGGTTATTCGGCAGATAGGGAATGACTAATTTGGAAAACATAGGCGCACTGCGGGCATTAGAGACTTTTCCGCCCACCCAGATAGATATTCCATCATTCTCCGGATCAGCCAAAGGCATGGCCGGACAAACTGTGTAACAGTTGCCGCAATACATGCACTTTTCTTCATTTACGATAACTGTCTTGGTTTTGGGGTCTGGTCTAATTGCGCCAGTAGGACAGGAAGCCACAGTCGTAGGAATCTCGCAAACATTGGGTAAGCGCGCATGATCAATCTTGGGAACTGTCCGGTGAATTCCTAAAATGGCAATATCCGAACAATGGACGGCCCCACACATGTTTAAACAGCAGGCCAAGGCTATGCGCACCTGGGCAGGCAATTTCATGGTGACGAAGTATTCATAAAGCTCATCCATGACAGCCTTCACCGGTCCGGAAGCATCAGTCGCCGGTGTATGACAATGGACCCAACCCTGCGTGTGCACAATGCTGGTTACGGAATGCCCCGTTCCGCCCACCGGATAATTTCTCTGTTTTAGCTCGGCTAACAGAGGTTCAATTTTATTTTTATCGGTAAGCAAAAACTCTACGTTATGCCGGCTGGTAAAGCGCAAGTAGCCATCGCAATATTTGTCGGCGATCTCGCAAATTTCGCGGATATGGTCTGTGCTTAATAGTCTTCCGGAACCAGCACGTACGGTGTAAAGCTCGTCTCCCGATTCGGCCACGTGCTTCAAAACACCTGGTTTTAATATCTCATGATACTTCCATTTTCCATAATTCTTCTGAATTATCGGCGGAAGTAACTTTTTATAATCTGGAGGACCAATATCAGTCTTGGCCATTTTATTTACCTCCTTTCTTAATCTCTTCTGGCCAGAAGAAAACATAGGGATTAGATCTGGGCGCCTTCACCATTTGAGGTACGGGTTTAAGACCCACCGCTTTCAAGAATGTTCTCATCCCCAAGCGGTTAATCAACTCACCAACTCTCTCACGGCTCTTACCATTTTCATCCCACCAATCCATGATTCTCTCCGCCAAATCTTTAAATTCTTCATAAGGCGGCTCCATCTTCATAAAAGGTACAATCACCCAGGAAAGCAAAGCCCCCTGAAGGATCGGCGCTTTACCCCCAATTAAGATGGTCGCTCCTTTTTCTTTCCCAGGACGGAGCGCTTTGGGCATCAAATTTATACAGTGCATGCACCGGGTACAATCACCGTCATTTATTTTTAATTCTTTTTTATTTTCATCCCAAGAAATACATTTAGTAGGGCATAAATCAACTATCTCTTCTTTTATATTAAGACCCGAATCAGCATATGCCTTTACTTCTTTTTCATCTATTTGGATCTTTCCCTTCCAAGTGCCGATGACCGCCAGATCAGCTCGGGCAATGGAAGCTACACAATCATTGGCGCAACCAGAAATTTTAATCTTAAATTTATAAGGGAACATGGGCCGGTGGATTTTGTCTTGGAAGTGCATGGTCACGTTATAGCAAATATCCAGACTATCAATACATGCCCATTCACATCGCGCTGGCCCTATGCAAGCACTCGGCGTACGTAGAGCAGATCCAGAACCGCCCAGATCAAAGCCCGCTTCGGAAAGGTCATCAAAGCAGGGCTGCAGATTCTCCGTTTTTGTTCCCAAGAGAATTATATCTCCGGTTGAGCCATGCATGTTGGTTAATCCGCTGCCGTGCTTATCCCAAACATCGCATAAAGCCCTCAGGGCCTTAGTGGTGTAAAACCATCCTGTGGGATGATTAACTCGCAAAGTATGAAAATGTTCCACCCCTGGGAATAAATCAGGGCGGTCAGAATAACGACCAATTACGCCGCCGCCATATCCTTTCACCCCGACAATTCCTCCATGCTTCCAGTGCCCTATTTTTTCTTTATAGGATAATTCTAACTGGCGCAGGAGGTCGCGAGCCATCGGTTTTTTCTGCGCCGCCTGCTTCATATCCTTAACGAAGCTCGGCCATGGCCCTTTTTCCAATTCATCTAAAAGTGGAGTTTCTGAGTCTGATTTGCCCATATTTGCCTCCTATCCTCCTTTTTTGAATTACTTATTTCTCAAAAAATCTACCATTATCTGCTGGGCAAAGTCAAATAATAAATTTTTTAACCGCCTAACAGTTTCAATATTTCTCGCCAGCATGAAAAAGGTAAGAAGGAGAGATGGGAGAAATTAAGAACGGCGGGCACATACTTATCCATCCCAAATAAACTTATTAATCGGAGCAATTAAATATTTACAGTTATCACTCTTATCTTAATCCGTGGTCTGGCTTTATCGAGTTTCCCCAATGAAATTTTCTCGTAATTACACATAAGAAATAAAACCAAATGCGGCAAGGGACAAGCCCTTGCCCCACATTTGAAGGTTTTTTAATTTCTCGTAGGGCAAGCCCTTGGGGCTTGCCGAACTACGCATTAAGATGTCGTTTATTTTTTGCTCCCATTAATAAATAATAGCTTCCTTCTTTTAGAATAGATGTTTATCTCCCTGCCCGTACCTGTGAAAGAATATGAGCCTCATTTTAATGAGCCTCTC
>CAZAGD010000226.1:0-2945 GCA_964484485.1 uncultured Syntrophaceae bacterium
CGCGGCACTTGGGTTTTTCCCCCAGGGCCGGCCTTAAAGATGAGTACAGATATTGTAGAATTTTGTACTCGGCATTTGCCCCGTTTTTATCCTTACAACATTCGGGGAATTATCATTAGGGAAGCCGGAGCAAGCATGGTCCAAGAGGGGGCTTATGCTTTGGCAAATGCTATAGCCTATATTGAGGAGGCGCTAAAAAGAGGTTTAAACATCGATGATTTCGCCCACCGCCTCTCCTTCTTTTTTGCCACGGGTTTGCAGATTTTTGAGGAAGCCGCTCGCTACCGAGCCCTTCGGCGTCTCTGGGCGAGAATGATGAAAGAACGTTTTGGAGCGAAAAATCCGCCATCCCTGCTCTTGCGTTTTACAGGCACTGTGGGGGGAAGTACTTATCGCGCTAAGGAACCGGAAAATAATTTAGTGCGTGGCGCTTACGGTCTCTTAGCAAATATCTTGGGCGGGGCTCAGGGAATGCTCCAGCCAGCTATGGATGAAGCCTTTGCCATTCCTACTGAGTTCACGGCCCGTTTAGCTTTGCGCACCCAACAAATTTTAGCCTACGAAACCGGGATCACCAAAGTTGTCGACCCCTTAGGAGGCTCCTATTTTGTCGAGGCCTTGACTAATAACTTAGAAAAACAGATTGTAGAGGAAATGGAAAAAATCGCCTCTTTGGGGGGAGCTGTTCGGGCCATTGAGATTGGTTATCCTCAAAAAGTGATCGCCGAGGAGGCCTATCGAATAGCTAAAGAAGAAGAATCTGGCCAGAGAATTGTAGTGGGAGTCAATAAATTCCAAACAGAAGAAAAAGAAGAACGAACATTAGTTATTCATCAGGCAGATGAGCAGGCCGCCATGCGGCAGATAGAAAGGACGCGGGAAGTAAAAAAAAGGCGCGCTGCCGAAGCAGTGCAGAGCGCCTTGGATGAACTTTGCCGCGCCGCCGAAAAAAAAGTTAATTTAGTGCCCTACTTTATAGAAACAGTTAAGACTTACGCCACGGTGGGAGAAATTACCGCGGCCCTTAAAAAAGTTTTTGGCGAGTATCAGGAACCAGTTAATCTTTAAGTTTTTAGCAGGGAATTTTTTTCAGATTTTAGATTTGACCAGGGGAAAATTAGATGAATTTTTTCTTGAGCGAAGATCAGCGCGTTTTTCAAGAAACCTTTCGTAAGTTTGCCGAGAAAGAAATCGCCCCTTTAGTCTTTGAGGCTGAAGAAACAGAGACTTTTCCTTTAGAGCTATTCCCCAAGATGGGGGCATTAGGCTACCTCTGTCCGCGTTATGATGAAAGATATGGAGGAGCAGGGATTGATAAAGTTACAGAAGTGCTTATGCGGGAAGAAATTTCCCGCATTTCCCAAGGGATTGCTTCCACTTGGTCAGCTCATTCCCACTTAGGCACTTTTCCCATCTATCATTGGGGGAATGAAGACCAAAAGCAGAAGTATCTTGTGCCGGCCATTAAAGGAGAAAAAATCTTTGCTTTTGGTCTCACTGAACCTAACGCTGGCAGTGATGTGAAAGCGATTGAGACTACGGCCAGGAGAGTAGGCGATTTTTATATCATCAATGGCCGAAAAATCTTCATCACCAACGGGAACATTTGCGATTTTCTAACTTTAGTTGCTTACACTGATAAAACTCAAGGCTACCGGGGTATAAGCATTTTTATCGTGGAAAAAGGGACTCCGGGGTTCGTAGTCACCCGCAAGTTAAAGAAAGAAGGCGTGCGCTCTTCGGAGACAGCGGAACTACTTTTTGAAGACTGTCGAATTCCCGTGGAAAACCGAATTGGTGCAGAAGGAAGTTTTTATAAAGTTATGGAAACTTTAAATGAAGGGCGAATTGGGGTGGCGGGAAATTGTGTAGGAATGGCCCGGGGGGCTTATGAAGCAGCGCTGAAATATGCCAAAGAGCGTGTTCAATTTGGACGTCCTCTAGCCCAATTTCAGGCCATTGCTTTTAAATTAGCGGACATGGCCCTGGAGATAGAAGCTGCCAGATTGCTGGTTTGGCATGCTGCCTGGATGATGGACGCTGGCCAAAACCCTATTCGCGAAGCCTCCATGGCCAAACTTTTTGCCTCCGAAGTAGCCGTGCGAGTTTCGCGGGAGGCCATGCAGATTCATGGAGGGTATGGACAGATGAGGGAATTTCCTGTGGGACGGTTTCACCGGGATGCTTTGGTTTATGTGGTGGGAGAAGGAACATCAGAAATTCAGAGACTAATAATTGCCAAACAAATGGGTCTTTAAATTTTTAAAAAAGGAGGGGAAAATGATGGTGGCCAAAAGGTATTCATTTATGGTATTTATTGCCTTGGTCGGAGTCTTATTAATCAGTTTGGGCAGGGGAGACTTTTCTTGGGCGCAAGGGGCGCCCGAAAAAACATTCTCTTGGAAATTACAATCAGCCTATCCCCCACCGGAGAAAATTATGGGCCACTGGGGAGCTTATGGCCAGGCCGCGGAGATTGCGCGGAAAGTGAAAGAGAGAACTAAAGGCGGCCTAGATATAAAAATTTATCCGCCGAATGCGCTCTTTAAAGCTCTGGAAGCTCCTGATGCCATAAAAAGAGGGGCGGTGGAAATGATCTTGAGTAATGGTGCTTACCATGTGGGTATCCTGCCCGAGGCTATGTTAGAATATGGCCTACCTTATGGAGCTAAAAATTCTAAGGAGGCCGCCAAGCTTCTTTGGGAAACAGATTATTTAAAGATTCTGCGCCAAGCTTATTTAGAAAAACATCAGGTCGTATTGCTTGGGCTGACTAGTACCAGTGCATACAATTATATTACCCGCTTTCCCATCAATAAGATGGAAGACCTGAAAGGGAAAAAAATTCGTTCTTCCGGAGCTTTTGGCAAAATTGCCTTAGCCCATGGTGCTTCTCCGGTCAATCTCGCTCCTGCCGAGCAATACATGGCCCTGCAAAGAGGGAC
>CAZAGD010000227.1:0-9476 GCA_964484485.1 uncultured Syntrophaceae bacterium
GGCCCACTTCTACTCCCTTCGCTACCCCCCTGCCAAAGGGGCAATTAAGGTGACGTTATCTTGGTCTTTTAAGATAGTGTCTTTAAGTCGGGGTTGATTATTTACCAAAATGAACCCAATTTCCCATTCTGGTAATTGCAAATGCGCGATTAATTGTTTTACCGAAATCCCTTCGGCCACCTGCAGAGAAATTGTCTTCACTCCTTCCTGAAGGGTCCTGGAAGTCCCCACAGTGCGCACATGGATAATCATGGATAACTTGGCCGGCTTTAAGATTTCGGCAAAAGTTCTTTTAGCGCTTCTTCATAAGCTTGAAAAGCTTCTTTACCAAAGAGAACAAATCTAACCAGCTTAATTTCGGGGTGATGGAAAAGATAATCCATTACCGTCTTTAAGGCAATAGGAGCAGCTTCTTTTAAAGGATAACCAAAAGCTCCCGTGCTAATGGACGGGAAAGCAATGCTCTGCAGTTTATGCTGGCTGGCTAACTCTAAACTGCGTCGATAACAGCTGGCCAATAATTCCGGGGCTCTTTTCCCTTCGACGTGGTAGATGGGGCCCACTGTATGAATCACATGTTTTGCTTTTAAACGATAACCTTTAGTAATTTTGGCCTCTCCCGTCTCACATCCTCCTAATTTCCGACACTCAGCTAAGAGCTCGGGTCCAGCAGCCCGATGTATAGCTCCATCCACACCTCCTCCCCCCAAAAGAGTACGGTTGGCCGCATTGACAATAGCATCGGTTTCTTGGGCCGTAATATCCCCTTGGACAAGTTCCAAAGTGGCCTGACCAACTTTTACTTGCATGGCAAACCTCCTTTAGAACCAGCGCACTTTAGGCGGGTTCCGCGGTACTAATTTTTTAAAGACCAATGCTGGATAACCCACAGTGCAACAGGTAAAAATTTTATGGTCTTTAGGAATTTCCAACTCCTTAATTAGGGAAGGATCTCTTTCCGCCGCTGTTATGAAATACCCGATGATGCAAGTCCCTAACCCCATGGCTTGCGCTTGGAGCATAATATGCGCCATGGCCAGATGACAGTTCTGGGCTGAAGAAACATTGGCTGCCGGAGCATGAATAATAATGAGCGCCGGGGCATTGCGGAAAATCCGATCTTTCCCTTGCTGGTAATATTCATAATTTAATCTAAAACCGCGCATGTGGGTGGCTAACCAAGGAGGTATTTCTAACCCCGGAGCGCTTAACATCTTATAAAGATTTCCAAAAAAGATGGCCGTGCGTTCGGCCAATTTCTGAATAAGCTCTTTATCTTGAATAACGATAAACTCAAAATTCTGGGAATTGTGCCCGGTGGGAGCATAGCGAGCTATATCTATCAATTTTTCTAAGTCCTCTTGGGGCACCTCTTGCGGCCGAAAGTTTCGGCAACTCCGGCGAGAACGGAGGAAAAAATACAGAGCTTCCGGAGAAATTTGCCTATCCGGCCTTAAGGGGAGAAATTCTTCTTCCGGCAGATCCGCGTGCGCAATCGCCTCTGCTGGACATACGGCTAAGCAATGGCCGCATAAAGTACAGTGCTCTTCTTCTTTGGTGATGATCTGCCCCTCCTCCAGAAAAAAAATAGTGGGACAAACTTTTAAGCAATCACCGCAGAGCAGGCATTTATGGAAATCAATAGTTATTTTTCCCATAGGCCTATTTCTTTAAATTCTTAGCGATGGCTTCTTGGATTTTTCGGGAATAAGCCTCATCGCCAAATACGCCGATGCGCACTAAAACCGTCGTCACTTCTGGAGAATTAGCTTCTAAGGTAATCTTAAAATCTTTCCCTGAGGCCGTCTTACCTTTAATTAATCTATTTTTGTCTCCTTGCTCTATAGATCTCTCTGTGACCGTCATCTTTAATTCATCCGCCGCTGCTAAAGAAGCTTGCCAGGTTTTTTCCAACGGGGCCGCATACACTTGCTTTAACTCTCCGCGGATGTATTCGGCAGCACCTATTCCCACACCCGCGCCTGCGCCAGCAGCAATAAAGGCCGCACATCCGACATTAGTTAATAAAAAAAACGCCATGACCAAAACTGCGCGCCATCTGCGCCCTTTAAGCATAATCTTTATTCCTTGAGAAATAATTTTTACCATTTTCCTTTCCCCCATGATGACCAATAGTCTCTCGGTGGCTAAAAAAATTATAGAATTTTATTTAGCCATCGGCAATACCACCCCCCATTCGCGGGCAATAATTTTAGGAATATCCGTATTATCTAAAAGTCCTCTTAATTTTTCAGCTCCCGGCCCCTTCCCGAAGATCATTACTGGCGTATGCGTGTGCGTGCCCACAGCCCAAGCGGCACTCATTTCTTTCCCGAATAATCTACCCAGCAATGCTGAGGGATTACCCGCAGAATAGACATAAAACTCGGGATAGTCTTTAGTAGCCGGGAAGGCTCCTTTAGCATCCTTCGTTAAAATAGCCGTAGCCTGTTCTTCGGTAATCGCGAAAGCCGTATTCTCTTCTATTTCTTTTTGCAGTGCTTGGGGGTTCCCCTTACTATCCAAAATCATCTTCAAAAATGACTTTTTCTGTTTGGCCATCTTTTCAAATATAGTCTTATCTCCAAAATTATATTTCGACTTCCAAGTTTCCCCACTGGCCAATTTTAGAGGCGTGGGGGGGTGATATTTATTATAAGCTATGGCCAGGCCACCTGTATCATGGTCAGCAGTGACTATGATTAAGGTCTCGGGGTTATTTTGGGCAAATGCCATAGCAACCCCAATAGCTTCGTCAAATTCCAGCATTTCATGAAGCACACTGGCTACGTCATTACCATGGGCTACCCAATCTATTTGCCCACCTTCCACCATCAAAAAAAATCCTTGCGGGTTCTTCTGCAGGATTTTTAAGGCCTTCTCCGTCAACTGGGCCAGGGTGGGCACTCCTGTCTGGTGCTGGGGCTGGCGATCAATAGCGCTGGGGAAACCGGAAGCCGAAAAGAGACCAAGAACTTTGGAGGCTGAACACGGATCAAGAGCCGCTAACTCGCGGTCATTAGCCACAATCTGGTAACCTTTTTCTCTGGCTAAAGAAATTAAATCCCGCGCATCCTGCCTTTTTGATGCTCCCCAACCAGCTTGTTTAGCAATCCCTTTTAAATCCGGATATTCCTCAACTTTATTTCCGGCCGGGATAAAGTGTTGAGCTCCTCCAGAGAAAGCTACAGCTATATCTCCTCGTTCCACAAACTGGGTTGCAATTTCATTTTCCAGGTCGCGATGAATAATATGAGCATAGAATCCAGCCGGGGTGGCATGGGTAAGACGCGTATTACTTATGAGACCAGTGGATTTGCCTAATTGGTGCGCAATGTCCACTATGCTCTTCATGGGGCGACCTTCATGATCCTTGCCAATTATGGCATCTCGCGTTTTCACGCCACAGGCCAGGGCGGTAGCGGCCGATGCTGAATCAGTGACTACCGTTCCGTATTGATAAGTTAAACAATATCCCGTATTGCCGGCGGCCATTAACCGCTCTAAATGCAGGGGTTTATCAGCGCCATTCCAAAACTTTTGATAATAAATAGCTAAACCAACTATTTGCGGCCCCATGCCATCGCCGATAAGCAAGATCACATTTTTGGGCGCAGCGCTCCCGGACGAAGAAAAACATATAAAAGATAAAAGAATAAGCAGTACCAACCATACGTATCGTGGCTTTCTTTTCACGGCGCACCTCCTTAGCTAAAAATTTTCTTTGTTCATTCTTATAGCATGGTCGCCCTCCCAAAGCAACCAATTTCCCAACTGACCGGCCCATAGTCTTATTATTGCCAAAAGTTAGTAAACAGGCGGATACCAGAGAGGCGAAATAAAAAAAGGGAATAAATGGTATTTTATTTTGGCCATAATTATGATAAAGATTTAAAGAACTGGTTTGTATTGAACTAATAATAATTTCTTCTCAGCTTTCGAGAAGATAATTTAAGAGCGGTAAAGAAAGGGCCAATATGGAAAAAATTTATCTTTATGAATTGACTTGGGAAGAGGTAAGGAATTATCTAAAAAAGGATAGCGTAATTATTTTACCTTTTGGCTCCACCGAGCAACATGGTTTTCACTTACCTTTGGGTAACGACGCCTTAGTGGCTATTCGCTTGGCTGAAGATGCAGCGCGGGCGACGAAAACTATCGTTGCCCCCCCATGTTGGTTTGGCTGGTCGCCCCATCACATGGCTTATCCTGGTACTATTTCTATAACTCCGGAAACTTTAACCCGTTTGCTCTATGAAGTGCTGCGCAGCTTAATTTACCATGGGTTCAAAAGATTAATCGTCATCAACGGCCACCGGAAGGCAAATCTACCTCCTATGGAAATTGCCTGCTCACGTATTCGCAACGAAACTGGAGCTTTTGTGACGATCGCTGATCCCTTTTATTTAGCGGAAACTGTGGCCAGAGAAATAAAAGAATCTCCACCGGGCGGAATCGGCCATGCCGAAGAATTAGAAACTTCCCATATGATGCACATCTTCCCTCATTTAGTAAACATGAAAAAAGCGGTTAAAAATCTCCCTCCCAAGAAAAAATTCCATATAATGGATCCTTATGTAGAAACAGACCGAACTTTTACTCCTTCTACCTTAGAGGGGTTCCGGAAGGTAACTCTGCCCAGCGGGGTTACAGGAGATCCAACCTTGGCTACGGCAGCTAAAGGGGAGCGGTTGCATCGGGCTTTAGTTAATAATTTGGTAGAATTAATTAAACTAGCGCGGAAAGAGAAGGTGCAATTAAAGCCTGTAATCCCCTGTTTCTAAGGCCGGATGGCGGTCACTTTGGAAATTCATGCTTAATACGGACCGAAGGGAAAGATACTTATTCGCCGGTTTCCTGTTGATGAGAAATATTAAATTATGTTAGATAGTCAGCTTCTAAGCTATTTGACAAAAATATAAACCTGCGGTATTTTTTTTGAATAAAATGGATTTTCAGTGAGTTTCCGTAAATTTATATGGGCCAAGAGAATAGCTTCCTCCTAAAAATTCGAAATCTGCACACTTACTTTTTTACTGATGAGGGTGTAGCCAAGGCCGTAGATGGAGTTGATTTAGAATTAGAAGAGAAAGGGACGCTGGGCTTAGTGGGCGAATCTGGGTGCGGTAAAAGCGTTACGGCTCTATCGATCATGCGGCTTATCCCGGATCCCCCCGGGAAAATAGTGCAAGGAGAGGTGATCTTCGGCGGGGTTAATCTCCTTTCCCTTACCGAAGGAGAAATGCGCAAAGTACGCGGTCGCTCCATCTCCATGATCTTCCAAGAACCTATGACTTCCCTCAACCCCGTATTCCAGATAGGAGACCAGATTTCGGAAGTCTTGCGCCTCCATGAAGGTTTGTCCAAGAAGGAGGCTTGGAACCGTTCTATAGAAATGTTGCGTATGGTGGGCATTCCATCTCCTGAACGACGCGTGGCTGAATATCCCCATCAGTTAAGCGGCGGCATGCGGCAGCGGGCTATGATTGCCATGGCTTTAGCTTGCCGGCCAAAATTAATGATCGCTGACGAGCCTACTACAGCTTTGGATGTGACTATCCAAGCGCAAATCTTAGAGTTAATTAACCGTCTGCAAAAAGAAACGGGCATGTCCGTTATTTTGATTACCCATAATTTGGGGGTAATTGCGGAGACAGCCCAAAAAGTAGCGGTCATGTATGCTGGGCGGATCGTGGAATACGCCCCCGTGCGCCCACTCTTCGTTACCCCCCGCCACCCTTATACGCAAGGTCTCTTAAAATCTATCCCCCGGCTGGACGAGGGGCAGGCGCGCAAGCAAAGATTAGAAGCTATTCCCGGATTAGTGCCTTCCCTCTTAGATCTTCCTCCCGGGTGTAAGTTTTCTAATCGGTGCAAGTATGTTATGGATAAATGTCAAGCAGAACCCGCATTAAAGGAGATAGATCCTGGACATTTCGTCCGGTGCTGGCTATATGAATAAAAATGATTTGTTGGTAGAAGTTAAGAATCTGCGTAAGTTTTTTCCGGTGCGCACCCACTTTTTATCCCGCGAAAAACTCTTTGTCCAAGCGGTTAATAATGTCAGTCTGACGATCAAGCGTGGAGAAACTTTAGGATTAGTGGGTGAATCTGGCTGTGGCAAATCAACTCTGGGCCGCTTAATTTTACGCCTCGAAGAGCCAACCGCCGGGGAAATTTATTTTGAAGGAGAGAATATTCTCCAGTTTAAGGCGGAACGTCTGCGGCAAATGCGGAGGCAAATGCAGATTATTTTTCAAGATCCTTACTCCTCTTTGAATCCACGCAAGACCGTAGGCTCCATCATTGGCGAACCTTTAGTCATCCATAAAATAGGCACAAAAAAAGAACAGGAAGAAAGGGTGCGCTATTTAATGGAAGTAGTGGGGCTACGCCCCGAACATATCAACCGCTATCCTCATGAATTCAGCGGAGGTCAACGCCAGCGGATAGGAATTGCCCGGGCCTTGGCTTTAAACCCTAAACTAATCATTGCTGATGAACCTGTTTCCGCTCTGGATGTTTCTATCCAGGCGCAAGTCTTAAATTTACTGGAAGATCTTCAAGATGAATTTCATTTAACTTACCTCTTTATTGCGCACGATCTTTCCGTGGTCGAACATATCAGCGACCGCGTCGCTGTCATGCATCTGGGACGGATTGCCGAATTGGCGAAAAGTGGGGATCTCTATAGCAACCCCAAGCACCCTTATACCCAGGCTCTTCTTTCGGCGAACCCGATTCCTGATCCAACGTTGGCACGTAAACGCGTCATTCTGCAGGGGGAGGTTCCCAGTCCCATTAATCCTCCTCCGGGGTGCAATTTCCATACGCGCTGCCCCCAACGCTTTGAGCCATGCGATAAAGCAGTACCTGAGCTTAAAGAAATAGAACCCGACCACTGGGTAGCTTGTTATCTTTATAACTGATTTATCACCACCGCGAGCGCTGAGATCGCCAAGATTATTTTTTAAATTTATCCGCGAACTGGGCGCTCTCGGCGGTGCCTAACCTAAAGTAAGACCAGGAGGATGAGATGACCAAACAAGTGGATATAAATTGTGATATGGGCGAAAGTTTTGGTGCTTATGTATTGGGCCGAGATGAAGAAATTATGAATTACATTACCTCAGCTAATATTGCCTGTGGCTGGCATGCTGGAGATCCATTAGTAATGGATCGGACAGTGCGATTAGCCAAAAAGAACGGGGTGGCTGTGGGGGCGCATCCTGGCTATCCTGATCTCATGGGGTTTGGACGGAGGCGTATGGACTTAACATCCGTCGAAATAGAGAATTATCTTCTTTATCAGATGGGTGCTCTTTACGCTTTCGCGCGCGCCTATAACCTGCCTTTGCAACACGTCAAGGCCCACGGGGCTTTAGGTAACTTAGCTTTTATCGATTTGGAGACTTCGAAATCAATTTGCCGGGCCATTGCCCGTTTTCAGGAGAGGATTATTTTTGTAGCCCTGGCTGGTTCGGTCATGGTGCAAGCGGCCCGCGAAATTGGCGTACCTTTTGTGGAAGAGGCCTATGCCGATCGGGTCTATAATCCAGATGGAACTCTCCAATCGCGAAAAATTGCTGGAGCAGTAATCCATGATCCAGAAAAAGCTGCCCGCCAAGCTTTAACCATGGTCTTAGAGGGGTACGTGCTTGCGCACGATGGATCTAAAGTGCCTGTTAAAGTGGATACTCTTTGCGTTCATGGTGATTCGCCCATGGCCATTGCCATCCTGCAGAGAATAAGAGAAGCCTTCCAAAAAGAGGGCATCGAAGTAAAACCAATGGGGTTAAATAAAGCATGATCTTCCAACCTAAGATCCTGCCCGCTGGTGACCAGGCCATTCTTATAGAGTTAGGGAAAGAGATTAAACCGGAAATAAACCAGCAAGTGCATTACCTAAGCCAGTTGCTGGAAAAACGAGCGCCCATGGGGATTAAAGAAATTATTCCTTCTTACTCTTCTTTGCTTATCTACTATGATCCGGCGCAAATTTCCTTTAGTGCTGTCTCTGATTTAGTGCAGAACTTTCTGCACGAAAATAGTCCCAGGCCAAATAACCCACCAGTTATCAAAGAAATACCTGTGGTCTATGGTGGAGAGTACGGTCCTGATTTAGAATTTGTGGCCCAATTTCATGGCTTGACTGTGGCAGAGGTTATTAAGATCCATACCAGCCAGACTTATTTAGTTTATGTCGTGGGCTTCTCTCCTGGTTTTGCCGCCATGGGCACTGTCCCTGAAATTATTCAAACTCCGCGCTTGCCTACACCGCGGACGAAAGTACCCGCTGGCTCCGTGGGCATTGGCGGAAAGCAAACTGGTATCTATGCGGTAGAATCACCTGGTGGTTGGCGGCTTATCGGCCGCACGCCCCTTACTCTCTTCGACCTCAATAATGAACCGCCGGCCTTCTTTAAAGCTGGTGATTACGCCCGTTTCTTTTCTATCCCGGCGGAAGATTTCTTCCTTTACCAGGAGCAAAAAAGAAATTTCTTTTGATTTTTTCAGAAATAGCTAATTTTATGATCGAAGTAATTAAACCTGGAATTTTTACTACGGTCCAAGATTTAGGCCGCTGGGGTTATCAGCGTTATGGCATAGGCACGGCTGGGGCCTTAGATTCCTTTGCTCTGACCGCAGGAAATCTCTTGTTGGGCAATGCGGAAGAGGCCGCTGGCTTAGAGATAACTTTTGTCGGGCCCCTGCTTAAATTTCATCAAACTACTCTAGTGGCGATAACCGGTGCTGACTTAAATCCCCGGCTAAACGGGCAACCTCTTCCTAATTGGACTGTTTGCTCCGTCTCTGCCGGATCTATGCTGAGTTTCGGCCCGAGGAAAAGTGGGGTGCGGGCCTATTTAGCCGTCTGGGGAGGAATTGCTGTTCCCCCCATCATGGGCTCCCGATCTACTTACCTCTTAGGACATTTTGGCGGATTAGAAGGTCGCCCGCTCAAAGCTGGAGATTTACTCCCTCTGCATCCTTGTCCCTCCAAAGGGCAAGAATTAGCCGGCCGGTCTTTACCAATATCTTTGCACCCTGCTTACCAGAGGAACCCTTGCTTGCGCGTTATCCTTGGTCCTTTTGCTGATTATTTTTCGCTCGAGGGGCAGGAGGCTTTCTTGACCTCTGCCTATACGATAACTCCCCAATCTGACCGCATGGGCTACCGTTTACATGGGACTCCCATTACCCGCGCTATAAATGAAGAGCTTATTACTTGCGGTTTAGCTAACGGCACGATCCAAGTTCCTCCTGATGGGCAACCGATCCTGCTCCTGGCTGATCGGCAGACTATTGGCGGTTATCCCATAATCGCCACAGTTATTAACGCTGATCTGCCCTTAGCGGCGCAATGCGCTCCGGGCGACAAATTGCGTTTTCAAGCAACCACGCTAAGGGAAGCGCAGGCGGCTTTTCAAAATCTTTGGGGCAATTTGCGCAGGTTTCTTCAATCCATATGATAT
>CAZAGD010000228.1:0-4335 GCA_964484485.1 uncultured Syntrophaceae bacterium
CTATTGGCCTTCCTTTACCCGATACGGAAGCCAAAATCGTTGACCCCCAGAGCGGACAGAGGGAGTTGCCTATAGGGGAGATAGGTGAGTTAATTATTAAGGGACCACAGGTGATGAAAGAATATTTTTCCAGGCCTGAAATTACAAATCTTGTCCTGCGGGAGGGGTGGTTGCATACCGGGGATTTAGCGCGCATGGATGAAGAAGGGTATTTTTATATAATGGGAAGGAAAGAAAAAAAATAAGAACCATGACTATAAAATGTTAAAAACGGAGGCCAAGTGATGGCTAAGGTCCAATTTTTTAAACCCTTCGATGAAATTTCAGGTAAACAAGAGATGGAAATTTGCATCAGTTCCCCAATGGCCGTCCAAGATTTTTTAGGGATTTTGGCCGAGAAGATTCCCTCTTTAAAAGCCTACTTGCATAAAGAAGGAGATGAGATTACTAATTTTTTTGTTATTTTGGTGCGGGGAGACGAGATTCTTAAAATAAAAGACAAGGTTTACGAAAAAGATGTGATCAAAATTTTACCCCCCGTGAGCGGAGGATAAGTTTGGCCTTGTCTTTTGTTTTTTTCTTTGCTATTTTTCTGGTAGTTCATGGGCAGGCGAATTTAAATAAATTAGGAGGAGTAAAACATGAAAACCCCCCTTTGGCAGCCAACTCCAGAAAGAATAAGAAAAGCAAACATTACGCGATTTATCGAATATGTGAACGGTAAACATCATCAAAACATTAAGAACTATCGAGAATTGTATAAATGGTCGATTGAGAATATCCCTGACTTTTGGGAGCGCATGTGGGATTTTGCTGAGATTAAAGCTTCTCGTGGTTATAATCAGGTCGTGGATGATGCAAAAAAAATGCCTGGAGCTAAATGGTTTTCCGGCGCCTATCTTAACTTCGCTGAGAATTTATTGCGCTATCGGGATGATCATTTGGCTTTTATCTTTAAAGGTGAAACGCAGAAATACCGCCAAATGAGTTATGGGGAGCTATATTTCACTGTCGCCCGCTTGGCTAAATCTTTGCGGGAGACTGGTGTAAAACCCGGGGACCGAGTGGTGGCTTATATGCCCAACCTAATGGAGACCGCTATAGCTATGTTGGCGGCCACCAGCATAGGAGCTGTTTGGTCCTCTTGCGCTACAGACATTGGTTCCCAAGCTGCTCTTGATCGCTTAGGCCAAGTTGAACCCAAAGTGTTATTTACTGTAAATGGATATTATTACAAAGGGAAAATTTTTAACTCCTTGGTAAATGCCGCTGAAGTAGCCAAAGGAATTCCTTCTCTTGAGAAAGTTGTGATTACTGCCTATACTGACGAAAAGCCAGACCTGAAGCATATTCCCAATGCGATTTGGTTCGAAGATTTTTTGGCCAAAGAAAAAGAGCCACCCTTGGAATTTGCCCAACTGCCTTTTGATCACCCTGTTTATATCATGTTCTCCTCGGGCACTACCGGCAAACCCAAATGCATGGTCCAAGGAGCGGGAGGCATCCTCATCAACCATTTAAAAGAACTAATTCTCCATACGGATTTAAAAAGAGAAGATAGGATAATGTATATAACTACGTGTAGTTGGATGATGTGGAACTGGTTACTTAGCTCTTTAGGGGCTGGAGCAACGGTCGTCCTTTATGATGGCAATCCCAGCTATCCGGATGATGGGGCCATATGGAAGTTAATCCAGGATGAAAAGATAACTATTTTTGGCACGAGTGCCAGCTATATTAATTATATTAAGAGTCAAGGCTTAAAACCGGGGAAAAACTATGACCTTTCAGCCTTGCGCGAAATTTCCCAGACCGGTTCGCCTCTTTCCGCCGAAGGATTTGAATATGTTTATCAAGAGATTAAAAAAGATCTACATTTTAATTCCATATCGGGAGGGACAGATATCAACGGATGCTTCGCGGCTGGCAGTCCCATCCAGCCGGTTTATGCTGGAGAGTTACAAGGCCCGGCTTTAGCCATGAAGATAAAAGCTTATGATGAAAGGGGTAAAGAAATTTATGATCAACAAGGAGAGTTAGTCTGTGAAGCTGCTGCTCCTTCGATGCCCCTCTACTTCTGGAATGATCCCAATGGGGAAAAGTATAGAAGCGCGTATTTTGAAGTCTATCCTAATGTCTGGCGCCACGGCGATTATATTGTTTACCATAGTGATACAGGCGGAATCACTTTTTACGGAAGGTCTGATGCGGTCTTGAAGCCTTCGGGGGTGCGCATCGGCACAGCCGAGATTTATAACGTGCTGGATAAGATAGAGGAAATTGCTGATAGTGTGGTCGTTGGGCAGAACTGGAAAGGAGATCAGCGGATTGTGCTTTTTGTCCAACTGCGGCCTGGAAAGCAATTGACGGAAGAGTTGAAGAACAAGATCAGGAAAGCATTGCGCGAACAGGCTTCTCCGCGCCATGTGCCGGCGGTTATTCTGGAAACGCCGGGCGTCCCTTATACGCTGAATATGAAAAAAGTGGAAAGTGCTGTTACCAATATCGTTAATGGACGACCGGTTACCAATCGGGATGCTTTGATGAATCCTCAGGTATTAGATTATTTTGAATCTATTTTGCCTGAACTACAAAAATAGAATCAAAATCAATTTTGAATGATAATTTCTTTCCCCGTAATTATCCCTTCTTTTTCAAAGAGGGGGTGGGGGAAGGATATAGGACGCAGATAAACGCAGATTATCCGGATTAAATCCCCCCTCACCCCTCTTTGCTAAAAAAGCAGGAAGGGGATTTTATTTTCCTCTGCGCTCTGCTTAACCTCTTTGGCTGAAAAAATTATAAATTCCTCTGCATCAAACCCAAATGGATTATCAAATAGTGATCTTAAATGTAAATTTATTGGCATTTAACTTAGATGTTATCCGTTAAATACTTTTTCCGTTTATCTTATAAATAAAATTTTGAATGGAATCAAAGTAAAGGTCCAAATTGGTGAATAAAATATTGTTATGGTCGGCTTTGGGGATAATAACCAACTCTTTTGATGGGGAGCCAAGAAGGGCAAATAAATCTTTGGCTTCCCGCAGAGGAATGAGATTATCGTATTCTCCGTGAATAATTAAGGCTGGGATTGTTATACGGCGAATAAGCTCAAGCCGTTCTTTTTCTATTGGTTCCAAATCGAGGCCTTTAGCTGGTAATCCCAAATGGCGGATCAGCCTGGTGACGCTGGCAAAGCCGCTTTCAATTATCAGACCTTTTATTTTATCGGGATGATGATAGGCTAATTCCAGAGCAGCAATACTGCCCATAGATCGGCCCATTACCCATAAACCAGCAAATAAATTTTGTTGTTCAAGTTTTTTATCCACGGCCTGGAATATTTGGTGGGCGTCTTTTATTAAGTTGGAAAAATTTGGATGACCTGTACTTTTTCCATACCCCCGATAATCGGCGACGACTAAATTTACCTCAATGCGGTGGTACCAAGGAGCAATTTCGTCGTGGTCACTAACTATTTCCCCATTCCCATGAAAATAAAGAATTGATGGCCAATGGGCGTTTTTTTGATAAAGGCGACAATGCACAGAAATTTTGGCTTCTACTTCCACGAAAAAATCAAAAGCTCCTTCGGGACAAGGAGAAAAATCGCCTCGAGGATAAAAGAGAAATTTCAGTAAAGGGGAATTGTCGATTTGGGAAAAGTCAGCCATAAAATTTGCCCTCCTGTTTTCTGATAACGGCCTCAAATATATCAAAAGACAGATCAATCAGCAATGGTCATTTTTTCTAATCAGGGAGCGTAATTTTAATTTGGAGATGGCCTTGGAATGTTTGATACTCCTTTGCCAGCTCCCTCCTTTCCGCCCTCTTAACTTAAGAGGAGGTTGGGGGCGTTAAACCCTTACGCTACGAATTATATTCGGCATGAGGCAAGCCCTTTTCGGCAAGGGATGAACCCTTGCCCTACGCTATACTCGGTTGCCTAAGGCCTTATGTAAAAATGGCTACATGCCTCAGAGATTATTATTTCCGAATTTGCCGACTAAAAAATTAAAGCTTTCATCCTTCAGCGGAGTATTACGAGATATCTAAAATTCTTCTTGACATAAAGAGCCAATCTTGATAAAAGAATAAAATTAGAACTTAATTCTAAAAGGTAGAACTTAATGGGCAGGCCACCCCAGGTTTTTTTAGAGGACGAAACTTTGCGAGATGGGCTCCAGATGGAGAGCCGCATCTTCTCTCTGGAAGAAAAGAAGCACATATTTCAACTATTAGCTGCCGCTAATGTTCCCCGCATTCAGGTAGGCTCATTCGTGCAGCCCAAGTTAGTTCCGCAAATGGCAGACACGGATGCCCTGATAAAAG
>CAZAGD010000229.1:0-21904 GCA_964484485.1 uncultured Syntrophaceae bacterium
ATCATGCGCTCCCAGCGCTCTCCTTTTTGATTATGGGGAAAAGCTACC
Organism: uncultured Syntrophaceae bacterium; assembly: GCA_964484485.1. Taxonomy (GTDB): domain Bacteria; phylum Desulfobacterota; class SM23-61; order SM23-61; family SM23-61; genus CAZAGD01. The sequence continues at coordinate 49 of CAZAGD010000229.1, forward strand.
GTAGTGGCCGTGGGACATAAAAGTAAGTCATATTCTTTAAAGAACTCTGCCCAAGCCAGACGCATCTTATGCCGGGCTTCATTGTAAGCCAGCCAGTCTCTATGGTACATGGCTTGCGCTCTGATCATTTGGGCTCTGTATGATTCATCATCGACACTCAAGAGGTTAAATTCGGCTAAGTTTTGCTGAAATTGTGCGGAAGTCAATCTCCCCGAAGTAGCTGCCCGCAAAAGCTGAATATAATTCCGGTGCGCTTCTTTAGAGCTGAAATTTGGCCGGGCATCTTCGACCACTTTGACTTTGTTCTTTCTGAGGAATTCGGCAACTGCTCTAATCCCTTTTTGCACTTCCTCGTCGACTTCTGCTTCTGGATCGCTGTAAACGACGGATACTTTATACTCGCGTAAATTTTTCTTAGAGGGCTTGGGCAAACGCACCTGCCATCCTCGGCCATCAATCTCATCGGGACCAGACATTATCCCCAGAGCCACAGCTAAATCTGCGGCGCTCCTGGCCAAAGGACCGATGGCCGAAATATCAGTAACGCTCACCACACCAGGAAGCGCATGGCCACGGGGGGAGCATATCCCATACGTTGGCTTATGCCCATAGACGCCGCAATAATGAGCTGGATTACGAATAGAAGCGCCAATGTCACTCCCGGCCTCAATCCCCGTAAGACCCGCGGCTAAGGCCGCTGCGGAGCCTCCGGAAGATCCTCCGGGAGTCCTGGTGACATCCCATGGATTGTTAGTCGTCCCGTAAATTTCATTAAAAGTCTGCCAGTCAGCCAAATACATGGGCACATTTGTCTTACCAAAAAGGATCACCCCTGCTTGCAAGAAACGCTCGACGGCCAAAGAATTTTTGCGGGCAATATTATCTCGATACTGAGGGACTCCCCAGGTGGTCGGCATGCCGGCGACATCGAATGAGTCTTTAATGGTCATGGGCACTCCGTGAAGGGGGCCCCATATTTCTTTTTGGGCCAGAGCGCGATCGGCCTGGCGAGCCCTCTTCCGGGCGCCGTCTATGTCCATGTAAACTATGGCATTGATCTTGGGATTATAACGTTCTACGCGTTCAAGGTAAAAATCCAAAAGCTCTAAACAACCAATTTTTTTCTGACGAATTAATAAAGCCAGCTGCTTGGCAGAGCGAAAAGGTAAAGGAACCATCTCCGTTCTCCTTCCCTAAATTTTTTAGAATTGTAAATTAAATCAAAAATAAAAAAAGGTAAAGAGGGAAAATTTGGCAGTGCTCCCGGAAGAGTGATTAATAATAAGTCTCTTCCTTTCCAGCAAGAGATCGATTACCATTTTTAGGAGATCTCTGAAAAACCGACTTTTGGTCACTCCCGCGAAAGCGGAAGTCCACAAAAGCCTTGAAAATACTGGATTCCTGCCTGCTTCAGCCTGCTTCAGCCTACTTCATGCTGGCGTAGGAATGACATAATTACATCTCCAGATACATTTTCAGAGATCTCTTTATTCATCTTTGACTTGTCTAAAAATCCCAGTTAAAATTTTTAAGGACATTAAAATTACTCTCCCCTTAGGCCAAAGAAAATGAAATTCATTGCGGACCGCACATTAGGGAAGTTGAGCCGCAAATTGCGCACTTTAGGGTTTGATGTAGTTTATTACTCAGGAGGAAACACGACTGAGGCAGCAAAAATTGCCCAGCGCGAAGGCCGATGCCTCTTAACCCGCAGCCATAAGATTCCGCCAGGAGTTGGGGAATTTAAATTCGTCATTGTGGAAGAGAATGATCCGCGCCAGCAAATTCAAGAATTATTCGCCAAATTATCATTAAGATTTGCCGAAGAGAATATTTTTTCCCGCTGCCTCCTTTGCAACGAACCTTTAAAGCAACTGCCCAAAGCAGAAGTGGAAGGCAAGGTTCCTGATTTTATTTTCCGTCTTTATGAATCTTTTCACTCCTGTCCGCGCTGCCAAAGGATTTATTGGCCCGGAACACATTGGGAAAAAATGAAAAAAGAATTAGCCAAAATTTTTGGCGAACATGATAAAATATAATAAAATTATAAAGAAGGGGGAAAATATGGCCCTGTGGGATATGATCAAAAAAGGCGCAGAAGAAGGGTTAGAGGCTCTGAAAGAAGGAGTCTCTGTGTTTGTGGCCGAAGCTGAAAAACAAAGCAAAATTATAAAGAAAAAAGTGGAGCTGGCGGCGGTTCAAAATAATGTCCGCAGAGTTTTTACCCGCTTGGGAAGTATCATCTATGATCTTCATGGCCGAGGTAGCCAAGATATATGGTCCGAAGAAGAAGTTAAAAATTTAATCAATCAAATTGATGGATATAAAAGGCGGGTGCGCGAGATAGAAGAAGAAATAGAGGCGATTAAAAAAGAAGAGAAAGGCCCGGCTGCTCCTCCAAGTATTAGCAGCAGTGAGCCTCCCCTTCCACAAAATCCAGGATAATCTTTCTTCCCCCCTCTTTAGAGACCGTGTCGCCATGGAGTGAAAGGCCTGGGCCAATCAGGATCTCAAACTGGCGCAATCGGTAGGATCTCCCTGAATCTTTTCTAAGGCGTGTTTTAAGACGGGCAGAAGGATGGCTAAATTCTCCCGCACAGCCTGGGGGCTACCGGGGAGATTGATGATCAAGGAACGCCCGCGGATCCCGGAGACGGCGCGCGAGAGCATAGCCATAGGCGTCACCTTCATCCCTTCCAAACGCATGGCCTCGGCCAAGCCCGGAATTTCCTTGTCCAGTATGCGTCTGGTCGCTTCGGGAGTGACATCCCGCGGACTTAATCCCGTCCCCCCCGTAGTTAAAATCAGATCAATCTTTTTTTGGTCAGCGTACTCTTTGAGCTTCGCGGCGATCACATCTTCTTCATCTGGAATGATTTCGTAAGCTTCCAGGCGAGCGGGAAAATCCCCCAGCGTCCGCTTAATCTCCGGGCCACTTAAATCAATTCTTTCGCCTTTTGATCCGCGGTCACTTATGGTCAGAATCCCCAGGGAAAACAAAGATTTCATCTCCTATTTTTATTTCTCCGCCGATGAGGACTTTAGCAAAAATCCCTTCCCGAGGCATAACACAATCACCCGCTTGGTAATATACAGCGCAGCGCGTATGACATTCTTTGCCAATCTGGGTAACTTCTAAAAGCGTGTGGGGCCCGATGCGAAATTTAGTTCCGATGGGTAATTGGAGCAAGTCCAAGCCCTGCGTAGTAATATTTTCCGCAAAATCCCCCGGCCCTACTTTCAGGCCTTTGGCCACCATCTTGTCTATGGACTCTTTGGCTAAAAGGCTCACTTGCCGCGGCCATTTTCCGGCATGAGCATCATTTTGTAACCCAAAATCCGGGAGAAGACAGCCTTTCCCCACGTTAGTCTTCTTGGTTCCCTTTCCTTTACTGATATTAACGGCTACAACTTTACCTGTTATTTTCATTTCCCCGCTCGCTTGAGTAACAATTGCGCTGCTGCTTTGGCCAAGACATTAGAGACATTTTTACTTCGGGAAAGATTTTTCAGATCTCTCTCCTGTAAATGGTCTAAAAAACGGAGGGCTACGGCTAAAGGAGTCTTGGGATTATTTACCAAAGCAAGTTTTAGAGCATAGTTTTTTATCCAATTTTTATTCCGAGCAATGTATTTATATACTTCTTCCGCAAGGTTCCTCTGCTGAGCAAAAGTGAAAACATCGTTTTCGGTGAGTTTCGGGCTGCGCAAAACTGCCATGACCACGGCCTTATTGTGGTCGAGGATTAGGATGTTACGGGCCTCTCTATTACCCATCATGGCCAGCCGAATTTTCTGTGGTATACTCATTTTGATGATCTTCTGGTATAGATTTTGCCTCTGTTCGTCAGTCAACTGCTCTTGAAAATCATAAATTAAATCCGGAGAAAAATCAGCGGCATCTTCTTCTTTTACCTCTATACTCTCTAAGAGACGTTCTGCTTCTTCTATCTCTTGCTCGGCAGAGAGGGATTTATTTTTCTCCTCCTTGATTTCTTCTTTCCCCACCATACCCGTTATTAATTAATAAAGGCTCATTCTTCTTTCTGCGTCGTTTTAGCAGCAGCGATTATCTTTTCGGCCAGGTGCGCGGGAACTTCTTCGTAATGAGAAAATTCCATGGCGAATGAACCCCGGCCACTTGTCATGGAAGTGAGGTCCGGGGCGTATTTCATGACCTCGGCCAAAGGAACCTGGGCTTTGATTAATTGCCCCTTAGAACGGGGTTCCACCGCCAAAACCCTTCCCCGGCGGCTATTTAAATCACCAATTACATCACCCATATACTCATCGGGTACAAATACTTCTATATTCATAATGGGTTCCAATAGTACTGGATTAGTCTCCAATACCCCTTTTCTAAAGGCCATGGAAGCCGCGATCTTGAAGGCAATTTCTGAGGAGTCAACTTCGTGGGACTTGCCATCGTAAAACTTAACTTTCACATCTACCACGGGGTAGCCAGCCAAAACGCCGCTCTGCATAGCCTCTAATACTCCCTTTTCTACAGCCGGGACAAAGTTCCGGGGCACATTCATCCCCACCAAGGCATTTTCAAATTCAAAACCTTTCCCGCGGGGAAGCGGAGAAAGCTCAAAATGTACTTCCGCAAATTGGCCGCGTCCCCCACTTTGTTTTTTATGGCGGTAAATAATTCCACTTTTGGTTGACTTTATGGTCTCTTTATAAGGAATCTTGGGTGTCTTCAAAGTTACTTCTACGCCAAACTTTCTCTTTAATTTCTCTACCGTAACTTCCACGTGGACCTGGCCCATTCCCGATAGAATCAATTCTTTGGTCTGTTCATCTCGCTGCACCCTAATAGTCGGATCCTCTTCACATAACCGCAGAAGAGCTGTAGTTATCTTCTCTTCATCACCTTTGGATTTGGGGGCTACGGCAAAAGAAACGGGCGGCACCGGCATAGTGATTCCTTGATAGATTATGGGTTTTTTTTCATCGCAGATCGTATCCCAGGTAGTGGTTTCCCGCAGTTTGGCCACCGCCGCAATATCTCCTGGCCCCACGCTTTCAATCGGCTTTTGATTCTTCCCCTCCAGTTGCAAAATCTGCCCAAAACGTTCCTTTACCTCTTTATTAGCATTGTATAAAGTAGCATCGGCTTGGAGAGTTCCGGACCAAGTGCGGAATATAGTTAATTTACCAGCATAGGGATCAGCCAAAGTTTTGAAGACAAAAGCTGAGAAAGGCTCATCTTCGGTAGGTTGCCGGATTTCTTCTTCTTTGGTGGCCGGATTGATGCCTTTAACTGGCCCCCGCTCTAAGGGGGAAGGCAGATAATTAATTATCGCCTCTAATAAAGGCTGGATGCCCATATTTTTAAGACCCGAGCCACAAAGGACTGGAAAGATAGTTTTGCTAAGTACTCCTTTTCTCAATCCTTGGGCTAATTCGGCAGAAGAAAGTTCTTGACCTTCCAAATACTTTTCTAATAAAGCATCGTCGGTTTCAGCTATCGCTTCCACCAATTTTTCCCTGGCCTTTTTAGCTTCCTCTACCAAATTAGCCGGAATCTCTTCCTTCTTCATCTTACCGCTTAAGTTGTTCTCAAAAAGCACCGCTTCCATACTTAAAAGATCTATTACCCCCGCAAAGGATTCTTCGGCCCCGATGGGCATCTGGATAGGAATGGCTTTTGGAGTTAGAATTTTTTGAATATCCGCCAAAGCTTGAAAAAAGTTGGCTCTTTCACGATCCATCTTGGAGATGAAAAAAAGGCGGGGCAACTCGAATTGCCCAGCGTATTCCCAGACTTTCTCTGTCTGAACTTCTACTCCGGAAACCGCATCAACGACGATGATTGCTCCATCAACTGCTTGCAAGCTATTTTTGGTATCCATAATGAAATTGGCATCGCCCGGAGTATCGACCAGGTTAATTTTATGTTTATCCCACTCTACATGATGAAAGGAAGAACTGATACTAAGGTTGCGTTTAATTTCTTCGGGTTCGAAATCCATGACCGAGGTGCCATCATCTACGCGGCCTAAACGATCGGTCTGTCCTCCGTCAAAGAGCATTGCTTCCGCTAAAGTTGTCTTCCCAGCTTTGCCGTGAGCTATAAGCGCCACGTTGCGCAAGCGGCCAGTTTCATATTTCCTCATATCTACTCCTTATTTTTATTGAATTTCTGCGATAAATTATATTATGATTTATTTTTAAGGTAAAAAACAAGAATAAAATTTTGGGCATGCTACTGCTAATCGACAAATTCTTAAAATTTCTGAGCATAGAAAAGAACGTCTCCCCGCATACTTCGAAAGCCTATGCTGCTGATCTTAAGGAATTTCATGAATTTTTGCTTGCCTCTGGTTCTCGGCCAACGGGTGCTGGGCAAATCGATGTAAAAAAAATCGATCATTTAATGATCCGCGCCTTCCTCAGCCATTTATACCAGAAACGTAAAAAAAAATCTTCTTTGGCCCGGAAATTAGCAGCTTTACGCAGTTTTTTCCGGTTCTTGGTCGATGAAAGAATCTTAGCTACAAATCCGGCCGAAATTATTTCTACTCCCCGGCAAGAAAAACCGCTACCAACTTTTCTGCCGGTGGACGAGATATTTTCTCTTTTGGAAGTAGTACCGGCAAACAGCGTCTGGAGTGCTCGCGACCGAGCTATCTTAGAAGTTCTTTATTCATCTGGTCTGCGGGTGAGTGAATTAGTGGGCCTAAATGACGGGGATGTTGATTTTTCTCTGGAAATCCTCAAAGTAGTAGGTAAGGGCAGAAAAGAAAGGATTGTGCCTATTGGGGAGAAAGCTCTCCAAGCATTAAAAATATATTTGCGCCAGAGAGATCAAGTATTAGCTTCTTTGCCCCAGAAAATTTATCCTGTCCCTTTATTCATTAACAAATGGGGGGGACGCTTAACGGCCCGGAGTGTGGCTCGTTTGTTGCAGAAATACATAAAAAAATGTGGTTTGATGCGCAAGATTAGCCCCCATGCCCTGCGGCACTCTTTTGCTACGCATCTTCTCGATGCCGGGGCAGACTTGCGCGCCATCCAAGAAATGTTAGGACATGTGAGCCTTTCTACCACCCAGAGATACACCCATGTCAGCATAGATCGGCTCATGGAAGTATACGACCGGGCGCATCCGCGGGCGAAGTGAAAAATGAGGTAAAGATTTCAGCTATGAAAAATAGGGATGCGGCAAAAGGAAAAATGATCGGCACCACCGTTATCGTCGTGCGGCGTAAAGGGAAAGTGGCCATGGCCGGCGACGGCCAAGTGACTATGGGCAACACCGTCATGAAACACGGAGCCAAAAAGGTCCGGCGGTTATATAAAGACCAAGTCATTGCCGGCTTTGCCGGAGCCACGGCTGATGCCTTTACTCTTTTTGAAAGGTTTGAAAATAAATTAGAACAATACCGCGGCAACTTGGCGCGAGCGGCCGTGGAATTGGCCAAAGATTGGCGCACCGATCGCCTCCTGCGGCGCTTAGAAGCTCTGTTAGTGGTGGCTGACCAGAATACTACTCTTATCTTGTCTGGTAACGGGGACATAATAGAACCTGATGAAGAAGTGGCGGCCATCGGCAGCGGGGGAAGTTATGCTTTGGCCGCGGCCAAGGCTTTGCTTAAATATTCTGATCTGGAAGCCAAAGAAATTGCCTTAGAGGCTATGCGCATTGCCTCGGAAATTTGTATTTATACAAATAATCAAATAGTAATCGAAGAATTGGAAACTCCTTCCAGCGCCAAATAAATTACTTTAAAGGCGGAATAATTATGGGAGATATTAGAGAAGAAAATGAGTGGCGGCCCTTGACGCCGCGGGAAATTGTGGCGGAACTTGATAAATACATTATCGGCCAGCAGAATGCCAAACGGGCTGTAGCCATTGCCTTGCGGAATCGGTGGCGGCGGCAGCAAGTAAGCCCAGATTTACGCGACGAGATTGCCCCCAAAAATATCATTATGATTGGCCCCACCGGTGTGGGTAAAACGGAAATTGCCCGCCGTTTAGCCAAATTGGCCCAGGCCCCCTTTTTGAAGGTGGAAGCCTCTAAATTTACAGAAGTGGGCTATGTAGGGCGAGACGTGGAATCCATGGTTCGCGATTTAACTGACTTGGCCGTAAACATGGTGCGGGCCGAAGAAACCAAAAAAATCCAGGCCAAAGCGCGGGAAGCAGCCGAGGAGCGGATGCTGGATCTGCTCCTGCCCCCCGTAAGGAAGAGATCCCCCGCCAAGGTAGCGGAAACAATGTGGGCCACCGAAGAGTGCGATAATCTCCTGACCACTGCGGCCGAGAAAAGAGAGTCTTCTTTAACCAGAGAAAAACTGAGACAGATGCTGCGCGCCGGCTTACTCAATGAACGCACTGTAGAATTAGAATTGACCCAACGCAATTTACCCATCATTGAGGTTTTCTCCAGTGCCGGTATGGAAGAAATGGATATAAATCTCCGCGAAATGTTCAGTAGCCTCCTGCCCAAAAAGACCAAGAAGAAAAGAGTTAAAGTTCCCGAAGGGCTGGATTTGCTCACGGAAGAGGAAGCGCAAAAACTCATCGATATGGATAAGGTGACGAGCTTAGCCATTCAAAGGGTAGAACAGGCCGGCATAATCTTTCTCGATGAAATAGATAAAATTGCCGGGCGCGAGTCTACGCATGGGCCCGATGTTTCTCGGGAAGGAGTTCAGCGGGATCTTTTACCCATAGTCGAAGGCACTACCGTAACCACGCGCTATGGATTAGTCAAGACCGACCATATCCTCTTTATCGCGGCTGGCGCTTTTCACGTCTCCAAGCCCGCCGATCTGATTCCCGAGCTGCAAGGGCGCTTCCCCATTCGCGTGGAATTAGATCCTTTGCATCGGGAAGATTTTATCCGCATCCTCACTGAGCCCCAAAACGCGCTGATTAAGCAATATAAAGCTTTATTGGCCACGGAAGATATTAATTTAGAGTTCACTCCCGAAGCTATCGAAGAGATTGCGGAAATCGCTACTTTGGTCAACCAGCGCACGGAAAACATCGGCGCCCGCCGTTTACACACGATCATGGAAAAACTCTTAGAAGACATCTCTTTTTCAGCTCCTGAGCAAAGAGGAAGGCATATACTCATCGATGCCCAATACGTGCGGGATAGGCTAAGCACTATTATTAAAGATGAAGATTTAAGCCGCTACATATTGTAAAGGATAATGGTGGAGGAGGAAAAAATATGCAGAGTTTAATTGAAAAAGCAGACATCCTCTTAGAGGCTCTACCCTACATCCAACGTTTCTTCAATAAAACCATAGTCATCAAGTACGGCGGGCATGCCATGGAAAATGAAGAGTTAAAAGTGAGCTTTATTCGCGACGTCATCCTGCTCAATTTTATTGGTTTGCGCCCCGTAATCGTGCACGGCGGCGGTCCCCAAATTGATGGCATGTTAGATAAAATAGGGATAAAATCCAAATTCGTGGAAGGCATGAGAGTGACTGATGAAGAAACGATGAGCATAGTAGAAATGGTTTTGGTGGGCAAAATAAATAAAGAACTGGTTTCTTTGATAAATCAACATGGCGGGCAGGCCGTCGGCCTTTCCGGGATGGATGGGAATATTATCCGGGCGCGCAAACTCTGGATTTCGCGGAAAGGCAAAGACGCCTCCGAAAAAGAGCTTTTGGATATTGGGTTAGTAGGGGAGGTTGAATCAGTAAATCCTGAGCTAATCGAAAGCATAAGGAACAATAAGTGGATACCAGTGATTGCGCCGGTGGGTGTAGGCCCAGATGGAGAAATGTATAATATCAATGCCGACCTGGTGGCAGGCAAAATAGCGGCGGCTTTGAAAGCGGAAAAATTTATCCTCCTTACTGATGTGGAAGGGGTTTTGGACAGCCAGAAAAAGCTTATCTCCACCATGAATGCCGAAATGGCCGAACATTATCTGCGCGAAGGGATAATCACTGGCGGGATGATCCCCAAAGTAAACTGTTGTCTGCAAGCCTTACGGGAAGGCGTGAAAAAAACGCATATCATTGATGGCCGCGTGAAGCACGCCATCTTATTAGAAATTTTCACTGATGAAGGAATAGGGACGCAGATTTATTAAATCTATTAGCCCCAGAGATCCCAGGTACCCCTAAGGACTAATAGAAGTTAAGCCCTTTTTAAACAAATACAAAAAAAGAAAGGGAAAGAGATGAACAACGAAGAGCTAATCAAGGTTTCCCAGGAAGTGCTCATGCAAAATTATGGTCGGCAACCGCTAGTGCTGGTTAAAGGAGAAGGTTGCCGAGTATGGGATGCCGATGGGAAAGAATATATTGATTTTGTGGCGGGCATCGGCGTCTGCAATTTAGGCCACTGCTATCCCAAGGTAGTCCAAGCTATCCAAGAACAGGCGCGAAGATTGCTGCACGTCTCCAATCTTTACCACATTGCGCCCCAAATTGAATTAGCCCGCCTATTGGTGCAGAACTCCTTTGCCGATCGCGTTTTTTTCTGTAACAGCGGAACGGAAGCAAATGAAGCGGCCATCAAATTAGCTCGCAAATATAGTTACGATCATTTTGGTTCAGGAAGATACGAAATAATTTGTGCCCAGAAATCTTTCCATGGGCGAACCATGGGTTCCCTTTCGGCCACCGGGCAGGAAAAATTTCATAAAGGCTTTGAGCCCCTTCTTCCCGGTTTTAAATACGTTCCCTTTAATGACTTAGCAGCTATGTCCGCAGCAGTGAGCAAGGCGACTTGCGCGATAATGGTTGAACCTATCCAAGCCGAAGGAGGGGTAAACATACCTGCCGATGATTATCTATTAGGATTACGCCGTTTGTGCGATGAGCGAAAGCTGCTCTTGATTTACGATGAAATCCAAGTAGGCATGGGGCGTACCGGAAAACTTTTTGCCTATGAACACTACGGAGCTGCTCCGGATATTATGACCATGGCCAAGGGCTTAGCCGGAGGAGTACCCATCGGAGCTACTTTAGCTCGGGAAGAGGTAGCTAAAAGCTTTACGCCGGGCACCCACGCGGCCACTTTTGGCGGAAATCCTCTGGCCACCGCTGCCGGGGTGGCGGCTCTGCGGGCAACCTTAGAAGACGGTATCTTAGATAATTGCCAAAGATCCTCCCAATATTTCCGGCAACGACTCCATGAGTTACAAAAAAAATATTCCTTTATCGTGGACGTGCGTGGCAAAGGGCTAATGATCGGTTTGGAACTCAATCGGGAAGGAAAAGATGTGGTCTCCGAGTGTTTGCGCAGAGGACTCCTCATCAATTGTACCAATGAAACAGTCTTGCGCTTCGTCCCCCCTTTGATCATCAAACAAGAAGAAATTGATCGCCTCATCTGGGCTCTGGATGAGATTTTTAATTCTTGGTCTTAAGAGAGGAATAATATGAAAAGAGACTTTTTGCGCCTCACCGATTTGGCGGCGAAGGAAATAGATTTGTTGCTGAAAAAAAGCCTGCAAATTAAAAGAAGATGGCAAAAAGGAATAGCCTATACACCTTTGGTGGGCAAATCTTTAGGCTTAATTTTTGATAAACCATCCACCCGCACGCGCGTTTCCTTCGAGGTCGCCATGACCCACCTGGGTGGCCATGCCCTTTATCTCGACCCGGGCACAACCCAATTAAAAAGGGGAGAATCCATAGCTGATTCGGCGCGGGTACTTTCCCGCTACTTTGATGGCCTGGTGCTCAGGACTTTTGCCCAAAGGACTATTGAAGAATGGGCCCAGTGGGCGTCCATTCCAGTAATAAATGGCTTGACCGACCTCCTTCATCCCTGCCAAGTCTTTTGTGACCTTTTGACTATCTTGGAGAAGAAGGGCGCTTATCAAGGTTTGAAGATCGCCTATATTGGCGATGGGAATAATATGGCCAATACCTGGATAGAAGCCGCTTCTCTAATCGACATTAATTTATCTTTAGCTTGTCCTCCTGGTTATCAACCAGATGGGGCCATCTTAGAGGAAGCAAAAAAGAAAGGAGCGGGCATAGAAATTTTTACCGATCCTTTTTCGGCCGCGGAAAAAGCCGATGTGCTCTATACTGATGTGTGGGCTTCTATGGGGCAAGAAAGAGAAAGGAAAAAACGACTCCGGCATTTTCAAGGGTTTCAGATAAATGACGCTCTTCTGCGCCAAGCCAAGAAGGAAGCTTTGGTTATGCACTGTCTACCCGCGCACCCGGGGGAAGAGATAACTGCGGAAGTGCTCAACGGGCCGCAATCTATCGTTTTTGACCAAGCGGAAAACAGGCTACATGGGCAAAAAATCCTTTTGACCTATTTTTTAAAAGGAAAGCTATGAAAAAGAACAATTTTGCCGCAAGGAGAAGATAAATATGAAGGGTAAAATCAAGAAAGTAGTTTTAGCTTATTCGGGAGGGTTAGATACCTCGGTAATCCTCCACTGGCTCAAAGAAACATATGACTGTGAAGTAATCGCTTTCGTAGCTGATCTGGGGCAGGGCGAAGAGTTATCCGGATTAAAAGAGAAAGGTTTACGCAGTGGGGCCAGCAAAGTTTATATAGAAGACCTCCAAGAAGAGTTTGTGCGCGATTTCATTTTCCCTATGTTACGGGCGAACGCTGTTTATGAAAGTGGCTATCTGCTGGGCACTTCCATAGCTCGTCCCTTAATCGCCAAAAAGCAGATGGAGATTGCCGCTGCCGAAGGGGCAGATGCGGTAGCCCACGGCGCAACTGGAAAAGGTAATGATCAAGTGCGTTTTGAAATTACTTATCTGGCTTTTAACCCGCGTATCGAAATTATTGCCCCTTGGAAAATTTGGGATTTCAAATCGCGAACTGATTTAATTAATTATGCCCAAAAGCACGGCATCCCGGTACCGGTGACCGTGGCCAAACCTTACAGTAGCGACCGTAATCTCTTCCATATCAGCTTCGAAGGGGGCATCTTGGAAGATCCTTGGCGCGAGCCCCCGGAAGACATGTTTATGCTTACGCGGTCACCCCAAGCCGCGCCTGACCAACCGACTTATGTGGAAATAGATTTCGAGGAAGGGAACCCGGTGGCCGTTAACGGAGAGCGGCTGTCGCCAGCAGCGCTCCTTGCCAAACTCAACCAAATAGGAGGAGAAAACGGCATTGGGCGGGTTGATATTGTGGAAAACAGATACGTGGGTATGAAATCTCGGGGAGTTTACGAGACACCAGGCGGGACTATTTTGCACGTGGCCCATCAGGCTGTGGAATCGATCACTCTCGATCGAGAGGTAATGCACCTGCTGGCCTCTCTCGTCCCGCGGTACGCTGAGATGATCTATTACGGCTACTGGTTTTCCCCAGAAAGAGAAGTTCTCCAAAAAATGATTGACGAAGCCCAGCGTTCTGTCACGGGTACCGCACGCCTTAAATTATATAAAGGAAACTGCTTAATTGTGGGAAGGAAATCTCCTGTTTCTCTTTATGCGTCCGAATTCGCTACCTTTGAAGAAGACCAGGTATATAACCAGAAAGACGCCGAAGGTTTTATTCGCCTAAATGCTTTGCGCTTGCGTATCCGCGCCCTTCGGCAAGAGCAAGGGAGGAAATAATCCGCCGGATCGTTATCCATTTCCTAATTTGGGGGTTCCTCTTGGGAATCATCGCTTGCGGGAAAAAGGGGCCACCGCTGGCCCCGGAGATCACTTTTCCGCAGCCCGTCTCCGACCTGCAAGCTTTCTCATCCCGAGGAAACCTATATTTAAAATGGACCATCCCTAAAAGAAATACCAATGGTACCAGATTAACAAACCTCTTGGGATTCCGCATCTTCAGGCAAACTAACTCTTTAGGGGCGACCTCTGCTGCCTGTACTCCCCAATTTGATTTAGTAGGCGAAATTGATCTGGATTTTCCCCGCTCGACCCGAGTTCAGGATGACGTGGTTATCTGGAAAGATGAAACAATCAAACCAAACCATGAGTATATCTATCTGGTCCTTGCATACAATATTTTTAAAGGAGCAAGCCCCGAATCGAATCAAGTTCGGGTATCCTGGGGAAGTCTTCTCTCTCCTCCTTACCAAATCGGCCTCCGCCAAGATCACCGGGCTTTGGAAATTTTTTGGGAAATGCCTACGCATCTCTGGACAGATCAGGAAAAAGCAGAATTCCAAGGAATGAATATCTATCGGCGCAAAGAGGGGGAATCTTATGGCTTCTCCCCTCTAAATCCCCAACCACTCCGGGAAAATAGGTACTGGGATGGACAAGTGGAATTGGGCCAAAAATATTTCTACGAAGTTCGCCCAGTAAGGAACTTCCGCGGTACTCTCCTTGAAGGGATAGGCTCAGCAGAAGTGAGCGGTATAGCCAAAACTGTGTTGCCTCCGGCTGCGCCTACGGGATTAATCGGAGTTTTCCAAAAGGATGGCCTAGTTTTGCGCTGGGATGCTCACCCTGAGCCCGACATTGCCGGTTACGACCTCTACCGCCGGGCAGAGGATGAAAAAGAATTCCAGAAAATTAACCCCTCGCCCCTTAAGGAAAGGTATTTTTTAGATAAAAATGTAGAGCCTAAAAAAACTTATTATTATCGCTTGAAAGCTATTGATTCCTCTCCTGATCGAAAAGAAAGCGAATTTTCCCGCGAGGCGGAAGTTATTCCCCCGCCTTGAGCAGCTGCCCCTCTTTAGCACCTTCCCTTTTCCCAAACTTTCTTACCAACCTTCACTTTTCAAAATAGTAATTGTTTGGCGAGATTAATCATCGAAATATCATGAGGAGGCGAGGAAGTGAAGGAGGAGTCAACGATGGGCAAAGCAAAACTTTCTTTTGACCTTTCTCCGCGATTTGTGTTATAAAAAAATATATTGTTAAAGAGGGTTTTTTATGCATGACTTTCAGTATCGGGGAAATGATCTTTATTGTGAGGACTTTCCCATTGCCGAAATAGCCAAAGAAGTGGGCACCCCTTTTTATCTTTATAGCTTAAATACCTTAGAGCAACATTTTCAAGCTTTTGATCAATCTTTTTCTCAAGTTGACCATTTAGTTTGTTATTCGGCGAAAGCTAACTCTAACATTGCCATTTTGCGCATCTTTGTCCGCCGCGGGGCCGGAATAGATGTTGTTTCGGGCGGAGAAATCTTCCGCGCTCTAAAAGCGGGTACGCCGCCCGAGCGTATAGTTTATTCGGGAGTGGGCAAACGAGTGGACGAAATCGAATATGCCTTGGAATTACCCATCCTCATGTTCAATGTAGAATCAGCCCAGGAATTAATAACCATTGACCGTCTGGCCGGCCAAATGGGGACGAAAGCCCGCGTCTCGCTGCGGGTAAACCCGGATGTTGATCCCCGCACTCATCCTTATATTGCCACGGGGTTGAAAAAAAATAAATTTGGAATTAACATTCAGAAATCGGTGGATGATTACATTTTGGCCAATACTTTGCCCCATATTAAAGTGGTAGGGGTAAGCTGCCATATTGGCTCGCAATTGACCGAGGTTGACCCTTTTGTGGAATCTGTGCGGCGGATCAAAGAGCTGATTTTGCGGCTGCGCCGAGAAGGCATTAATATTCGCTATATAGACTTAGGGGGCGGATTAGGAATTACTTATCATCAGGAAGAACCCCCTCATCCCCGCGATTACGCGCAGGCTTTATTGCACGAGTTAGGCGATATAGATTGTACGCTAATCTTAGAACCTGGACGCGTCATCGTGGGCAATGCCGGTATTTTAGTAACTAAAGTTTTATACACTAAAGACACCGGAGAGAAAAATTTTATAATCGTGGACGCGGCCATGAATGATTTGATTCGTCCCAGCCTATATGGCTCCTACCAACGCATTCAGCCCGTCTTGAAAAAAGACCGGGTGGAAATTGTGGCTGATGTAGTAGGGCCTATTTGCGAATCGGCAGACTTTTTGGCCCGCGACCGCAAAATTGGTAAAGTGGAGCCCGGAGAATTGCTGGCGGTCATGAGTGCCGGAGCCTACGGATTTTCCATGTCCTCGAACTATAATTCCCGCCCCCGCGCTGCGGAAGTATTAGTGCATAAAGATCGCTTTTACATTATCAGACAACGGGAAGATTATGAAGATTTAATCAAAGGCGAGTTCATTCCCGATTTCCTGGAATAAAACTCCCCAGGGGAAGATCATCATTTAAGCCAAAGGACTAAAAATGGAGCTTATTCGTTTTTGCAAAATGCATGGTTGCGGAAATGATTTCATTATCATCGATAATCGCCAGAAGATTCTGGATGGCGACCAAATCCGTGATTTGGTCATCAAAGTTTGTCGGCGCAAAGTATCCGTAGGGGCAGATGGATTAATCCTGATTGAACCATCGACCCAAGCGCATTTTCGGTGGCGATTCTTCAATGCTGATGGTAGCGAAGCAGAAATGTGCGGTAATGCCGGCCGCTGCGCGGCTCGCTTTGCCTTTATTAAAGGAATTGCCCCTGCTTCCTTAACTTTTGAGACTAAAGCCGGAATTATTGCGGCAGAAGTTGCGGGGCGGCGCGTAAAGCTGCAGATGACCAAGCCTTTCGGCTTAGAATTAGATATAGAAGTTCCTCTAGATGGAGAAAAACATCTGCTTGATTTCATCAATACCGGTGTGCCGCATGCAGTTAAATTTGTTTCTGCTGCTGCTTCTATCCCCGTCCAAGATCTAGGGCGGAAAATCAGGTTTCATCCCCGTTTTCAACCCGCCGGGACTAACGTGAATTTTGTCCAGCCCCTGGATGAGCATCAATTGCAGGTGCGCACTTATGAACGAGGGGTAGAAGATGAAACTCTGGCCTGCGGCACAGGCGCAATCGCTTCTGCCCTAATTGCTGCTTATCGTGGACTGGTAACTCCTCCCGTAGCTGTTAAAACGAGTGGCGGAGAAATCTTAAATATTTATTTCCAAAAAGAGGGTCAGGATTTTAAAGAAGTATTTCTGGAAGGCGATACGACTTTAGTTTATGAAGGTCTTTTAGGGGAAGAGGCTTACCAATAATTGCCTTAATTTGTAGAGGGAGGGAGAAGATGGGGGGAGAAAAAATAAAAGCCATAGTCCTGGGAGCAGCAGGCCGAATGGGGATGCGGGTTCTTTCCGCTTTGCGCAGCCACCCTAATTTTGTGCTTAGCGGAGCCGTGGAAAGAAAAGACCATCCGCAGATTGGCCAGGATATTGGGGAAGTAGCCGGCTTGGGCAGATGGCATGTAGCCCTCTCAAACTCTCTGGAAGAAGGGATAGGCCAGGGAGACGTAATCATAGACTTCACTAATGCCGAAGCTTCCCTAAATAATTTAAAAGTGGCCGCGGCCGCGGGTAAAGCGGCCGTAGTTGGCTCAACCGGCTTTAGTTCAGCACAAATGGCTGAAGTTAAACAAATTACCCAAAATATTCCTTGTGTTCTTTCACCCAATATGAGTGTGGGCGTAAATGTTATGTTTCGCATCTTGGCTGACTTAGCTAAAGTATTAGGCGATGAATATGATGTGGAAGTTATCGAAGCTCACCACCGCCTCAAGAAAGATGCCCCCAGTGGCACAGCCGTTAAAATGGGGCAGATTCTGGCCCAAGCTCTAAATCGCAACTTTGAGGAAGTGGGAGTTTATGCGCGGAAAGGAATTATTGGTGAAAGGACCAAAGCCGAGATCGGTCTCCAAACTATCCGCGCTGGAGATATTGTGGGCGAGCACACGGTAATCTTCGGTGGCTTAGGGGAAAGAATTGAAATTATCCATCGAGCCCATAGTCGCGACAATTTTGCCCGGGGAGCTTTGCGGGCAGCCCAGTGGGTGATCAAGCAAAAACCCGGACTATATGATATGCAAGATGTGTTGGGACTAAAATAAAAATCTGCCCTGACTCTTGGCCTTTGCCCAGCAGGGAAAGGCATTTCATTTCCCCTTGACTTGGGGAGAGGCAGGATGCAGAGGGTAAATGAAAATCACCAAAAGAGCACGAGATTATTGCCCGCAAAAAGGATGCGTTAAAAATTATTATTAGAAAGGAAGGAGAAAGAATGAAACAACCTTGGAAAACAGATAAGTGGTTTGTTAGCCCATGGAATTATGAAGCCGAAGTAACGGCGGGATTCAAATTTCTTCCGGCCAAAGAGATCAAAATTCACGATATAACTTTAAGGGATGGGGAACAGCAGGCTGGGATTGCTTATACCAGAGCGGATAAGTTAAGAATTGCCAAAGCTTTGGCTGAGGCTGGTGTACACCGCATTGAGGCGGGTATGCCCGCTGTTTCTAAAGAAGATGAAGCTGCTATTAAAGAAATCGTGCAGGCCAATCTAGGTCCGCAAATTTTTGCCTTCTCCCGCTGTATGGTGGCGGATGTTAAATTGGCTAAGGAATGTGGCGTTCACGGGATTGTAGTGGAAATTCCTTCCAGCGAACATATTATTAAACATGCTTACGGATGGGAGCTGCAAAAGGCTATTGACCTCTCTATTGAAGCAACCCTCTTAGCCAAAGAGCTGGGCTTATACACGGTTTGGTTCCCTATCGACGCCTCCCGGGCCGACATGAGTTGGTTTTTGGATTTGATCGAAGAGATTGCTACTAAGGGACATATGGATGCTTTAGCCGTGGTGGATACTTTTGGCGGCATCTCACCGCATGCCGTGCCCTATTTAATTAAAAAAATCCGTGAGCGGGTAAAAAAGCCCTTAGAACCCCATTTTCATGATGACTTTGGCCTGGGCGTAGCCAATACCCTAATTGCCCTATCTTGTGGCTGTTCCGTAGCGCATACGACGGTCACCGGTATCGGCGAGAGAGCAGGAAATGCGGCCATGGAAGAATTAGTCTTGGCTTTGTTGACTATGTATGGCCTAGATATTGGTATTAAAACCGAGAAGTTCTATTCCCTCTCTAAATTAGTGCGGGAGCTTTCGGGAACAACTATTCCGGCCAACAGACCTATTGTGGGCGAAACTCTCCTAAACGTGGAATCAGGGATCGTGGCCAGTTGGGTGCGCCGCTGTCGGGACCAGCATCCTTTAGAACTGGGACCGTTTGTACCGGCTTTAGTCGGCCAAAAACCAATTGAGATCGTCATGGGTAAGAAAAGTGGCGTAGATTCGGTAGCGGAGTGGTTAGAAAAAATGGGCGCCGACGCTTCTCCGGAACAAAAAGAAGCTATCGTCTTAAAAGTCAAAGAAGCTTCGCTCAAGAAAAAAGGACTGCTTACCGAAAAAGAGTTCCAGGACATCGTGAAACAAGTGGTGCACGGGTAAAAGATTATCTTGCTATCAGGATGGGGAAGTTAAAATACTTTTATCTTTTACTTCGACCATCCTGATAGCTTTCTGCGGGCATAGATCGATACAGGTAGAACATCCTTGACAGAGATCAGGATTTATCTCTGCTGCTTCCTCCGTCAAAATAATAGCATTACAATGACCAATCTCCAAACATAAGCCACATTTGGAACACTTTTGCGGATCAACCTGCGCATAGCCAGCCCAAACTGTTAGTTCATTAGCTGGCTTTATCTCCGGGATGAGTAAATCGCGTATTTCGCGCACATTCCGAAATCCCATCTGCGCCATATAATCGTGCAGAGACTTCAACCATTTTTCGAGGAAGGCAAATCCATAAAGCATAGTCTCCGTACATACGCCGATACTATCGGCCCCACACATCATCATTTGCACGGCATCGGCCATAGAGGCCACTCCGCCAGTGCCAATTATGTGGGGCTCAGGGCCTACTAATTTACGAATCTCAAAAACATCACGTAAAGCCAGCGGTTTAATCCATGGTCCAGACAGGCAAGCCATAGTATTAGCATTTTGTAAGTTATAGATTGGCTTCTTGTAATTCCAAATATCAATGGGCGGGATTCCCAAGCGATTAGCCACGCTACAGACTGCAGCTGCGCCAGCGGCAAAAGCTACTTTGGAGACCTCCGCGATTCTCCCCCCCTCGGGAGTTATTTTGGCGATCAAAGGAAGGTTAGTAACCTTTTTGGTATTTTCAATAACCCAGCGCACAGCCTCTTCATCTTGCCCCATGCTGGCCCCGGAGGAAGGCCGCGCTTCTTTTCGCGATCGCTCAGAAATATCAACGTTAAAAGACATATTAGGGCAGCAAAAATTTAACTCCAAAATCTGCGCCCCGGCTGCTTCGAACTTACGCGCCGCCTCTAACCATCCTTCAATATCTGCACCAGCCACATAAGAATAATTAGCAATAATCACCAATTCTTTTACTTTCTTCCGCGCCTCCTCCACCAAACGCAGCCCTTGCTCCATGCTCAGGCGATATTCAGCCGTAAACACATGCAATTTTTCTTTGTTGAGCCAGCGGTAACGAGGTTGATAGTTTAAGTAAGGGATGGGGTTGAAAGTTTGCTTGATGGCTGCCGCTCCCCATCCGCATTTTTCGGCTAACTCTAATTGATCAATCCTCTTAGCGGTGGGGCCAGAAGCAACTATAAAAGGATTCCGCAGTTCCACATCTCCAATCTTAACAGGTAGATAAAAAAGATCTTCCTTCATATTAATAATCCCTCCTCTTGCCGAGCTTAGGGCGGAAGACCCTTCACCTTTTTCCCTTGCTCCCTGCGCCTGGCAAAAATATTATTTGTTCTTTTCCCGGTATTTTCTGTAACCTTTGGGGCTTAAATAATAGTTATCTTCCTTCCCTCTTCCATGGAAACATATCCGGCATAGATAACCTCCACAACTTGTTTAGCTAAATCTAAACCGGTTAAGGGCTGGCGATCATAAGCAATGGCCTCCATGAAATTCTGAATCTCATGGGGATACCCCAAAAGCCATTCTTCATTAGGGTTTGGGAAAGAAAGGCCGGCTTTGGTCTCTTGTTTTTCATTAAAATACACATCTTTTACGGGATCAGGATCTACGATATAAAATTGGCAGACGCGCACTGGACATAGGTCAAATTTTACCCGGGCATTGGAAAGGCGGACATCCATGTTCGATTCCATTCCTCCCAAAAGGTCATCAGCCGCAAAGAAAACTCCTTTGGTACCATCAGTGAAGGTAACCGTAATCTGCGCCCAGGTTTCTACGTCTCCCCAACCGCTGACTAAAGGACTGGCCGAGACCTTAGTAAAAGCCGAAGTCTTGGTCAGGTCTGTGCCATCAGCCAGGACTTCTTTTACTAAAATAGGCTGGCCGGATTTTTTTTCACCTTCAAAATGCTTCAAGAAAAGGCCGGCCGCCAGCGGATGAGCACCTAAGCGGGCCAGAGCTCCTCCGCCGGCGTGTTGCCACCATTTGGAAAATTCGGAGTGGGAACCGCTATGCGCTTCTTCTCCTCTTATCTCTAGAATGCTGCCCACGGACAAGCATTTTTCGATAAGCTCCAACCCTTTTTTAAAAGCTGGAGCATGGACCCAATTTTCAGCATAACAGAATTTAACGTTAGCTCGGCGTAGGACTTCATCAACTATCCGCAGATCTTCTTTTACTTTGGCAAACATCTTCTTCTTGGAGGTAGTTCCCACTTCTCGAGCAGCTTCCCCTTGGCCAAAATAGCCCGTCAGCGGTTTTTCACAGATAATATGCTTCTTAGCTTGGGCGGCTTCTAAGACCATGGGCAAATGGAGAGCATTGGGCACAACCAAATCTATAACCGTTATTAAAGGATCATCCAAAAGATACCGATAGTCTTGAAAATATTTAGGAATACCGAAGCGCCGCGCGTAATCCTCAGCTTTGGCTTTGTCAACATCCACAATAGCTGCTACTTCCACCGGCACTCCTTGCACTTGCTGGTAGGATCTTAGATGAATAGCTCCCGCAAACCCAGCCCCCACCACCCCGACTTTTATGGGATGAGCCATTGTTCATTCCCCCTTTTTGTTAATTGATTTCTTTGTCGATTTTTTATTACGCTAATAAGCCTTAAAATATTTGTCAAGAATTTTCTCTCTAAAC
>CAZAGD010000230.1:0-3769 GCA_964484485.1 uncultured Syntrophaceae bacterium
TCGCGATCTTCCCAAGAGCGCGTCCTTAGCCGCCCTTCTATATATACGAGTTTCCCTTTGCTCAAATATTCTCCACAAATTTTGGCCAACCCTCTCCAGGCCACAATGCGATGCCATTCTGTTCTTTCCTCTTTTTCTCCATTTTTGTTCGTCCAAGCTTCGTTGGTGGCTATGCGAAAGGTAGCTACCTCTGCTCCACTGGGGGTATAGCGAATCTCTGGATCAGCCCCTAATCTGCCGATAAGGATAACTTTATTAACCACGCCCCGCCCTCCTTTTTTTAAAAATTTGGCATAAATCAAACTATCCTCTGGATAAAGGAATTTTATCACCTGAAGGAAGGAAGTCAAGGATTAAAAATGGTGATCGTTTAACCGTTTTAATATTTCTCGCTAGCAACAAACAGGCGGGATTTAAAAAGAGATCGACGGTCAGTTTGCAGGCTGGTTGACATAATCCTTTTAAATAGGGTATTAGTAATAATAATTTTCCAAATTTTCTAACCATGTTAGCAACTTTAAGGACTATTTTAGCCTGGGTTATTTATTTTTTGACTACGGTAATCTTGGGTACGGTGGCCATAATTTTGTCCCTCTTCGATTCTTCCGGGAATGCCCCTCATTTAGTGGCCAGGCTGTGGGGAAAGATTCAATTAAAAACCACGGGTACTAAAGTGCGTATTGAAGGATTAGACAAAATTGATCCCAAGCAGAGTTATATTTTAGTCTCTAACCACCAGAGCAATTTTGATATTTTCGCTCTCTTAGGGTATTTGCCCATCCAGTTTCGCTGGACGGCTAAAGCGAGTCTTTTCCGCATCCCTTTTTTAGGATGGGCCATGTCCCGCATTGGTTATATACCGATAGAACGCGAGAGTCCCAAGAAAGCCTATAAAAGTATGCTGCAGGCGGCCGAGAAAGTAAAGAATGGAGTCTCGGTGATGATCTTTCCTGAAGGTACGCGTAGTCCTGATGGCCAATTGCAGGCTTTTAAAAAGGGCGTATTTCTTATAGCCTTAAAATCACAAGCACCTATTTTGCCCATAACCATAAATGGGACGAATAAAATCATGCGCAAAGGAGACTGGCGTACCTATCCAGGGAATGTACGAATAATTATTGATCACCCCTTGGAGACCAAGCATATCTCCCCAAAAGAAGAGGAGGTTTTGTCGGCAAAAGTTCGCCAAATAATTATAAAAAATTTAGGCGCCCAGGATTGACGAGGAGGATGGCTATTCATTATATTTAAAAAAGGGATTTATTTAAAAAAAACAGGCAGTAGCGATAAGGAAAGGAGGGCTTGGTCATGGGCAGCGTTCAAGAAAAGATTAGGCATATGGCGACAGTAAAAGCTGCTCGCGGCATCATCAAGATTCTCCCCCATATCAGCGAAGAAAGGCTATTAAAGTTTCCTTTGGTGCGGGATGGATTGGAGGCAGTTTCCTATTATCCTGAAGGAAGAGAGTTTTTGAAAAGTCTTATTATTCATGGCCGCCGAGCTTTAGGTAGATCTTCCAAAAAGTGTGTGGAGAAGTTTGCCGAAAATTTAATTGTGAATGAATTCTTAGCTGCTAAACCTAAGCGGGAAGGATTTCGGGCGCGCTATGGGTTTTACCCTCCTTTTTTTATAGTAATCAGCCCCACTATGCGTTGTAATTTGAATTGCTACGGCTGTTATGCGGGGGAATACAGCAAGAGAGAAGAATTGGAAACCTGGCGCATCGAAGATCTGCTCCGTCAAGCTAAGGAAATGGGCATTTATTTTATTACCATTTCCGGCGGTGAGCCGTTTATTCGCCAAGATTTGTTGGATATCTTCTCTAAGTTTGATGATATGTATTTTCAAGTGTATACCAATGGAACGTTAATCGATCAACAATTGGCCAGAAAATTGGCGCAGATTGGAAATGTTCTACCGGCTATAAGTGTGGAGGGATGGGAAAAAGAAACTGATGCTCGCCGCGGGCCGGGAGCTTTCCAGAAAATTTTAGCGGCGATGGAAAACCTCCGCCGGGAAGGCGTCCTTTTCGGCTTCTCCGCCACCGTCACCCGGCAAAACAATGAGCAGATCGTGAGCGAAGAGTTTATCAATTTTTGGGCAGCCCAAGGATGTTTTATCGGCTGGTATTTTAATTATATTCCCATAGGTAAAAAACCTACCTTAGAGCTTATGCCCACTCCGCAACAAAGAATTGAGCGCTTGCAGAAATTAGCGGACTTGCGCCACCGGGTGCCTATAATCTTGGCTGATTTTTGGAATGACGGACCATTAGTGGGCGGTTGTATTGCTGGCGATCGCTATCTGCATATTAATAGTCGTGGCGATGTAGAGCCTTGCGTCTTTGTGCATTTTGCGGTGGATAATATTAAAAATAAACCTTTGGCCGATATTCTCAGTTCCGAGTTTTTTCAGGCAATTCGCCGGCGGCAACCCTATTCCCCTAACTACTATCGTCCTTGCATGATTATTGACCATCCTCATATTTTAAAGCAAGTGGTCGGGGAGTGCCAAGCATATCCTACTCATATTGGTGCCGATTCCCTCCTCTCCGACCTTTTTAGCGAGCTTGAGCAGTATGCTCGCGACTACGGCAGGATGGCCGACAAACTCTGGGAAAATGAGCGAGCAGCAGCAGCTTCTTGATTTAAAATTAGGCTGACAGAAATTTGCAGCCTAAAGAGATATGGGGAAATAGATTTTGGAATATATGAATAAATAGATTATTGATCAGAGGAGGAGATGTTCATGATGGAATTGAAATTGAGTCGGGAACCCCTGCAAAACAACCCCAATTGCGCTTATTGCGGAAAAGTTTTTAATAAACAGGGGGTAAATTTGCAATTAAAAGTAAACCGGAAAACTATAAACTTCCCGATCTGTCAATCTTGTTTTGATTTAGTGCCCCTTTTCGAGGCTACGGTAAATTTGGATAATGGCTATGCGCGTATTAATCGTTGAGCAGAAAATTCTATTAGTTTCGATTAAGGGTAATGATTAAAGCAGGGCGGCCAAGGTTAATTTAAAAGGAGGAAGAAAGTGGGGGGGCAAGGAAAAAAAAATATAGAAAAAAAGGATGTAAAAGAGTTAGAGAAGAGGTTAAAGTTTCAAGGGAAATTGGCTTGGGATCGCATGGGTGAAGAAGAACGGCAAGAAGCCATCAAATTCGCTGAAGGTTATAAGAAATTCTTGGACCGAGCGAAGACCGAAAGAGAAGCTGTAGATGAGATCAAAAAGATTGCTAAAGCAGCCGGTTTCCTCGATGGCTATGCCAAGGGCAAGGGCAGCAAGCTTTTTTTTATTAACAAAGAAAAAACCATAGCCTTGGCCGTCCTCGGGCAGGCCTCCTTAAAGGAGGGCCTACGCATAATCGTTTCTCATATAGATTCCCCGCGTATCGACTTGAAACAAAATCCCTTATACGAAGACACTGATCTGGCTATGCTGCGCACCCATTATTATGGAGGCATTAAGAAATACCAATGGGTAACTATCCCGCTCGCCCTTCATGGAGTAGTTGTCAAAGGGGACGGAGCGAAGATAAATATCCGGATAGGGGAAGAAGCAAACGAGCCGGTATTCGTTATCAACGATCTTTTGCCGCATCTCTCGGGCAAAGTGCAAGACCAGAAAAAGATGGCGGAGGCTATCGAAGGAGAAAAATTGACCGCTTTAGCCGGTAGCCTTCCTTTCCCAGACGAAGAAGCTAAAGAAAGAGTTAAACTAAGAGTGCTGGAGCTTTTACACCAGAAATATGGATTGGTAGAAG
>CAZAGD010000231.1:0-68833 GCA_964484485.1 uncultured Syntrophaceae bacterium
GTAAATGGATGAGTTCTTTCCTTTTGCGGGGTGGAAAACATCTTTTAAGAAGAAAATTCAAAAAATGGGGGGACTCTTTTTAAGAGTCCCCCCTTGATTTATTTCTTCTCTTCAAATTCCGCATCTACTACATCTTCTTCAGGCCGGCCTCCCTTTGTTCCTCCTGAGGCTGCTTCTCCTTTTTGTTTACTCGAGGCCTGGCGGTACATAATCTCTGCTAAATGATGGGAAGCTTTGGTCAAAAGATCCATTTTTTCCCGAATTCGGTTCATATCACCACTGGCAATAGCATCCTTGGTCTCTTTTATCGCCGTCTCGATGGCATTAACTTCGCTAATCGGGATCTTATCTCGGTGTTCATTCAAAGTTTTCTCTGTGGTGTAAACTAAAGCGTCGGCCTGGTTACGCAATTCCACTTCTTGTCTCCGCCGCCTATCTTCTTCCGCATGAGCTTCAGCTTCTTTAACCATCCGCTCCACTTCTTCCTTACTCAAACCACTCGAAGCAGTAATAGTTATGGCTTGCTGTTTGCCCGTAGCCAAATCCTTAGCGGAAACGTGCAAAATACCATTCGCATCTATGTCGAAGGTTACTTCAATCTGAGGCACTCCTCGGGGCGCTGGCGGAATACCGACCAAATGGAATCTACCTAAGGTTCTATTATCCCGGGCCATCTCCCTTTCACCCTGCAGCACATGGATTTCCACACTAGTCTGATTATCAGCAGCAGTCGAGAAAATTTCACTTTTCTTAGTCGGGATAGTGGTATTCCGCTCGATAAGACGCGTCATAACACCCCCCAAGGTTTCAATCCCCAGGGAAAGAGGAGTAACATCTAAAAGAAGGACATCTTTCACTTCTCCGGCTAATACTCCGGCCTGGACAGCAGCGCCCAAAGCGACGACTTCATCTGGATTTACGCCTTTGTGCGGTTCTTTCCCAAAGAATTGGCGCACCATTTCTTGCACTTTCGGAATGCGCGTAGACCCCCCGACTAAAACTACCTCATCAATTTGACTGGGTTTCAAACCCGCATCCTCTAAAGCTTGGCGGCATGGAGGTATGCTCTTTTCTAAAATATCCATGACCATTGATTCAAATTTGGCTCTGGTTAGCTTGTAATTTAAATGTTTCGGACCAGAAGCATCGGCCGTGATAAAAGGTAAGGAGATCTCCGTCTCCATAGTCGAAGAAAGTTCTATTTTAGCCTTTTCCGCGGCTTCCCTTAATCTTTGCAAGGCCATTAAATCTTTGCTTAGATCTATTCCTTGGTCTTTTTTAAATTCGGCAATTAACCATTCCATTATCCTTTGGTCGATGTTGTCTCCGCCCAAATGGGTATCCCCATTAGTGGCTTTGACTTCCACCACATTATCGCCTACTTCCAAGATAGAGATGTCAAAAGTTCCCCCTCCAAAATCATAAACAGCAATGGTTTCATCTTTCTTTTTATCCAAACCATAAGCCAACGCGGCTGCTGTAGGTTCATTTATTATCCGGCGCACATTCAAGCCGGCAATAGTTCCCGCATCTTTAGTAGCCTGGCGTTGACTGTCGTTAAAGTAAGCCGGAACAGTAATCACCGCATCAGTTATCTTTTCTCCAAGGTATTCTTCCGCCGACTTTTTCAGCTTTTGTAAGATCATAGCGGAAATCTCGGGCGGGGAATATTCTTTGTCCTTTACTCTAACCCGTACTCCACCACTAGCGTCCCTGACTACCTTGTAAGGAACCATCTTCATTTCTTCCGTGACTTCTTCATAGCGCCGTCCCATGAACCTTTTTATGGAATATATAGTGTTCTCGGGATTAGTAATCGCCTGTCTTTTGGCTATTTGCCCAACCAGACGATTCCCGTCTTTAGTAAACGCCACCACCGAAGGAGTAAGCCGACTCCCTTCTTCGTTAATAATTACTTTCGGATCTCCTCCTTCCATTATGGCCACTACTGAATTAGTTGTCCCCAAATCAATGCCAATAATTTTACTCATTTTAAATCCTCCATGTTTTAAACAATTCCTTATTCCTTAATATTTTGAACAATCCTTTCAAAAAACTAATCATTTTTAGTATTTTTGTCAAGCAAATGAAAGAAAATCTTTAAAATTTTCTTAGCCAATTTCGTTAGACCTTATCCGCTTCAAGCATGTGCTTCCACTCCTGTTTCTTCCGGGCGGGGTAGTCTTCTGGAGAAAGTCAAATTTTTCTTGGCATCCACGTCCACTTCGATTAAGTCGCCCTCTTTAAATTCCCCATTAAGAATTTTTAAAGCCAAAGGATCTTGAATTAATCTTTGGATAGCTCTCTTCAAGGGCCGGGCACCATAAACCGGATCAAACCCCTCTTGGGCTAGAACTTCCTTGGCCTTCTCCGAAAGATGAAGAGTGATTTTCTTCTCCCTTAGTCTTCGGCGTAAATTCCGCAATTGGATCTCTACAATATCTTTAATATCTTCTTTGGTGAGGGCATGGAAGATAACGATATCATCTATTCTATTGAGAAATTCAGGTTTAAAGTGCGCCCGCAGTGCTTCCAGTACGCGGCGCCGCATCTCTTCGTAATCACGCGCTCCCAGATCTTGGATCCATTGGCTGCCAATATTAGAAGTCATGATAAGGACAGTGTTTTTAAAGTCCACTGTCCTGCCCTTACCGTCGGTTAGCCGACCATCATCCAAGATTTGCAGCAGTATATTGAACACCTCGGGATGAGCTTTCTCCACTTCATCAAAAAGCACCACCGCATAAGGCCGACGCCGCACTGCTTCTGTTAAATAACCCCCTTCTTCATAACCCACGTAGCCTGGCGGTGCTCCAATTAATCTGGAAACGGAGTGCTTCTCCATAAATTCGGACATATCGATGCGCACCATTGCTTGTTCATCATCGAACAGAAATTCAGCTAAAGCCCGGGCTAATTCTGTTTTTCCCACTCCTGTGGGGCCTAGGAATATAAATGAACCAATAGGCCGGTTGGGATCTTGCAGGTCGGCTCGCGCCCGCCGGACAGCATTGGCCACTAAACGAATGGCTTCATCCTGCCCGACTACCCGCTTCTTTAATCTTTCTTCCATTTTTAATAACTTTTCAATTTCTCCTTCCATCATTTTGGCCACGGGAATTCCTGTCCATTTGGCCACTACTTCCGCCACATCCTCGGCTTCTACTTCCTCTTTGAGCATCTTTTTATCTTTTTGTAAACTGGCCAGCAACAGATTCTCCTTTTCTAACTCCCGCTGCAGTTCCAATAGCCGGCCATAACGAATCTCCGCCACCTTGCCCAAATTTCCTTCTCGCTCAGCTTGTTGCTCCTCCCTTTTTGCCTCTTCTATCTGACTTTTCAAAGATTGGATTTTTTGGATGGACTCTTTTTCTTTTTGCCAATGCCCTTTCATTTCGCTAACTTGGGTGCGCAATTCAGCTAATTCTTTTTCTATTTTTTCTAACCGCTCTTGGGAAGCTTTATCTTTTTCTTTGAGCAAAGCTTGCCTCTCGATCTCCAATTGCGTAATGCGCCTTTCCACTTCGTCAATTTCCATGGGCATACTATCGATCTCCATCCGTAAGCGCGAGGCCGCTTCGTCGATCAAATCAATGGCTTTATCGGGCAAGAAGCGGTCAGAAATATAGCGGTGCGAAAGAGTCGCCGCGGCCACAATAGCCGCGTCCTGAATCCGCACTCCATGATGCACTTCATAACGTTCTTTTAATCCTCTTAAAATAGCAATCGTATCTTCCACCGTTGGCTCACTCACCATGACCGGCTGGAATCGTCTCTCTAAGGCAGCGTCTTTTTCAATATGCTTTCGATATTCATTGATCGTCGTCGCTCCGATGCAGCGCAACTCTCCCCTAGCCAAGGCTGGCTTAAGCATGTTAGAAGCATCCATAGCCCCCTCCGCAGCTCCGGCCCCCACTAAGGTGTGCAGTTCGTCAATAAAAAGGATGATCTCGCCTTGTGCTTCGGTAATCTCCTTGAGAAGCGCTTTCAGCCGGTCTTCAAATTCTCCTCGATATTTTGTCCCCGCGATAAGCGCACCCAAATCTAAAGCGACCAGTCTTTTATTCTTTAGGGTCTCCGGTACATCACCGCTCACGATCCGTTGGGCCAATCCCTCGACAATGGCTGTTTTTCCCACTCCTGGTTCGCCAATCAGAACTGGGTTATTTTTAGTCCGCCTTGATAGAACTTGCATTACCCTTCTAATTTCATCATCTCGGCCAATCACTGGATCCAATTTGCCTTTGCGGGCTAAATCAGTCAAATCGCGGGTATATCTACTAAGGGCCTGGTATTTTTCTTCCGGGTTTTGATCAGTCACTCTTTGCGACCCCCGGATGGTAGCTAAAACTCTGTAGATCTCATTTTTGCTTATTCCTTGATTAGCTAAAATACGCGCGCCCGATCCCTCCTGATCCTCAGTCATGGCTAACAGCAAATGTTCGGTACTTACGTAAGAGTCCTTTAAATGTTCAGCTTCTAAAAAGGATTTATCCAATATTTTTTTTAGTCGGGGAGATATGTATACCTGCCCGCTATCAACGCCATAAACTTTAGGAATCTTCTTTAAAGCTTCCTCCAATTGCGTAAGCGTAGCGGGAATGGAAACGCCTATTTTTTGAAATATTTGGGGAACCACTCCATCATTTTGCTGTAGCAAAGCAATTAATAAATGTTCCGGTTCAATTTGTTGGTGCTCATGCTTCTCGGCTATCCCTTGGGCTTCTTGCAGGGCTTCTTGGGCTTTTATCGTAAACTTATCTAACCGCATTTTCCTCATCTCCTTCCCCTCTATGGGGTAAAAAATTTATATTAATTTCTCCTTAAAAATTAAGGGGGGCCAAGGCCCCCCTTTTTCTAGCACCCATCAGCTCACTTCAACTTTAATTTGTTTGGGCTTAGCTTCCTCTACTTTCGGCAGAGTTATCTTTAAAACCCCATCTCTGAATTGGGCTTTCACTTTTTCTTGGGCCACAGTTCCGGGAAGAGTAAAAGCCCTTTGGAAGGTTCCGTAAGCACGTTCCACACGATGATAATTTTCTTCTTTAACTTCCCGGGCAAATTTTTTCTCACCTTTTAAGGTCAAGGTATTATCTTTTACTTCCACCGATATATCTTCTGGAGCCACTCCCGGAAGTTCAGCATTGAGGACAATAGCTTCATTCGTTTCGTAGATATCCACGGCCGGAACCCAAGAACCTTGGACGATTTCTTCCTCCCGGAAAGGGCTTTGGGTACGGATATCAGAAAACAACCTATTCATCCTTTCTTGCAAAGCAGCAATTTCCCGAAAAGGATCCCAACGAATTAACGCCATCTTTTATCCCCTCCTTTCTGAATTTTACTCACACTCAAAAACTAAGCATTGGGCTCTCTCTTGTCAACCCCCATTTCGTTCTTCTTTTGTTTTTTAGATAATTTTTGTTCCTTGCTCCGGGCGTTTTTTTTAAATTGAAAATGCATCTCCTCCAAATCGGGAAATTTTTCTTTTAAAAATATCTTTAATTTTTCTAAAACTCTTTTTTCTATTTGGCGAGCTCTTTCCCGCGAGATATGTAACTCATCTCCTGCGGCTTGCAGAGTGAGCGGATTTTCAGCCAATAGTCTATGCTGCAAAATAAAAGCTTCTTTATTCTTTAAAGTCTGGCTAAATTCGGCAATACGCTGCTCAAATATTTCTTTGAATTGGTTATCCGCTACTTTCTCTTCCAAAACTTCGCTATCAGGCAAAATATCGAGATAAGTTTGCTGCGTTTCATCTTCCAGTGGGGCGTTAAGAGATAGATCCCCTCCTTCCAAACGCTGATCCATTTCGGCTACTTCTTCCTTACTCACCTCTAATTGCCCGGCTAATAGCTTGGGCCCTGGATTAAAACCCATTGCTTCCAGGCGATTCTTCTCTTTTTTGAGGCGGAAAAATAACTTCCGTTGCGCCTGGGTCGTCCCCACTTTAACCAGACTCCAGTTATCGATAAGGAATTTGAGAATATAAGCTCTAATCCACCAAGAGGCATAGGAAGAAAGTTTTACATCACGATAAGGGTTAAATTTTCTTACGGCTTGGAGCAACCCTAAATTTCCTTCTTGAATTAAATCTAAAATATTTGTATAGGCGCGTTGATATTCGAAAGCAATCTTGACGACCAAGCGCAAATTAGAGACGATCAAACGGTAGGCGGCGTACCGATCCTTTTCTTCATACCACTTCTTCGCCAACTCAAATTCCTCCTCGCGGGAAAGGAGAGGAAACTTGCGAATTTCCACTAGGTATTTTTTTAAAGGGTCGAAGACCTCCAGCGCCGTAGATTCCTGGTCTTCCAAATCCATTTCCGGAAGAGGAGAGAAATCTTCACTCCATTGCGTATGGGAAGAATCCCTTTCTTCTGTGTTCATTCGGCCACCACGGTGAGATAGCCGATATCCCCAGTTCGGCCATCCCGCAACAATAATAAAACTTCTTCCCCAGGCTGAATCTGTGCTAAGAGGCGCAGATAATCGGACAATCCCCGGATAGGTTGATTCTTCATTTGGTAAATAATATCCCCTGGCTCTATTCCTGCTCGTCCCGCTGGACCTTGGGGATCTACTTTAGTAACTAATACGCCTTCCCGCTTATCTAAACGCTTCCTTCTTGCTTCCATAATGGATATTTCTTTAACTTCCATCCCCAATTTCTTTCTAACTTCTGTCTCTTCGGCAGCCACCTTAAGCGAAGATGGTTTATAAGCAGAGACTTCGGCTTGGACAATCATCTTCTTCCCCTGGCGCCAAAGGCCGATCTCCACCTTCTTCCCTGGTTTGGTGGTGGCCACGCGGTTTCTAAAATCATTAGCGCTTTCTATCGGCCATCCATCCCAGCTAATAATGACGTCTCCGGTCATGATACCGGCCTTTTCTGCGGGGGAGTTTTTAAAAACGCTATTAACAAAAGCGCCCTTATGCACCTGCAAATTCATCTTCTTCGCTAAGGCAGGCGTTATCTCTTGCACGGTCAACCCCAACCAACCGCGATTCACCTTGCCGGTTTTAATCAAATCTTCCGTAATCGCTTTGGCGATATTGCTGGGAATGGCGAAACCGATCCCCTCGAATCCTCCTGATTCAGAAATAATAGCTGTATTGACGCCGATTACTTCGCCCAGCAAGTTTAAAAGTGGTCCCCCACTGTTTCCCGGGTTGATAGCTGCATCAGTTTGTATATAATCTTGGTAGCTGGTAGGATCTAAGATCCCAGTCCGATGTTTAGCACTAATGATGCCGGCAGTTACTGTCTGCTCTAGGCCGCGGGGATTTCCTATAGCCACTACCCACTCGCCAACCCGCAATTTGTCAGAATTACCAAAACTTAAATAAGGAATATTGGCCGGAGGCTTAATTTTAATTACGGCCAAATCAGTTTTGGGGTCTGTGCCAATGATTTTGGCAGGGAATTCTTCTCCAGAAGCCATTTTTACGATAATTTTTGTCGCGCCACTAACTACGTGGTTGTTAGTTACTATATGCCCTTCTTTATCAACAATCATTCCTGTCCCAATGCCCCGGAGCTCCTTTTTATAACTGCGCGGCCCTTGGGGTAAGCCAAAAAAATAACGGAAAAAGGGATCGCCTTCAAAGGGGAATACGGGTACCGGAACTTCTACCCGCTGGATTACTTCAATGTGCACAACAGCCGGCATGGCTTTCTGAGCTACATCAGCTATAGCGGTGGTCAAATCTAAAGCAACTGCCTTTGGTGGTTCTTCCCCAATTCCTGCCTGAATAAATATGCTTTCAAAGCATATTAAAAAAATTAAGGCTACCCTCAAAAAATTAGGCGAAATAATTATTTCCTCCTCTTAATTCTATATAAATTTAAAAATTCTTCTTCATGAACAGGAATTAAACTATTTAAAATGTTAACCTTTTAATTGGCCAAAGTCAATCATACCCATTTCGGACTGTCGATCAGTTTTGTTTTAATGACTTTAAAATGATTTATCAATGCTGGCTCAGATTCAAATTTAAAAATGATCGAGCCCACGCCCATTTGTGACTGTTTAAAATTTTTAATTTTTCGCCAACATGGTCTGAGGAGAAAGAGGAATATTAATAAGCCCCAAATATTCCTCCTCCTGCCGGTTTTATTTTTAATCTATTTAGCCGTTGGCCAGGTAGGTCGAGGCGACATGTATAATTCTTGGAGGCCGGCCATGGTAAATTTGTCTGATTTGCAAAAATTAATAACTTTTCTTTCCCAGTCTTCGATTAATTGGGCGGCTTGCGGAACATCTTTAGCTATTGTTAAAGGGATGGAGATCACCCCGTGTTTATCACCCATGATTAAGTCTCCCGGTTTCACTAAAAGGCCGCCCACTTTCACAGGTATGCCTACATCAACAAGATGCACATACGCATGGGAGACAGATATGCAACTGGCAAAAAAATGAAAACCTAATTCTTTAACTTCATCTAAATCTCTTACGGAACCATCTGTAACCGCGCCCACACAACCCAAGGCCCGATGAATATTGGCATTTACTTCCCCCCAGAATGATCCGACTACAGGACGATCAAGATCGTGAATGACCGCTACTCGAGGGGCGGGTATTTTCTGAATCTCCTCCCACCATTGCTGTGGCTGGATTCGCCGACCTTCTGGCGATTCGGCACTGATGACGGCCGTAACGGCATAGCCAATCATCGGCCCTAGGTCAGAAAAAAGACATTTAATTTCCGGAAGCATGAACCCTTCGTTTCGGGGACGAACATTGAAAAGCTCAATGGCATTCGCTACGGCACAGGTCGACCAACGGCGGAGAGCTTCTATTTCTTCTTTTTTTAAATAGGAGCTCATTCATGATCCTCCTTTCGATGGTAAAATTTGCCTGACAAGATTTAAACGCATTTTGTCACCCTTTATTAATCGGGGTAATTAAATATTTACAGTTATCACTCTTACCTTTTCCCGTGTTTGGTCATATCGACTTTTTCCAATGCGACTGGGTCGTAATTTGGCATAAGAAATGAAACCAAATGCAGCCAGGGACAAGCCCTTGCCCTACGTTTGAGATTTTTTAACTTCTCGTGGGGCAAACCCTTGGGGCTTGCCGGACCATGCATGAAGATGTAATTTATTTTATGTTCCCATTAATAAGTCAAGTTCAATTAAACGAATAGTCCATTTAAAAATCTTGAGTCATTAATTGGCCAGCCATCTCAATACTCGGAAATGAAAAGCAGCCTGATTCAATCCCTCCATTTCGCAAAAAACTTTGAAGAAATCGGTACCTTTTATTAGGTAAACAAAATCCCTCATGAATAAGGAAATTATTAACCCTTCACCCGAAGATGGATTCAGGCCTTTTTCTTTAAGATATTTGGCTAATTTGGGATAGACTATATCACGTAAATAATCCCAGGTCTTATCCTTATCCAACACTACTTCATAAATAAGTAAGGAGTCGCCCTCTTTTTCTCTAAGCTCATAAGCCACTTTGTTGTACTCAATTCCGGGGACTATTTTAAAAGCTTTTGTTAACAAAAGGTCTTTATAATCAGGCATAATCAGTTTTTTGAAGTAATTAGGTTTTTTATTTTTTATAATTGCTATGTCTTACTTATCATGATATAGAAATTTAAAAGAGGCAAGTCAATTTTTAAAAGGTTCCCTTATGCTTTATAGCCCTATCGCAGGTATTTTCTTTATCATCTTCTTTTTATTTACTACTTTTTTCTTATTGCTCATTCAGATTAACGTTATAACTCTGGCCTTTATTAAAATTGGGATTTCACCTCAAGTAGTTATGGTAACGCTTTTCTTTATTTTAATAGGCAGTTTTATAAACATTCCCATTATGAAGATTCCTCAAGAAACCATGGTCAGCCAAAAGAGAATCAATTTTTTTGGGTTTACCTACATAATTCCGGTCTGGAAAAAGAAAGTGACCGTTTTGGCGATTAATGTGGGAGGTGCTGTTATTCCTTCTATAGTCTCCTTTTATTTGCTTTTTAAATCCGGATTGTATTTTAAAGGAATTCTGGCCACTCTTTTTATTACGATCATATGCTATAAGTTGGCCAAGCCCATAAGAGGAATAGGAATTGCGCTTCCTTTCTTTATTCCCCCTTCTTTGGCGGCTATTTTTTCCATGATCATTGCCTATGATTCAGCACCTATAATTGCTTATATATCCGGAACATTAGGAACATTAATCGGAGCCGATATTCTTAATTTAAAAAAAATTAGCCAACTGGGGGCTCCAGTAGCTTCTATTGGCGGAGCTGGGACTTTTGATGGAATTTTTCTCACAGGTATTCTGGCCGTCTTATTTTCTTCCATCTTTTCGTAAAAAGAGAGCATGATAAACTTGCTTAAAATTTATCCTCTGCTCTGGGGCGTTTAAAAAGTTGGCTCAATTTATTGAAAGGGAGAATAAAAATGGATATTGCTGAAAGAATAAAAAATATTCAAGGTTCTGAGCGTTCCCAAAGAAAAATAACTGTCCCGCCAGGAGCAATTCGTTTAGATTTGGGCGATCCTGATTTTCCTACTCCCCTACATATTCAAGAGGCTGCTTTTAAAGCAATGCGCGACAATTTTACTCATTATGGTAATGCTTATGGGGAAGAGGACTTGCGTGAGGCTATCTGCCACCGCCTCTTCCAGGACTTGGGAGTAAGAAAAACCCCTGAAAATGTTTTAATCACGGTCGGCGGAATCGAGGCGATTAATACTATCTGTGCTACTTACCTAAACCCGGGAGATGAGGTAATCGTTTTTGATCCAGGATATTCTGCCTATGCGGTCTCGGCGACTTTGTTTGGAGGTCACCCCATTGCTGTCCCTCTCTTAGATGACTTCCATATTGATTTTGATATATTAAAGAAAAAAATTAGCCTCCGCACAAAAATAATATTTCTGGCTAACCCCAGTAACCCCACAGCCACCGTTCTCCGCCAAGAAGAAGTGATCAACCTAGCGCAGATTGCCCAAGCTCATAATCTGTTGTTAGTTGTGGATGAGGTTTATCACAAGTTGATTTACGATGGACATAAGCATTTCTCTATCTGCCAGGTCGAAGAGGCTAAAAACAAAACTATTCTCTTAAATAGTTTTTCTAAAACCTACGCCATGACTGGCTGGCGGGTAGGCTACGTAGTAGCTGAACCTGAAATCATTAAAAATCTCATTCATTTCCATCGGGCCCTGGTAAGCTGTGTGAGCGTCCCGGCCCAAAAAGCCTGCGTTACGGCTCTTCTGGGGCCTCAAGATTGCGTGACCAAGATGGTCGCTGAATTTGACCAGAGAAGAAAATTGGTAGCAGAAGGGCTGGGAAAAATTGCCCGTTTAACTTGCCAACCTTGCGCTGGAGCTTTTTACTTTTTCCCCAAATTTGGGCATCAATTGAGCAGCAAAGACATGACTAACTATTTGCTCAGCCAAGGGATTCTGTTGCGTAGTGGAACAGAATTTGGAGAAAAGGGAGAAAAGCATATGCGTATTTCTTTTGCCACTTCTTTGGATGATCTGCGCGAAGGATTGCTTAGGCTAAAAAAAGCTTTAGATGAGCTTCCCTAAAAAGGTTGACTTTTTTCTCCGCCGCCCAGTGGCGAGCCTTAGAAACGGCTATCTGCCAGCGTTCATAGAGCAACTCGCGCTGCGCCGCCCGAAGACGCGGCGTAAATTTTTTTTTGATTTTAAAATTTTGGGATAATTCTTGCTGGTCTTTCCAATAACCCACGGCTAAACCAGCTAAATAGGCCGCCCCCAAAGAAGTAACTTCTGTCACTTCGGGAACGACCACCGGAACTCCTAAGATGTCGGCCTGAAACTGCATGAGAAAACTATTGGCCGTTGCTCCTCCATCTGCGCGCAGTTCTTTTAATTTTAGACCGGCATCTCTTTCCATGCATTCTAAAACATCTCGCGTTTGATAAGCAATCGCTTCCAGAGCTGCGCGAGCTATATGCGCTTTCGTCGTCCCCCGAGTTAATCCCAAGATGGCTCCCCGGGCAAACATGTCCCAATAAGGAGCACCCAAGCCGACAAAAGCTGGGACAAAATATACACCCTCATTAGAATTCAAGCTGGCCGCCAATGATTCGCTCTCCTTAGCCTGAGTAATAATTTGCAAGCCATCCCGCAGCCATTGGACAACCGCCCCACCAATAAAAACGCTGCCCTCTAAGGCATAATCCACCTTTCCGGATAATCCCCAGCTAATGGTCGTTAAGAGATTATTTTGGGAAATAGCTGGTTTATCTCCGGTATGCATTAAAAGAAAACAACCAGTTCCGTAGGTATTCTTGGACTGCCCCTTCTGAAAGCAAGTTTGTCCAAATAGCGCTCCTTGTTGATCGCCAATAATTCCACATATGGGTACTTCCCCGCCGAAAAAGACCTCTGGAGAAGTATAACCATAGAAATGACTCGAAGGTTTAACTTGGGGCAGAATGCTTGCCGGAATACCAAAATAATTTAAGATATCCTTGTCCCAAGAAAGGTCATGGATATTAAAAAAAAGAGTCCGCGAGGCATTGGAATAATCGGTGACATGCAGTCTCCTGCCGCTTAATTGATAAGCCAGCCAGCTATCCACTGTCCCAAAAGCTATGTCGCCCTGTTCAGCAGCCTTGCGCAATTTTTGGTTATGTTCTAAGATCCATTTTATTTTTGTGCCAGAAAAATAAGCATCTATTATCAAGCCAGTTTTTTGACGAACTTTTTTACCAAAGGTGCTTTGCTTTAGCCGCGCACATTCTGCTGCCGTTCGCCGGCATTGCCAGACTATGGCATTGTAAACCGGTTGGCCTTTATCCCGCCGCCAAAGAATGGTGGTTTCTCTTTGATTTGTTATACCTATGGCAGCCAGCTGGGAAGGAGAAATATGGGCCGCATCTAAGGCCCTCTTCACGGCCGCCATTTGTGACTCCCAGATCTCCAGCGGATCATGTTCTACCCATCCCGGCTTGGGGTATATTTGCCTTATTTCCTGGCTACCCAGGCCGACGATTTTCCCTTGGTGATTATAAACAATTGCCCGCGAACTGGTTGTCCCTTGATCTAAGGCCAAAATATACTTCTTTTTCATGCTCATCTTTCCGCCAAGAAGGCCTCTGCTCTTAATTGCTGCGGTTGAAGGTGACTATCTTCAAATGTCAATCCTCTTGCATGGCTGGCCAATCTACGTATTTTTGCACCAATTCAGTTAATATCTTTATTTTTTCTTCATCTTCTTTGGTCAGCAAAGGTTCCAAGCTTTCTATTTGCTTAGCCGTTTGGTAGGTATCCGAAAAGACCATTAATAGGGGCACATGCCGTTCTTCTGCTTTAGCAATTATATGTGAAGGAGGCAAGACGTTATTAGTAAGAATTATTCCAGCCGTATCACTTTCTAAAGCAGCCAGGATCATATCTGTGCGATCCCCGCCGGTTATGATCAATTTGCTTTCTTTTTGGAATATGGGGTTCTGCACGAAAGTGCTGGCCGACCAGGCCCCAATCAGGATATTTTTAACTGGCCGATTTAATTCTTTTTCGCCAGTAATAACTTTGGCAAACAATCGTTCCGCTAAATAAGCCATGGAAAAATAAGTTAAATCACTTTGGTAAGGAAGAACCCCTAAGATGGACAAATTTAGCTTCTTGATTAAAGGTAATTGAATCTCCTGAAACTCTTCCAAATTCTGAACTTTATTTATGAGCAGGCCCCCCAACTGCACTCCCTTTAAATCCAAATACTTTTTGAGAAAATAAATATCATCCAAAATAGCATTTTCTTCACCGCTGACGACTAAGTACAACTTACTGCCGGTAAATTTGGCCAAAGAGAGTGGATCAAGATGAATGGAAATACCGTAGGTCAAATCCTTGCCGCCTTCCAAGAAAAGGAGATCTTTGCCCGGGGCAATGTGCTCAATTGTCTCTAAAAGCTTTTTCTTGGTTCCCTCTTCATCGTACATGAAGCGCAACTTAGAGTGATCAAAACCTATGCTCATATCCACGGGGTCTTCTTTTAACCCAAAGATCTGGGTCACTAAAGCGGAATCATAATCCCACAATCTCTTTTTGCGGTAGAGAAGCCTTTCTCCGAAGGGCTTTAAGTAGCCAACCTTCTTATTAGCCGCCAAACCAAGGCCCACGATTACACTGGTTTTGCCGGCACTTCTTCTCCAGGAAGCCATAACCAATTTTTTCATTTATGCCCCCCTCTTCTCTTTGGTTAGCATTATTCTTACATCCACAGCTTTCCCTCCCCGACCTTGTTCATAGACGACAAAGGGGTTGATCTCCAGGTCGGAGATCATGGGGAATTCTTGCAGAATAGCTCCTACTTTTAAGAGCGTGTGCCCTATTACTTCTATATCTTTTTTCTCTTCGCCGCGCACCCCCATCAAAAGAGGATAGGCCCGAATTTCTTTGACCATTTTTCTGGCCTCTTTCTGATTAATAGGTAAGGCGCGAAAAGTTACATCCTTCATGACCTCAACATAAATTCCGCCCAAGCCAAACATGACTAAAGGGCCGAAGGTATTATCCCGCCGCGCGCCAATGATAGTCTCGATTCCTTTCTCCACCATCTCCGAAATTTCCACTCCTTCAATTCGCGCTTGGGGTAAATAAGCGCGGCAATTGCGCATAATGGCTTGGTAAGCATCAACTACTTCTTTTTCATTCATCAAATCCAAAACTACCCCGCCCGCATCACTCTTGTGCAGAATATCCCGGGAAATAACCTTCATAACTACTGGATAGCCAATTTTCTCTGCGGCCTGGACAGCTTCCTCGACACTCCGCGCCGGCATACTGCGCGGGATAGCAATGCCCGCAGCTTGCATTACGGCCTGCCCCTCATGGGCTAATAAAAAGCTTCTTTTTTCTTGGAGAACTTTATTTAATACTGCTTTTATGGCCGAGCTGTCTAGCACCACTTCCTCTCTTTCGGCCGCGTAACTCTGCAAGTAATCATAATAAGAGTAAAGCGCCCCCAGACAGGAAACTGCTTCATAAACATCACCGAAGACGGCCGCTTCCCCCTTGCGCAACTGTTGCAAGCATTGTTCAATGACCTCTCCTCCGAAAATAGAAAAAACCAATGGCTTTTGAGCAGTTTTAAATTCTTGGTCAACTTCCTTTATCAAATGGGAAAGGTTTTCCGCATCAAATACGGCCGTTTCGCCATAAAGAGCGATGGCCGCGTGAATCTGCGGACTCTTTTGCGCAGCTTCCAGAGCCGCTCGGTAATGGAGGGAGGTAGCTTGACCGGTTAAATCAATAGGATTCTTAGTAGACCCAAAATTAGGCGTCACCTGGCCGAATATATTTTTCAGGGCGGGCAGATCATCGTAAAGTTTAACCCCATACTTCTCGCAGGCATCAGTGGCCAATACGCCAATTCCTCCCCCATTAGTAATGATCACCGTATTTTCTCCTTGCGGCAGCGGGGAGTGAGCCAAGAACTTACACCAGTTAAATGCTTCGGCCACGCTTTCGGCCCGCATCACTCCAAACTGGCGCATTAAATCATCGAACACCTCATCCGATCCAGCCAGTGAACCAGTATGGGAAGCTGCCGCAATTGCTCCTCTCTCTGATCTCCCTGATTTGATTACCACTACCGGTATTTTTTTAGTGGCCTTCTCCAAAGCTTTCAGAAATTCCTCTCCTGCTCTCACTCCTTCCATGTAAAGCAGAATTACTTTCGTTCGCCCATCAGCAATCAAATACTCTAAGAGATCAGCCTCGGTTAAATCCGCCTTATTCCCTACGG
Source organism: uncultured Syntrophaceae bacterium (assembly GCA_964484485.1). GTDB lineage: Bacteria > Desulfobacterota > SM23-61 > SM23-61 > SM23-61 > CAZAGD01. The sequence goes on from CAZAGD010000231.1 coordinate 15,750, forward strand.
AGATGATCGCCGATAAACCAATATTTTCGGCCGCCGTCTTGCCAATCATAGCTATCCCTAAAGCACCGCTTTGGGTAATAATAGCCACCTTGCCCGGAACTATATGCGCGCTACCAAAAGTAGCATTCAAAGAAACTGCTGCCGAATAAATACCAAAAATGTTCGGTCCTAATATGCGCATCCCCTGCTCGCGGGCCAAAGAAACGATTCTCTTTTCTTCTTCGAAATTGCCCACCTCGGAAAAACCGGAAGAAATTATGGAGAGGAATTTAACTTTTTTCCGCGCACAGCTCCGCACAGCATCAAAGACAAAATGAGCGGGAATTACAATAGTGGCCAAGTCTATGGGCTCTTGGACTTCTTCTATGTTGGTATAGGCTTTTAAACCCAAGATTTCTCCGTTTTGCGGGTTAATTGGAAAAATTTTTCCTTGATAGCCGCCAGCGAGAATATTGGCTAAAATTTTATATCCTATTTTTTGAGGATCTCTGGCTGCGCCAATTACGGCCACAGTCCTGGGCTCAAATAAATATTTTATTTGCTTCTCCACGTTTATCATTCAACCCCTCGGAAACCTAACTGTAATTCATACACACCTTGGGCAATTTTCTTCTGAATATCGAACCCCATCTTCTCAAACAAATGCAACATGGGTTTATTCTCCACTAACACTTCTGCCGTAAACCCTAAAAGCCCTTCTCTCTTAGCTAAATAAGTTAGATAAGAAAGCAGCTCCCAGCCAATTCCTTTATTCTGGTATTCATCTTTAACTACCAAAGCCACTTCGGCTGTGCGGTTTTCTTCATTTATTCCATATTGTCCGACCCCCACCACTCTTTCTACCGCTCCTTCATGCAGGGTAGCTAAAATTACCATTTCTTTAGTGTAATCGATGACCACAAACTCCTGTAATCTTTCATGGGGTATGTCTTGGCGCATCGAAATAAAGCGGCGGTATAGTGATTGATCGGAGAGGGAGTTGAAAAAATCCTTTAATAAAGGTTCATCGCTCAATTTCACAGGACGTAAAAGAATAGTTAAACCTTTGGCCGTGGTCCGCAAAGTTTCCAGGTGCGCTGGGTATTCTCCTTTTTTACCCGGAATGAATGCTTGATCGCGATAAATTAAATTAGCCTGTTTGGCTTTCTCAATTAGCCAGGGGCGAAATTGCGGGTGGGCAATGGCAATCAACTCCATAGCCCGTTCCCGAATGTTTTTCCCGTGGAGATAGGCAATGCCATATTCCGTAACTACATAATGGATATCCCCCCTAACTAAGGTCACCCCCGTCCCTTCCCGCAAGAAAGGAACTATGCGGGAGACTTTTCCCCACTCGGCTGTAGATTGGATGGCCAAGATGGCTTTTCCGCCCGGAGCCATGACCGCTCCGCGCATAAAATTAGTGTGCCCACCCACCCCGCTATAAATATTCTTTCCCAGAGATTCGGAAGTGCTTTGTCCAGTAAGATCAATTTCTAAGGCGCTATTTATCGCCACCATGTTCCTTTGCCGTGAAATTACTAAAGGATTGTTGGTATAGTCAATAGTCCTAAATTCAATACTCGGATTATCGTGGATATACTCATAAGTTGCTTTATGACCCATACAAAAAGTAGCTACCGTTTTCCCCCGATTAAGAGTTTTGCGGCTATTATTCACTACCCCTTTTTTCATTAGCTCAACCATCCCATCACTCAGTAGTTCTGAATGAATACCTAAGTCATTTTTTTGGGACAAGTTAGCCAAAATGGCATTGGGCAAGCTCCCATAGCCAACCTGGATTGTATCTCCATCTTGAATTATACTGGCCACATAACGACCAATTTTTTGCGCCACATCGTCGGGAGCGATAGCCTCGTATTCTAAAAGCGGCTCGTCATGACAGATGAGGAAATCGATATCTTCTACATGGATGAATCCATCCCCATGAACTCGAGGCATATTACTGTTAATCTGAGCAATAATCAGAGACGCTTTTTCTAAGGCAGCTTTGGTTATATCCACACTAATTCCTAAACTCAAATAACCATGTTCATCAGGAAGGGAGGTCTGAATAAGAGCTACTTGCACGGGGATCAACCCGCGGGAGAAAAGATCGGGAACATGGGAAAGAAAAACGGGGGTATAATCAGCCAAACCGCGATTGACGGCCTCGCGGGAATTATCACCCACGAAGAAAGAATTATGGCGAAAATTATATTTGAATTTTTCATCGGCATAAGGAGCAACACCTAAAGTCCAAACATGGATAACCTCGGCATCGAAGAAAGCTTTGGGGTTGTCTTCGACGAATTTGATCAAGGCCTTAACTAAGTATTGGGGTTCGGCACAGGCCGTATGAATAAAAATTCTATTTCCCCGGTGGATATGTCTAAAGATTTCGGCTTCGGGGGCAAATTTCTGAGGATATCTTTTTTTAATTTCTTCTAAAATCTCTTTATTCTGGAACATGCTGGGCTAATTTCTTTAAATTTATTTTAAACTAAATTTTTTAACTTTTAACTTTTCTCTTTTTCCCACCCTTGTTGACTTCCAGAAGGTAAATTATATTTTTTCTAAAACCGGCAATTTATAATGAGCCTCTGCCTCTTGCTTTCATAAATCAATCAATTTTCGGCATAATTTTTAATCGGATGAATAAATAACATCAATAGCTAAAGCATTTTTGCCTCCAACAGCCCGGAAGGCATGGGGCAAGCTGGAGTCAAAATAAAGGCTATCGCCAGGCTCAAGAAGGTAAACTTCATTTTCATAATTAAACTCAAGCTGTCCCTCTAAAACGAAGACAAATTCCTCTCCCTGATGGTTGAAAAAAATTAGATCTTCCTTCTTCTTCACCTCAAATTCTACTTGAAAAGGTTCCATATGTCTATCTACTTTGGGGTAAGCCAATGATTCATAATAATAGCCCACTTTAGCCGGATCCTCATGGATCCTACGGAAAACCCTTTTCCTTTCATTTTTCCTTACAATTACGGCTTTTTTCTCTTCTACTTCTTCAGTCTGGAAGAAGTAGCCTATATTTACGTTTAAAGCCCGGGCTATTTTAAGAAGGGTAGCCACCGGAGGGGCCACTACTTCGCTTTCAATCTGCGACAAAAGAGGCTGAGAAAGATTAGTTCTGCGGGCCATCTCTTCCAGAGATATTCCTTGGCGCTGCCTTAAAGCTTTAATCTTCTGCCCCAAATTTAATTCCTTTAGTTCTCCCTTTTCCTTAGCATCGGCGCTCATGACTTTTCCCTCTTTGATTCCCTAAATTTAAAATTTTTTGCCACCCTTAGGGCAAATTTTTGGCTTGTTTATTTCTATTCAAATCTATCCTGCTAAACTAAATTTTTCAAGAAAATTCTTGCCCATAAATTAAGGTAACGGTTAAACAGACTAAGGATTCGGAGGGTTCATCTTTTTTCCAGTGGATATCATGGAGTTTTAATTTCGAATGGAATTTTCATAATCATTGCAAGACCAAGAATTTTTATTGGCCAGATTCAAAATTCTTCCTCCGCTAAATTATTGCCTTTATTTGCTTGGAAAGCTGGAAAAAATTTTGGGGCTGGGGAACATAAATTTAAAAAACTTGTTGCTTTTGATTTTCGCAATTAATATAATGTTAATAACATATTCCAGCATGGTCTAAGCGATCGATTTTGTTTACCGCATGGAAAAATTTAAAAACAATTTAGCAAAGGAGGAAAAATCATGCCGCAGAAGAAAGAATCAACAAAATCATCTAAGAAGAAGGTCAAAAAAGGGGATAAATACCAATGTGAGGTATGCGGCCTTATTGTTACAGTGGACGAAGCCTGTGGTTGTCTGAGTACTTGTGATATAATTTGTTGTGAAAAACAGATGAAGCAGAAAAAGTAATCCTTTCTTTTTGAGACCTTAAAAACTCTTTTCCATATTTTAATTATCTTCTCAAGTAATTTTAAAAGAAGAGGGGGAAAAGAACTTCCCTGATTTATTAATGGAAAATTAAACATATGAAATCTGTCTGGCTAAGCCCCTCACTTTTCCCCTCTCACAACCTAAGGAAGGTGCCCTAATTAATTGAAAAGGCATAAAGAAGGCCAGGAGTCAGCCGACTCAGATTAATTCGTATGGTCAACCATTTTTAGCCTACAGGGATCAATTCGTAGGGCGAACCATATGCGGCAAAGGATAAACCTTTGCCTTACAGCAACAATTTAAAAAAGTTCCCTAAAAATACACTTACTCAGAGATGTCTTTAATTTCATTTGACACCATGATTTTTGTTTAATATAATTTAACTTTGATTTCATTTAGAGGTTTACAGGATATGGCTACCATCATGGCTAAAAAAGAAGAGATAAAAAGGAAATGGCATTTAGTGGATGCTAAGGGCAAAACTCTCGGTAGATTAGCTTCCCGCATAGCCATTCTTCTGCGGGGCAAACATAAACCAACCTTTACTCCTCATTTAGATACGGGAGATTTTGTGGTTGTGATCAATGCTGAAAAAGTAGTGCTCACTGGCAAAAAGTGGAAAGAAAAATTGTATATTCATCATTCTGGGTATCCGGGGGGATTGAAGTCAATTAGTGCGGAAAAGATGTGGGAAAAACATCCCGAAAGACTGCTAACCATGGCTGTGCAAGGGATGTTACCTAAAAATAAACTCGGCCGCAAGCTCATTAAAAAATTGAAAGTTTATGCGGGAGAATCTCATCCCCATCAGGCTCAACTGCCTGAACCAATTAATTTGCTGAAGGGATAAAGATGCCGGAAAAAATATTTTATGGGACTGGAAAAAGAAAAACCTCGGTCGCCCGGGTTTGGATGCGGCCTGGCCAAGGAAAATTTACGGTCAATGAGCGGGAATTAGAAAATTACTTTCCTTTAGAAACTGCTAAGGCCATGATCTTTCAGCCTCTGGAGCTTACCGGAACTCTGGGCCAGTTTGACATCTCGGTTAATGTCCAGGGAGGCGGAATCAAAGGCCAAGCAGGAGCAATTCGCCATGGAATTTCGCGTGCTCTTTTAACAGTAAAAGAAGAATTTCGAGAAATACTTAAAAAAGCCGGCTTATTAACTAGGGATTCGCGTATCAAAGAACGTAAAAAATACGGCCAAAAAGGAGCTCGGAAGAGATTCCAATACTCTAAGCGCTAATTTAACTTTACCCAAGAGAAAAAAGAAGGCTAAAGAGCCTTCTTTTTTTATAAACTTAGCCAAGCGCTTTCGAGAAAAATTTTAATGGCGTTTAATCGGTAATAACCAAAAGTTTAAGCTAATAAATTTAATGGCCTTGCTCGCTTCTTTTCCCGCCGTCAGAAGAGATATCTAGGTAAAAGGAAGAAAGGAGATAGTTTAATGAAAAAGCGGGTTGGCGTGGTAGGGGCGACTGGTTATACAGGTTTAGAATTAATTAGACTTCTCCTCCGCCATCCTAATGTGCAATTGACGGCTCTTACGGCGGAAAGGTATGTAGGACAACCAATTTGGAAAGTCTTTCCTTCCGTGCTCAAGGAAATTGACATAATATGCCAACCCTTAGAAGTAGAGTCGTTAGCTAAGAACTGCGATTTTATTTTTACAGCTTTACCTCATAAAGCCGCCATGGAAGTAATTCCCGGCTTTTGGCAAAGGGGAATCAAGGTTGTAGACTTGAGCGCCGATTTTCGGTTGCGCGATCCCCAAGTTTATGAAGAATGGTATGAAAAACATACGGCTCCGGAATTTTTGAAATACGCCGTTTATGGTCTCCCCGAATTGCACCGCGAAGAGATTAAAAAAACTTCTTTAGTCGCTAACCCGGGATGTTATCCTACGAGTATCATCCTGGCCTTGGCTCCAGCTTTGCGCCATAAACTCGTGGATCCTCATTCCATTATCGCTGACTCTAAATCAGGAGTTAGTGGAGCAGGCCGGTCAGCAGTCCTCTCCTCTCTCTTTGCCGAAGTCAGCGAAAATTTTAAAGCCTATAAAGTAACTGAACACCGCCATACACCAGAGATTGAGCAAGAGCTAACCTTTTTGGCCGGTAAAAAAATCTCGCTCACTTTTACACCCCATTTAGTCCCCATGAAGAGAGGCATTCTCTCCACTATCTATGCTACGCTGGCTCAGCCTATTTCAGAAAGAGAAATTTATGGTGCATACGAACAATTTTACCGGAATGAAAAATTTGTGCGGTTGCGCCCTGGAGATCTCCTACCCAGCACGGCTGATGTTTGGGGGTCTAACTATTGCGATATAGGATTTAAAGTTGATCAGAGGAACAATCGTTTAATTATCATCTCCGCCATAGACAATTTAGTAAAGGGAGCTTCTGGTCAGGCTGTGCAGAATATGAACTTGATGTTGGGTTGGGAGGAATCTTTGGGGCTGGAAGTTATTCCTTTATATCCTTAAGGCGGATTGGTCTTGCCTGCCTTCTCCCAAAGGATTATTTTAGGAGGATGCACATGGAGTGCGAAATAAAGAAAAATTTAGAAAAATGTACTTGTTCTTATGAACCATGTTCCCGCAAGGGGAAATGCTGCGAATGTGTCGCCTATCACCGCCGTCATAATGAACTTCCCGGGTGTTTCTTTCCGCCGGCTGCTGAAAGGTCTTATGATCGGTCTTACCAAAAATTCATTTCCTCCATTAAAGGGTAAAATTTTACACCACTCCCTCTTCCTTTAACCTATTGATTTCATCTTGGCCCAGACCGAGCTCCCGCAGAACTTCCTCAGTGTGTTCTCCAAACTCAGCTGCCCCTTGCCGGACGGAAGGGGGAGTCAGGGAGAGCTTGATGGGGGAAGCCAAATATTTTTGCCGCCCTTTCTGGGAATGGGGAAACTCAACCACCATCTTTCTATGCTTAACCTGGGGATCATTTAAAGCTTCCTTCAAGCTTAAAACTTTTCCAAAGCAAACATCCACATCTCTTAATTCAACCATCCATTCTTCCCGAGTCTTCTGCCGGAAAGTATCCTGCAAAAAGCGAAATATTTCTTCTCTTTTTTCTCCGGTGGCAAATTGGTAGGGAATAAAGTCTTCCCGCCCCAGCTTTTGGCATAAGTTAACCCAAAATCGATGTTCTAAAGCCCCGATGGAAATATACTGGCCGTCTTTGGTCTCATATATGTTATAACAAGGAAAACGTCCAGAAAGAAGAGTGTCGCTCGCTTCAGGTTCTTCCCCGGCTTCCCAATATAAAGTGGCCAAAAAGGGAAGCATAGCGATTAGGCCATCGAGCATAGAAATATCAATGTACTGACCCTGGCCAGTTTTTTGGCGGAAAATCAAAGCAGCCATAATTGCCAAGGCCGCCAACATACCACCCGCAGCGATGTCCGCGATTTGGATGGGGGGAATAATGGGCTTTTGCCCAGGTTCGCTATTGAGGCTCAGAATTCCCGCAAAACTCAAATAATTAAGGTCATGGCCGACCATATTTTTGTACGGGCCGTCCTGACCGTATCCAGTAAGCGAACAATATATTATTTTTTCATTAATACTTTTTAGGCGCTGGTAATCAATTCCTAATCGTTCCGTTACCCCGGGGCGAAATCCCTCCATAATTACATCTGCCTTCTGCGCCAGGCGGTAAAAAATTTCCCGCCCTTGGGGATGTTTCAAATTTAAAGTCATATGCTTTTTATTACGCATTACTGTGGGCATGCCCGGCCCTTCGCCAGCAAAGCGTTTATCCTCAATCCGCAGTACCTCAGCCCCTAAATCCGCCAGAATCATCGAACAGTAGGGACCCGGCAAGAGGCGGGAAAGATCAAGAACTTTTACTCCAGCCAAAGCCTGTAGCAAATACTGTCCCCTTTTCTTTTTTTATTTTGGCAAACTGAAATAACCCTTTTAAGGCTTTGATAGTTTGTTCCGGGAAGGCAAAGACCGGAATGCCCTCTGCTTCTAAATGTCGAACTTCTTCTTCCACTAACCCCCGCGGAGAATTTAGACAGAGCAGAATCGGTTTGGATGTATATTTTTTCGTGAGTAAGAGGGGATGAGAAATTCGGCGCGGGTCCATGAAAGGATGGTGTAAAAGAAATATTATCAGCGCATCCACTTGCTGATCCTCCAAAACAGCTTTTAAAACCTCGGTAAAAAGCTCTTCACTCCGCGCAAAAGCCAAATCTATGGGATTGGTGCGGATGGTTAAAGGAGGAAGGATAGTAGTTAACTTTTTCTGGGTTTGCTCTGTGAAAGAAGCCATCTCCAGCCCGTGGGCTATTACCGCATCTGTTATCAAAATACCCGGCCCGGCTTGAAAAGACATCACCGCCACTCTTTTCCCGCTACAGCTGGGCATCAAGGCTAACACTTTTGCTAAATCCAAAAGTTCGCGGGGATCATTAACCAGCAAAACACCTGCTTGCTTTAGAGCGGCTTCGTATAACTCGTATTTACCTGCTATAGAGCCGGTATGGGAGCGGGCCGCCTTCCAAGAAAATTCGTTGCGTCCGGCTTTCATGGCTAATATCGGCTTCTGGCGGGTAAATTTATTTAGGCCTTCCCATAATAACCTGGGTCGATCAACACCCTCGATAAAAAGAATGAGTACCTTTGTGAATTCGTCAGTAGCGAAAAAGGGGAGAAGATCGACGAAATCAACATTACATCGATTACCCAGTCCCACTACTTTCCCTAAGCCCACTTGTTCATCTATAGCTTGGTAAGCGATCAGATGGGCAACACCTCCACTTTGACTTAGCACCGAAATGGGTCCCGGCTTTAGCCGCGAAAACAAAGGGGTAAATGAGGCATTTAATTGAGCATGGATGTTTACCATCCCAAAAGTATTAGGGCCGATAATTTTTATTCCTCCTTGGTTAGCTAAGGCGGCCATTTCCTGCTGCAGTTTATTTCCTGTTTCATCTTCGATTTCTTTAAAACCAGCAGTGATAATGACTGCTCCTTTAACCCCCTTTTGGCAGCAAGCCTTTAGGGCGCCCAATACTTCGCCTGCCGGGATGGAGAGAATGGCTAAATCTACCTTTTCAGGAACTTGTTCTAAATGAGCATAAACTTTCCATCCTAAAATTTCTTTTTCCTGAGGATTAATTGGGTAAATAGGTTTGGGGAATTTGCTGTCTCTTAAGCTGAGGAGACATTGGTGGCCCATTTTAAAAGGATTAGAAGAAGCACCTATAACGGCAACCGAACGGGGATAAAATATATCTTGCCAAATTTCCAAATTATTGGTCATGGCTATAAAAGTAAAATAGTTTGGCAAATATATTACTAACTATCCTACCTCTGGTCAACCTATTTTCTGGAGATCTCTGCAAAAGTCCCTTGGGATGTAATTACGTCATTTCTGCGCCAGCATGAAGCAGGCAGGAATCCAGTATTTTCAAGGCATTTCTGGACTCCCCTTGCGCGGGAGTGACTGAAAAGTGGGTTTTTTCAAGATCTCCGTTTCCGCCCTTGTCATTTATCATTAAATGGTAGATGACCTGGGAAAAAAACATTAGTTCCTCTTCCTCAGGAATCATTAACCCCGAATTTCCGATCCAAAAAGTAAAGGTCTCCGCTCATAAGTAAGGCCTTACCTATCTATTGCTTTTTCCCTTTCCTTCATGCTAATTTTTTAGAAAAAGAGGGGAAAATGGGTTTTCCGCAAAGAATTCTGGCCATAGACATTGGGGGAGGAACTCAAGATATTCTTCTTTATGAAGAAGGTAAGCCCATAGAAAATTGTGTGCAAATGATTCTTCCTTCTCCCACCCAATTAGTGGCCCAAAAAATTTCTCGAGCCACTTCCCTAAAGAAGAATATTTTTTTGACTGGTAATACTATGGGTGGGGGAGCTTGCACTTGGGCTTTAGAAAATCACTTGCGCACAGGACTAAAAGTGGCCGCCACTAAGCTGGCCGCCCTTACTTTTCACGACAACTTAGAAGTAGTCCAGAAAAAGGGAATTAAAATTACGGATGTCCGTCCAGCAGGCTGGCCCGTGATCACTCTGGGGGATGTGCAAATCTCTAAATTAGAAAAGATTTTGCGGGAATATGGGCTACAATTGCCGGAAAATATGGCGATTGCGGTTCAAGATCACGGTTTTAACCCCCGGGGCAGCAACCGGCTTTTCCGCTTTCTCTATTGGCAAAGATTTATTCTTCAGGGAGGAAATCTGCAAAACTTAATTTATAAAAAGCCACCCCGTTTTATGACTCGGATGCTGGCCGTGAAAAGAGATGCTCCGGCAGCTTATTTAATGGACACTTCTGCGGCAGCTATTTGGGGAATTCTCTGTGATCCGCGAGTAAAGGAGGAACAAGAAAAAGGCTTCATTGCTGTAAATTTAGGTAACCAACACACCTTGGGCGCTCTGGTTCAGGGCGAACGTATCTGGGGCATCTTCGAACACCATACGGGGAGACTATCACCTGCCAAAATCAAATCTATTTTAAAAGATTTTGCCGCTGGGGAATTGCTCCATGAAAAAATAATGAATGACGGTGGTCATGGGTGTTTTCTGAGTCCTTATTTCCCTAAAAAGGGAAAATTCTCTTTTGTCGCCGTAACTGGCCCCCAGAGAAATTTAGTCGCCGGGCTTAAATACTATCAAGCAGTGCCTTACGGAGATATGATGTTGACTGGCTGCTTTGGTTTAGTGGCTGCTCTAAAAGCTAAAAAAACATAAATTCCCTAAGCCAACTTGCTTACCAAAAACTAAGAAAGGAGCAATAGGCAACTATGAACGCTGAGCAAGCCCAAAAAAGAATCGCCCAGCTCCGAGAAGAGATCAATTACCATAACTACCGTTATTATGTCCTCGACGACCCGATTATTTCTGATGCCGAATATGACCAGCTCATGCGGGAATTAGAAAGCTTGGAAAAACAATTCCCCCAATTTATTACCCCCACTTCGCCAACGCAAAGAGTGGGCGCCCCTCCTCTGGATAAATTTGAAGAGGTTCGGCATACTATCCCCATGCTCAGCCTGGCCAACGCCTTCGCAGAAGAAGAAGTAAAGGAATTCGACAATCGGATAAAACGTTTCTTGGGCACTACTCAGGACATAGAATATTGTGCTGAGCTTAAAATTGATGGAGTGGCCGTGGAGTTAGTCTATGAAGATGGTGTTTTTACGGTAGGGTCAACTCGTGGTGATGGCCTGGTAGGCGAGAATGTTACCCAAAATTTAAAAACTATCAAAACCATCCCTCTTTACCTGATCTTGAAAAAAGGGGAAAAGCCTCCCGCACGCTTGGAAGTGCGGGGAGAGGTGTATCTTCCTCTGCAAGCATTTCGCGAATTAAATCGCCAACGTGAGGAAAAAGGCGAGCCCCTTTTTGCCAACCCCCGTAATGCGGCCGCAGGTTCGCTCCGCCAGCTCGATTCTTCTATTACCGCCCAAAGACCCCTGGATATCTTTTGCCACGGTGTCGGGCAGCTGGTGGGTCGATCGGTATCCTCCCATTGGGAACTTTTAAATACTCTGCAAGGCTGGGGTTTTAAAATTAACCCGCATCGGCGCCTCTGCCCAAATATAGGTGAAGTTCTTAATTACTACTATGAAATGGATGGGCTGCGCGAAAAATTGCCTTATGAAATTGATGGCACGGTAATTAAAGTCAATTCCCTGCGTTTACAAGAAGCATTGGGTACTATTGCACGGAGCCCGCGCTGGGCTTTGGCTTTTAAATTTAAACCAAAGCAAGTTACCACCAAAATTCTAAATATTGAAGTTAATGTAGGACGAACTGGAGCGCTTACCCCCACCGCCATTTTGGAACCCGTAAATATTGGGGGGGTCACGGTAAGTCGAGCTACCCTCCATAATCAAGATGAAATTGACCGCAAAGACGTACGCATTGGCGATACGGTAATAGTGGAGCGCGCTGGAGATGTAATCCCGGAAATAGTGAAAGTAGTCGTTGAAAAGCGCACGGGTAAAGAGAAGAAATTTAAAATTCCCGATCAGTGTCCAGTCTGCGGCGCCGAAGTCGACCGCCCCCCGGGGGAAGCTGTCGCTCGTTGCACGGGCATTGCTTGCCCGGCGAAATTGAAGGAGACGATTATTCACTTTGCCTCCCGCAACGCCATGAATATTGAAGGGTTGGGGGAAAAAATCATAGAACAGTTAGTCGACCGTGGTTTGGTTAAAGATTATGCTGATCTTTATGACCTGAATATGGAAAAGATGCTCACCTTGGAAAGGATGGGGGAAAAATTAGCCTCCAATATCCTCACCTCCATCGCCAACAGCAAAAAGACTACTTTGGATAAGTTGATTTATGCTTTGGGAATTTTACATGTAGGTGAACACATAGCTAAAATCTTGGCCCAGGAATTTTCTACCTTGGATGAGTTGGCCCAAGCGTCTAAGGAAAGACTCACTCAAATAAAAGGCATCGGTCCGGAAATCGCTTCCTCGATTGTCAAATTCTTCAGTCAGAAGGCCAATCAACGAGTGCTGCAGAAATTGAAAGAGAAAGGGGTGGAATATGCACCTTTAACTCGGCCAAAGAGGGCAGCTGCTCAGAAATTGGCCGGAAAAGTCTTTGTCTTCACGGGAGCCTTAAGAAATATGAGTCGGCAAGAAGCAGAAGCTAAGGTAGAAGAATTGGGAGGAAAAGCTTCATCTTCGGTAAGCAAGAAGACAGATTATGTAGTAGTCGGAGAAGAGCCGGGTTCTAAATATGAGAAGGCCAAAGCCTTGGGCTTAAAGATTATTACCGAAGATGAATTTCGGCAGTTGATTGCGGAAAGTAGGTGAGCATTTATGGCTAAAAAACGGGTTAAGCTTCTAATTAAAGGACTCGTGCAAGGAGTAAATTTTCGGTATTATACGCAACGGGAAGCCCGCAAATACAACTTAACTGGCTGGGTGCGTAATCTACCTGATGGTTCGGTAGGCGCTTTATTGGAAGGAGAAGAGCAAGATGTAGAAGCCATGATCCAGTGGTGCCGGCATGGGCCACCTTCTGCTCGCGTTACGGAATTAATTGTGCAACCGGAAGAATATAAGGGGGAATTCCAGTCCTTTTCTATCTTATACTAATAGCTGTCGGGGATCGCCAACGGCCGGACACCAGCTTTCATGAATGCTTTTATTTTTTTAATCATTTGCTTAATAGCTCAGATTTTGATAGCTCTTTGGCTAGTCATCTATCTCCTCTGGCAGAAAAAGAAAGGAAATAGAAAAGGCAAAAATTCGCCTCCGCCAGCAGTAGATAATCCGTCGTGATTATACTTCTATTTTTTTTCTTCTCCTTTCTCTTTTACTTCTTTAGGCTTTTCTTTTTTCTTTTCTTTCTTTTTCTCTTTTTTAATTTTGCCTTCTAATTCGGCAATTGGTCTTATGACAATTTTTCCCGGATGACGGGGGAAATCAACTTTTAGATAAACTTTTTTGGGAAAAACCTTTACGACTACGCCCTCTTTTTCTTCTCCGGCAAATGAAAATTTTACTTTGTCACCCACATTCATACTTCAACCTCCCCACCTAAATTTTTCTTTGGACAACTTTTCCTTGACCTTCGCCTTTTTTCTAAGTTATTACTCGGAGCAATTAAATATTTACAGCTATCAATCTTATCTTACTCCGTGGTCTGGCTTTATCGAGTTTCCTCAATGAAATTGGGTCGTAATTACACATAAGAAATAAAACCAATTGCGGCAAGGGACAAGCCCTTGCCCTACGTTTGAGATTTTTTTTAATTTCTCGTAGGGCAAGCCCTTGGGGCTTGCCGAACCACGCATGAAGATGTCGTTTATTTTATGCTCCCATTAATAAATATATAAAGTTATTCTCTTTCTCTTTATTATTTTCCCATAACATGGCTCCCCAATTTTAGGCAAGGGAAAATTAGCTTAAAAAGAACCAGGACCTCATTTTATCGCGCCTCTCTCTTTCCGGGGCGAATTGCCAAAGCGATCGCCGGTCAGTTGAAATTAATATTGACACCATTTAAGTGTCTAAGATATTATCAATATCGAAAAAAAAGCGCGCGTAACAAATCGGCTAAATTTTTTTATTTATTTTCATGCTCAGAAAATTTCTTCCAAGCTACTTTTTAGCCTATCAGATTAACTTGATATATCGTCTCCTTCCTAAGGAATTTTCATGAAGGAATAAATGACAAAAAAAATTAATAATTCCCGTATTAGGGGTAGAAAGGAGATCTATGATGAAAAAGAAATTTTTTAGGGGGCGGATAATTTTAATTACTATCTTTTTGTTTTTCTGCTCGGCCTTAATGGGCGAGGCCCAGGCCCAAAAAGAAAAAATAGGCTGGGTAGGACCTATTTACAAAGAGCTTTCGGACAGTTTAATGAAGGGGTTTAAAGACTATTATAAAAAGACTTACGGAAAGGACATTGAAATCACTTTTATTAGACCAGGAGGCTGGCCTGTCTGTGTAGATAAAGTTCGGGCTTGGAAGGGCAAACCAGATGCCGATATTTTCTTGGGGGCGGGGGCGCCAGCCCATGAAATTCTCAAAAAAGAAGGGTTAATCGTTCCTTACAAATTAAAAGAGTGGGAGGTCATTCCCGATAAGTGGCAGGGCATGAAAGTAAAAGATGAAGGCTATTATTGGGCTTGTTTTGCTCCTTGGATTGTGACCAATCTTTATAATGAAAAGGTGCTCAAAGTTTTGAAACTCCCTCCCCCAAAAACTTGGAAAGAATTATTGAACCCAATTTACCGCGAATTAATAGTGCAGACTCTGCCCTATGCTTCGGGTACCCAACATGAAGCAGTGGAAATTCATTTGCAAACTTTCGGAGTGAAAGAAGGGTGGGCTTATAATCGGCTCTTGGCTGCTCAATTAGCCAGATTTTCTACCGGAAGTGTTGATACTACGCATATCGTTAGCCGGGGAGAAGTTCCTATTGGCCTTGCTCAGCCGCAGATGAATGCCATGGTGGCTCGCAAAGATGGTTATCCTGTGCGGGACCTGCTTCCTGATAAGACCATTTTGGTTCCGGAAGCTGTGGCTATGCTCAAAAACGCTCCCAACGAGGCTAATGCTAAAATTTTCTTGGATTGGCTATTTAGTATGGCCGGCCAAAAATATGTTCTCGAAGGAGGCTATTTCACGGCCCGCAAAGACATTAAATTTACCGCGTGGGAAAAGGAAGGCGTGGCCATGGCCAAACATGCTCGAGAGGCTTTGGGCGTGGATTCGTTTTGGGACCTGAAAGTCGGCTTTGTCAATTATGATTTGGATTTAGCGGCCAAGAGGTGGGATGAAGTTAACCGCTATTACGAATACGAAATATACCGGAAATGGCGCGAGCTAAAGAGTAGCCTCTTCTTGATCGAAGAAGTGGAAGGAGAAATAGCCGCCGCCAAGAAGAAAGGAGTAGACGTCCAAAAGGCAGAAGCGAAAATCAAAGAGGCTAGAAACCTTTTTGAATTTGAAGGCCAATATGCCCAAGCAAGGCTTACGGCCTCCGAAGCACGATCATTATTAGTTAGTGGTTCTCGTTGAGCACTGAGCTAATTTGACAAAAAGCCGCCATTGAGCAGCTTAAATTTAGTTAACGAGGCTGGGGGGCTGAAAATCAGCCTCTCAGCAAAGGATAATAATTATGTCTCGAGGGAATGTCTTTCTCTCTTTAGTCTTATGGCTCATCTTGGCTCTTTTGGTCATTTATCCCCTCTCCTTCTTAATCTTAGAGAGCTTTAAAATAGCGGGTACTAACCAATTCGGTATAAAAAATTACCTGGATTTTTTTAAAGACCCCTATTACCTAAAAACTTTTACTAATACCTTATTTTTGGGAGTACTGGTTCTATTAGCTACTACTCTCTTAGGATTACCCTTAGCTTATATCCTGGCCAGGTATAGATTAAAAGGAAAAACTATCTTAACGGCCCTGATCCTATTGCCCATAGTCTTACCCGCTTACGCGGGAGCTTTTGCCTTGATTGTTTTTTTCGGCAAACAAGGCACAGTTAATTTACTTCTCTTAGAATGGGGCTTGATCAGTAAGCCCATAAATTTTATATACGGACTCCATGGTTTAGTCTTTATCCAAACTTTACATCTGCTTCCTTTTATTGTCCTTAGTCTATCAGCAGGCTTTACGAATATTGACCCTTCTTTGGAAGAAGCGGCGGAAGTAGAAGGGGCCCGGGGTTTTAAAAGGTTCTTGACCATTACTCTTCCCCTTTGTACCCCCAATTACCTCGCGGGAGCGGTCATCGTTTTTTTATGGCCCTTTACCGATTGGTTAACTCCTTTGATCTTTGGCCTAATCGACTTTCTGCCCTCTATAGCTTATATCAATATTGCCTATCACTTCACCGATATGTATCGCAAATATATCGGTATTGTCTCTGTGGTTGTTTCTTCAGTAATTTGTGTCGCTATATTTTTAATCTCCAAAAGATGGGTGGAAAAGAAAAAATACACTTCCCTTTCTAAAGGCACAACTTTGGAAGGAAGAATAATTGAGCCCGGGATATTTATCACCATTCTTTCGTATGCCTATATGGTGTTTATCGCTCTCTTAGTTCTGCTCATTCCCACGGTCCTCGGTTTATCTGCTTTTTCGCGAAGATGGGTATTGCAACCATTTCCTACTTACTGGACTTTGGATAACTTCCGCCTAATTTTCCTGGAAAGTCCCTTATTGTTGAAGAACTCTTTTGTCTTCAGTGGAGTCGCCCTTATTTTTGGAATTATCTTTGGATTGCCCGCTGCTTATTTAATAACCCGCACCAAAGTAAGGGGTAAAGAAGCTCTTGATTTTGTTATCACCCTCATGCTGGCCTTCCCCGGCATCGCCGTAGGTGTAAGCTATTTATTGGCTTTTTGGGAAGGAATTCCTCTGGCCACGCACTGGATTATCATGCCCCTCTCTTTATTTGTCCGCCGTCTCCCGTACTTTCTGCGCATGGCCCATGCTTCTTATTTACAGCTTGATATCTCGCTGGAAGAAGCTGCGGAAGTCTCGGGGGCCAATAAGTTACGGACCTTTTTTAATATCTCTTTGCCTCTCCTCCTCAAAGGCGTCTTCGTCGGCGTGGTTATGTTCTTCATCATGGCCTTCCAAGAAATCTCTACGGCCATCTTCCTTTATCGAGGAGGTTGGGAGACTTTACCCATTGGCATTTATTTAAACTGGCATCGGGGCATGGAATTTGGTATTGCCGGAGCTATGGCTTTTCTAATGATCGTGATTATCTTTATCCTGCTGATTATTATCTCCAGAATAGGAGGAGGAATTTTAGGAGCCGCTTGGGGTTCATCTGGAGGGAGGTATTAGATGGCCTTCATCGAGATCAGGAAACTCTTTAAAAAATTTGGCAAAGTAATTGCTGTTAATAATGTAGACTTGGAAATACAAAAAGGAGAAATACTGACTCTTCTTGGCCCCAGCGGATGCGGCAAGACCACTACTCTGCGCTGTATAGCTGGATTAGAGAAGCCAGATGCGGGAGATGTGATTATCGATGGCCAACCGATGTTCTCCCAAGGATTCATTCCGCCAGCCAAAAGAGAAATTGGTATGGTATTCCAAAATTATGCCGTCTGGCCGCATATGCGGGTCTTTGATAACATAGCTTACGGCCTCAAACTTCAGAAACTCCCCGCCGCCACTATCAAAGAGAAAGTGACTGAGATACTTGCTTCGGTTGACCTAGCCGGATTAGGCGATAGATACCCAGGACAGCTCAGCGGTGGCCAGCAGCAAAGAGTGGCCTTGGCCAGAGCTTTGGTCAGAAATCCTAAAGTTCTCCTCCTCGATGAACCGCTAAGTAATCTAGATGCCAAACTTCGAGAAAAGATGCGCTTTGAGATAAAAAGCTTGGTCCGGCGGATGCATATAACTACTGTTTACGTTACTCACGACCAAGCTGAAGCTATGGTCATATCTGACCGGATTGCCGTAATGGATAAAGGGAATATAGTTCAAGTAGGCTCTCCTGAAGAAATTTACAAGCGACCTGCTTCGAGATTTGTCGCTGATTTTATCGGCACCACTAATTTCATTGCAGGAGAGGTAGCCCAAATTCTTCCTGATAGAGGGCTAGTGTACATGCATACTGAATTCAAACAAAAGTTGCTTTGTCGAGTTCTGGACTCTGCTATGGCTAATTTACACCAAAAAGTCCAGGCCTCTATCCGCCCGGAGGATATAGAAGTTTTCCAGGAACCGCCAAAAGGGAGAGAAAACATATTCAAAGGAACTATCATGCACAGGGCCTATTTGGGGAATTTCCTTTATCTATTCGTCCATGTGGACAGTACTTTAATCAGGGCACAAGCCTCTTATAATGTAACCGCCAAAGAAGGAGAAGAAATCTTTATCTTTCTTAATCCCGAAAAGTGTCTCATTTTGCCATAGAGGAGGTATGGGATGGGTAAAATAACTTATGCGGAACTTATGGCTGATAGGCGCCTACGCCAGGCCATCTCTATCATTAACTCTGCTTACGCCAGCGACAGTCTCGATCGTTTAGGTATCCAAAAGCCGGGGTCCACCTGCTATTACCTACCCATGGATATTAGATATTTGGCCGGCGCGGAGGCCGATCCTCAACGTCGAGTTTTTGGGGTCATCCATACGGCCGCTTTCCGGATTGTTCAAGACCCCGATGACCCAGATTATAAATCCAACCCTTATAAAGGAGAGATCGCATTTATCCGCACTTTGCAACCCGGTGACGTAGCCGTGATCGACACACCCATAAACCAATCTTTCTCCACCTCGGCCGAGAATGAAAAGAAATGTGGCGGGGTTTGGGGTGGCTTACTTACGGCTTTAGCTATGTCCTATGGCGCTTTAGGGGCGGTAATCAACGGACCTATTAGGGATACAAACCAGATCAACAGTTATTTCCGGAAGAAGCCCTTTGACGCCCGTTCGGCCAAATCTCTAAAGAAAGTATTAGGGAAAAAGTCATCTCTGGCTAATATGCGTCGGGTCCGCCGTGCCCTACTACTTAGAGAAAAATTTCCCATATATGGTACAGGAACTCTGCCCACAGATTCGGCCTTCCGTACGGAAGCCTACTCTGTTGGTGAACCGCTTAAGATCGGGAACGTAGTCATCCATGATCGGGATTTTATTATTGCGGACAATGATGGCCAAGTAGTGATTCCCAACGAAACAATTCGGGATGTCTTGGAAAAAGTTTTAGAAATTGATGCGGGGGATCGAGATGTCTGGGCTGATGCTTTAATCCGTCTGGCCGGATTTCATAAAGATTCTATAGATGAGATCGTCGCCCGCCACGGAGGCCACCTCTGATTATTTTTCGCCCCGCAGTTTTTTTATTTATTAGAAACTTTTCCTTGGCTTAGCGCTTTTTTGTCGCCGATGATGAAGATACGGAGCAGCAATGAAACTGAGCCCTTTTTCGGTAAGGGCCCGCGCGGTTAGATTGACCGACTCATGTTTATCCAAATAATTTCGTAATAAAGCTGGCATATCTCCCGCAGCTTCAATCTCCTTTTTCTCGCGAAAATAGTCCAAAATATCTGAAGGATGCTCCCGGCTTTGCTCCACCGTGATCTCGCCCCCCTCGTGTTTAGCGGCTATATTGGCCACATGGTCGGCCAGGGCTAAAAGCTCCGCTCGACGATTATAGGGCTGGCGGACAATACTTTTCCAGGTTTCCGTAATATGATGTTCAATACGCACCACGTCTTCAAAACCTAAGGACTTCCGCACTTCCGCAATAATCTCAATAGTTTCATTGTTTACTGAGTTACTTAAATTGAAGCCCACTAAGGGGCAAGTGCCATCACTGCGCGTGAAAAGTTTAGCGGCCATTAAAGTCCAAAGGGCTGAATAGGGGTTATCATTGCCCATGTAAACGGAAATCTTGAATTCAATATCAATTCCCAATTTATAAAGCAAGTAGCCCAATAAAACTGTACCCGGATTTATATTCAGCACTTGGCGGATTCCGTATTTAGTATAATAATAAAGAAACTCATCGAGCCATTGCAAAGCATGCTCATTGGGCTGCCCAATTCCCCCAAAGTATCCGGTAATAGTTTCCGGGCCACCTAAATGCACATTCGACCCGTCCGTCCCTTTGGTATCGAGGGTTTCTACAAAACTGGCCCCCATGACACGCATGGCCGCGCTAAAAGCAAGAATATCACCTTGATCAGCTTCCTGTTCTTTCATCTTCCGCACCCTAATAAAACGACCGGGCATTAGTTCCTTCTGAGCTATGGCCTGTTTAGCTTCCTCGATAATCCAAGGAAAATACTGCGCGGCGCTGATTTCTAAGGTGACGGCAAATTTATCTTTGAAGCGCATCCGGGCTACTCGTTCACCCAAAACCATCCGCCGATATTCCTCCACACTAATAAATGCTCCTTCATCCCTCTTCTCCATGAGCCATTGCACATCGGCATGATAAGCGGGATTTTCTTTGGCTAAACGGTCCATGAGGCGCTGCAAATTTCCCGCTTCCGCGGCCTGGGCATTGATTTCCTCGGGCGTACCGTATTTAGCTACAACTTCCAGAAAATCATTGATCACACGCGACTTTGGATCTAATAAAAGCTGATTGACTGCCTCTAATCTGCTTTGGGCAATGCGCAATCGCTGACGAAGTTCTGCCTTCTTGATTTTCATGAATTTCCTCCTTTTAACAAATCAGCAAATAATTTTTTTCTTCTTACTGCGGTTTATAAGCAAATGCTGGTGGAAAAACATTTGCTTAAAGTTTTATAATCCATTGTTCAAAAATTCCCCAGGGAATGTCAAGCAAAAAGTTGGTCAAAGGGTAACTCTTCACTGAAGGTTGGAAGCTTTAACTTTTTAAGCTGGAATTTAAAAACTGATCGACGGTCAGTGGTCAAAGCTCTTGCTTTTTTCAGTTAGCGGATATAAAATTTTTGCCAAAGAGGATTTATGGAAAACAATAATTTGGCCCCCCGAGAAAAAGATCGCCGCATAGTGGAGCTGGTGCAAAGCTTTCTTTTGGCCATAAAGTCCTTCCGTAACCTATACCAGCAGTATAAAAATAAATCCCTTCATTTTGCCGATATGGTCAAGTTTGTGGACGACCGGGGACAAAGCATCCTCTTTCGTCTGAAAGAACTTTCGCGCATTTTATATCGCCAAAATTCCTCCCATATTTCTGAAAGAGAACAGCTGTTTGATTTATTAATTGGCTCGATTTTTCACCTGGCGATGAAGATGCGGGAAGACCTTTACCAATTAGAATTTTATGGACCAAAATATTTAGCTTTTTTGGAGAGAAAAAGCCCTACCGCTTCTCAAAAGAAACTAATTGGCCGCTTTGAAGACATTATCTCTTATGCCGAATCAGCTTTGCAAAAAGAAATAGAGGAAATAAACCAGTTATTGGAAAACCTCATTGAGCAATTTCCAGAATTTATCTTTTTATATCGAGAAAACGGCTTGCTTCTCCGTTTCTTATTGGAAGAAACAAATTTAGTGGAAGATGCTTTAGGGAAAAATGCCTTGAGTACTCTATGCAAACATCTTTATGGCCCCGCGGAATTCAAACCCTACTTCCTCGCCGGCGAATCATATTTCCAAGGGGGTTTTTATCAGAAAGCTCTGCAGGCTTTTGCCAAAGCCTTAGAAAAAAAACCGGGGGACGAAAATATCCAATTTAAAATTTATCTCTCCCAAGGCATGGATCAATTTTATTCTTTTGCTCCCCAGGCGGCTCTAAAGTCTTTTGAAAAGTGTTTATCCCTGGCTGGAAAAATTTCTTTCTCCGAAAGCTATAGGAACATGATTAAAAAAGCATGCTTAAAAATCCGGGAAGAATTTCCTGGACGCAGGAAGAACGATCAACACCGTGACTTAGTCAAGAAAGCGCAGGATCTTTTGCATAAATTAGATAAAATACCCACTCCGCCACCCCCACCCCTTTAGGATCGCCAAGGGTCAATCTCTTCATCTTGGGCTGGTTTAACAATTAAACAACTCCTTAAGTTTCCCAAATCCGCCCCATAAACTACTTCTACCTGCGGCAGAGCTCGGGCTTTGCTATAGCGAGCAATTATTGCTGCCGCCAGGTACAAATCTTTTTCCCCAATTTCCCCCCGCACCAAGCCCAAAGGGCCAGGAATTCCTTGCAATTTTAGAATAAGGTCTCCCTCTTGTCTTAAATTTAATAATTTTTCGTTTTCCCCTTCTCTTCTGCTCACTACTAACCGCGCTCCGGCGGGCAGCCGAAAATGTCTGCCGACCATGAGCAAGAGCAAATCATGCTTAGAAATCTCAGCTTGCGTGGCAAAATATCTTTGGAAGCGTTTAGCCAACACTGGATCGGTTAAATAACAACCCCCAGCTGGCGTGGGAAAATTTTGTATACCCATTTCCGCGGCCAATTCTAATTGCGGTTTACGACTGCGGCCACTTAGGGCCAGCAACTTTTCTCGATCTACTAAACCCATTAACTCCGGTCGGGTGGGTTTTAAATTTTTAGCGCATAGGGGGCGGAGCAGAATCCCCTCTGTCCCCGAATCACGCTCCACAATCCGTAAAGCATCTCTCCGTTGGGACATGGGGCGTTGACCTAAAACTTCTCCTGATATTAAAAACTCACCGCCTTCAGCTTCCATAATTTTTTTGGCTTGAGAAAAAAGAAAAATCTTACAGTCGATACAAGGATTAAAATTCTTTCCGAATCCATAGCGGGGGTGACGTAAAATCTGAATAAATTCTTCGCTGACATCAAGGATCCTGGCCGAAATTCCGTATAAGCAGTGCCATTTTTCCACTTGCTCAGCTTCCCGCCCTTTGTGTTGGTAACCAAAAAAAGGAGTGATAAAATGAAGGCCCACGACTTCAATGCCCTGATCCATGATTAAACGAGTAGCCAGAATACTATCTAACCCTCCGGAGAGGAGGGAAAAAGCTCTCTTTTTAGACATTAATCCTTTTCCCAGAATTTATCCCCTTATTCTTCTTTCCATCCGTATTCACCCAAAAGGGGAACAAATACGCAACCGGTGATATCTTCTTCTTGGTAGTTTTTTCCCCGCCGCATAACTTTGTAAAGGGTTTGTGTATACCTGGGACCAACGGGAATAACCAAACGGCCACCATCGGCCAGTTGGGCGAGTAGAGTTTGGGGAATTTCCGGGGCACCAGCCGTGACTATAATTCCATCAAAAGGAGCCTTTTCCGGCCACCCTTTAGTACCATCTCCTATCTTAAAAAAAATATTTTCATATCCCAGGCTTTGCAAGGTGCTTTGGGCTCTTTCGAGCAGCGCCGGAATTCTTTCTATGGTGCAGACTTCTTTAGCCAGTTCTGCCAAAATAGCTGTTTGGTAACCCGAGCCTGTACCAATCTCCAATACCCTCTCTTCCCCCTTCAGTTCCAAAGATTGCGTCATCACGGCCACCATATAGGGCTGTGAAATAGTTTGCCCTTCCCCGATAGGTAAGGGGCGGTCTTCATAAGCTGCCCCCCGGTGGGCTTCGGGAACGAAGGTATGCCGGGGAACCTTACTCATCGCCTCCAGAACTCGACCATCGCGAATCCCTCGCCGTTTTAACTGTTCTTCCACCATGGCCAATCGTTCTTTTGCAAAATCGCGCATGGTTGCTTGTCAAAAGTAGGGAGGCCTCTCTTCCGCTAAAGACTAATTAGCCCACTCTAAATTCCCTAACTTAGGCGCCAAACTTAGTTAATCTGCGCGCATGGGCCAAGGCCAAAGGCATGAGGTGCAAAGAAGATAGCTTCCCCAAGGCCCCGCGCAGACAATTTATCTCGTCAAATTTTTTAACCTCATCAACCAACGCCCAGGGAGAATGTAATAAAACAGGCACAGGATGCCAGCTGTGACTACGCAATTTGGCGGGAGTAGCATGGTCTCCAGTAACCACTAAAACATCGGGGTTAAGAGCCCGGACACGCGGAATAAATTGATCCACCTCTTCGATCACGGCTACTTTGCCATTAAAGTCACCATCTTCTCCCCGCGAATCTGTTTCTTTAATGTGCAAGAAAAAAAAGTCATAATCAGCAAAATTCTCTTCCAGAGCTTTGAACTCTTCTTCATGACTGCGGACATTTTCCAAAACACTCATGCCCACCAAACGACTTATTCCCCGATACATTGGATATACAGCGACGGCCAAAGCCTGCAAACCGTACCTTTCTTTAAAAGAAGGGTACTGCGTATGCTTGGCAAATCCCCGCAAGAGGATCATGTTGGCCTTTGACTCCTCCGCCAATATTTGCCGGCTTTGGCGCACTATTTCTTTAACTAAAGATGCCGTCCTCTCCGCGGCCGGAATTAGAGCCTTAGGTTCTAAAGGGGCCACGCCCTCTCTTTCCGGATCCGTATCTTCAATTTCTCCCTGCAACCCTTCTCCGCGCAAAATTAACACGGCCCGGTGTTCTTTGACCGGGGCTAAAATGATTTCTACCTCCTCGGGTAAACGCAAACTGTCTTGCAATTTTTGGCAAATGCGGGCGTTTATTTCTGTAGAAATTCTTCCTGCCCTTCGGTCTACGACTTTGCCCTCTTTATCCACTGTAGCAAAATTCACCCGGGCCACCACATCCTTTTCAGTAAGGGGAAAATCTATTCCCGTGGCTTCTAAAATCCCTCGGCCGATATTATATTGAATGGGATCATAGCCAAATAAGGCAAAATGAGCTGGCCCACTCCCGGGGGTAATTCCAGGAGAAACAGGCTCCAGCAGGCCACAAGACGAATCAGCAGCCAATTGATCAAGATTGGGCTTATGCGCTACCTGCAACTCCGTACCTCCGCCTGGTTGCATCTGGATACCTCCCAACCCGTCCAGAATAATAAAAACAATCTTCGAAGAAGCCGGCACCACCAAATCGGTGATCAGGTGAGGATGCATATTTTTCCTCCTCGGGATTTTGATCTCTTAAAGAATATAAACTACCACTACGATATAGGAGAAATTAAATTAGTCCTTTCCCCCGGCAGAATTTAAATTCCCCTAATTCTCCTCTTTTGCTTAGCCCGCTCTTTTTACTCTTTGGCTGCTTCCGTCATTTGGGCAGCAGCTAAAGCTTTTCTTCTCTCTTTACGCCTTTTCGCCCGCAAACGAATCCAGTGTCTTTTCCGTTTGTGTTTACTTTTGGAAGTGGCCAAAAATTTCCCCCTTTCTATGCTTTTTAAGATAGAATATAGAAAAATTTACTTTTTATCAACACCCAAAAAGGGAAACCATCTTTATGGGGCGTTTAGTAATTTCAGCCAAGGGGCTGGCCTGGTTACGCAAAGGACACCCCTGGGTTTATCGGGATGATTTGGAAAAAATAGAGGACGCCTCTCCCGGAAATATTGCAATTCTGGAAGATAAAAAAGGGCGATTTTTAGCGCAAGGGTTTTATAGTGCTCAATCTAAGATTGCCTTTCGGTTGATCACCTACAGTGCCGAACAGATTAATGCCCAATTTTGGAAAAGAAGGATCCAAGAGGCTTATCTATTTCGAAAAGAAAGGGGTGTATTAGAACAAACTAATGCTTACCGGCTAATTTATGGCGAAGCCGATGGTATCCCTTCTTTAATTGTTGATCGTTATGATAATCATTTTGTCTTGCAGACCCTGAGTTTGGCGGCAGATAATTTATTAGCTATTTTTACCCAGGCTCTGCACGATTTATTCTCTCCTGCTTCGATCACCCTTAGAAATGACTTGCATGTGCGCGCTTTAGAAGGATTACCCTTGGAGAAAAGAGTTCTGTGGGGGAATTTGCCCGCGCGCGTAAAAATCTTTGAAGGAAAGCTTGCTTTTTGGGTTGATTTATATCAAGGGCAGAAAACAGGAGCTTTTCTGGACCAAAGAGAGAACCGCCTGCTGGCTGCGCAGCTTCTCCAGGGAAATATTCTGGATGCTTTTTGTTACCAAGGATGGTTTGCTCTCCAAGTAGCCAAAAATTCGACGCAGGTTATAGGCGTGGACTCTTCTGCCGAAGCTCTGGAATTAGCCAAAGAAAATGCCCTCCTTAACGGAATAAGCAATGTGGAGTTGGTAAAAGATAATGTTTTTGATTTTTTGAAAGTAGCGAAAAAGAAAGAAAAAAATTTTCAAGGGATTATTCTCGATCCACCGG
Source organism: uncultured Syntrophaceae bacterium (assembly GCA_964484485.1). Lineage (GTDB taxonomy): Bacteria > Desulfobacterota > SM23-61 > SM23-61 > SM23-61 > CAZAGD01. Next base: position 41,739 of record CAZAGD010000231.1, read on the forward strand.
CCTTTGCTAAAAGTAAAGAAGACTTGCCTACAGCTTCGCGGGGCTATAAAGAAATAAACCTCCGGGCCCTGTACCTTCTCTGCCCCGGAGGAATTCTCGTTACTTCCTCTTGCTCATACAACCTGTTAGAAACGAGGTTCTTGGAAATCTTGAGAGAATGCGCTCGGGACACCGGAACAACTTTGAAAATCCTTTATAAAACAGGGCAAAGCGCCGATCATCCAGTGCTCTTAAATTTTCCCGAGAGCAGTTATTTAAAATGCTTTTTCTTAGAAAAAATAAATTTTTAGTTTCCTCACCCTAACCATCTCCCCACGCCTGAGACTATGTCGCCATGGGGAGAAAGGGATAGAAGCAGGCCAGAGGCAGGCCAGAGGCAGGCATGAATGAAGAAGCATCGGCGGGAAAAGAAGATGATCAAAATCGACTAACGATTTTCCGCAAAGGGCTGGCGGATAGTTAAACCGAGCAGCTTGACGAAGCTTCTGAATCCGCCCGTACCTATGGAAGAACCACTGCCTCATGATTCTGAATGAATGCCTGCCTCTGGCCTGCCTCGAGTCCCTTCACTAAATAATTATGACATAGTCTCGCCTGGAGGGAGGGAAGGGTGAGTGGAGTAAGTGTAAATATGTTAATAAAAAATTTGTTAGATTTGGAAAAGGAGTAAAGAGAATATGGCTCACCTTTTTTCCCCTTTAGTTTGCCGGGGAATAGAAATTAAAAATCGCCTAGTCTTCGCCCCCGTAGTGACCAATTTCGGTCTCCGCTCTTCCAAGGCTCTAAATTTTTTTCGGGAACGTGCCCGCGGAGGAGCAGGTCTAATCATCGTTCATGGTACGCCTGTAGATTTTTTCTTGAAGGCAGAAGCTGCAGAAATTCTTGTTCCTTTGGTGGCTAAAGTCCATGAAGAAGGCGCCAAAATTGTTATGCAATTGTGGCATGGAAACGAACTAAACGGTCAGGCCGTAGCCCCTTCTCCTCGATGGAAATACCGCGAAATAACCAAAGGGGAAATTAAAACTGTGATCCAAAAATTTACTCAAGCCGTGGAAATATGTCAGCAGGCTGGCTTTGATGGAGCTGAAGTCCACGGGGCTCACGGCTATTTCATTAACCAGTTTTTTTCTCCTTTGACGAACCAACGTCAAGACGAATACGGAGGAACTGTAGAAAAACGTTTACGCCTAGCTAAAGAGTTGATCAAGACTATGCGGCAAGCGGCAGGGGAAAAATTTCTCCTCCTTTATCGGCATAGCGCCATTGATGGCCTTCCCAGCGGTACTACCATAGAAGATAGTATTCTTTTGGCGCAGACTCTGGAAGCATATGGCTTGGATATATTTGATGTCTCCGCTGGTTTTGGGGCCGAGTCAGCCCTTTCTATCCCCGATGCTTCCGCCCCTTTGGCTACCCATGCTCATTTAGCTGCCCAAATTAAGGCTCATATTTCCATCCCGGTAATTGCCGTGGGCAGAATGCACTCGCCGGAAGTGGCCGAAAAAGTTTTAGCCGCAGGAAAGGCCGATTTAATTGCCTTAGCCAGGCAACTCTTAGCCGATCCTTATTGGCCAGAAAAAGTGCGGACTAAAAAAGAGAAGGAAATAAATTTTTGTCATTACTGTAACATTTGTACAGAAGAAATGCGTGCTGGTCGCCCTATCTTCTGCCCGCAAAATCCGCGTTTAGGGAAAGAAGATCAGCCGGGTGATTAAAGAAAGGAGATTTTGATGGCTAAAGAATTTAAACGCTCGGTATGCCCTTATGATTGTCCGGATACTTGTGGGCTTTTGGTAGAAGTCGAGGAAGGCAAAGCCTTAAGGGTAAAGGGGGATCCGGAACATCCTTTTACCCGGGGTTTTCTCTGCCCCAAAATGCACCATTATGAAAAGACTGTTCACTCTCCTTTACGCCTCACTTCACCTCTTCTACGCACCGGTCCCAAAGGAATGGGGCATTTTCGACCCATTTCCTGGAAAGAAGCCATTGCCTATATCGCCACGCGCTGGCAAAAAATAATTAAACAATACGGAGCCGAAGCCATCCTCCCTTATTCTTATGCCGGCACAATGGGTCTTGTTCAGCGCAACTCCGGACATCCTTTCTTTCACCGTTTAGGCGCTTCCCGTTTAGATAGGACTATCTGCGCGCCCGCTAAAGATGCTGGCTGGAAAGCGGTCATGGGTCAGACGGCTACTCCTCACCCCGCAGAAGTAAAAGATAGTGATTTAGTTATCCTCTGGGGCATAAACGCCGTAGCTACTAATATTCATTTCTTGCCCTTAGTCAAAGAAGCTCAAAAAAAAGGTGCACGGGTCTGGCTAATCGAAACTTATAAAACCCATACTGCGGCTCATGCCGACCAGGTCTTCCTCGTCCGCCCGGGTACCGATGGAGCTCTGGCCTTGGGCCTTATGCATCTCCTGGTAAAAGAAAACTTAATCAACCAAGAATTTCTGAATAAGCACGTCCAAGGATTCGATAAATTTAAAGAGGAAATTTTGTCCTCATTTACCCCCACCAAGGCGAGTCAGCTTACCGGTCTTAGCGAACAAACCATCTACGCTATGGCCAGAACCTTTGGACGTTCCCGAGCCCCCTTCATCCGTTTGGGAGCTGGTCTTTCCCGTTATGGCAATGGCGCTATGTCCACCAGGCTTATTGTCTGTCTGCCTGCTTTAGTAGGGGCCTACGAGAAAAAAGGAGGAGGGTGCTTTCCTGGAACCTTTACCGCGGAAGCTTTTCCTCTGCAGGAATTTCTGCATGAAGATTTTTTAGGCAAAAAAACCCGCCTCATCAATATGAATCAATTGGGCGAAGCTTTAAACAACTTAGCTGATCCACCCGTCCAGAGCCTTTACGTTTATCATTCCAATCCGGCGGCCGTAGCTCCCGATCAAAATCAAGTGCTCAAAAGTCTTGGCCGGGAAGATTTATTTACCATAGTGCACGAAAGGTTTTTGACTGATACTGCCCTTTATGCCGATCTTGTCTTACCAGCTACTTCTTCCTTAGAGCACCCTGATCTCTATCGAGCCTACGGTTCGTATTGTATTCAACTAGCCCAGGCTATTATCCCACCTGTAGGAGAAAGTAAAGCTAATTGGGATGTTTTTTCCCTTCTGGCCGAAGCCTTGGGTTTTGCCGAACCTTTCTTTAAACAAACAAGTACAGAAGTTATTTCCTTTCTCCTTTCTTTACCCGCTCCTTTCCGCCAAGGAATAGATACAGATGCCTTAATGGCTGGAAGACCAGTAGAAATTCCTGTTTCACCCATAGCTAAGCATACCTACCGAACGCCCTCGGGGAAAATTGAAATACTTAATCCTTCTGAAAATTATCCTCTGCCCTGCTATTTACCTCCCTACCATGGAGAATTCCCTTTACGACTGATGACCGCACCGAGTTTATTTGCCCTCAACTCTTCCTTCCGGGAAAGAGATGAATTGCGCCAAAGGGAAAAAGGTATGTTCCTCCTCATGCATCCCCAAGATGCAGCGGCCAGAGCATTGCGAGACGAAGATCGCGTTTGGGCTTACAACCGTTTAGGAGAAGTAAAATTTACCTTGCGCATCACGCCGCGCGTCCCTCCCGGGGTCGTGGTAGCTGAAGGAATCTGGTGGCTGGCTCATTGCCCCGGTCCACGCTCGGTAAACGCCCTTACTTCGTCAAGGTTAACTGATCAGGGCAGGGGGAGTACTTTCTACGATAATACGGTGGAAGTCCGGCTAGCGTAGGTTTTAATTACCTTTACCCACGGAAGTGACCCCTACTAAATTGAGCATTACCATGGCCTTCCGCTCGGCCGGTTGGCCAGCAAGGGCAGGCTTTTCTGAATAAGAAATATCTACGCTCCAACATTGATGACGATAGTGGAGGCGATAAATTGTCTCGATAGTTTGCTGGTCAAGAAAAGAATGCTTGATCTCATAGCCGAAATCTAAAGACGGCGAAAGCTTGATCTGTAAATGGCCATTGAGCTGATTTTGACTGCCTTCGGCCCAGGCGTATTCCAGGAGAAGTTGATCTCCCCGGGCGTCATAAAAGCGGGCGTTAGTAAAAGAAGTTAAAAACCGTTGCTCATGGGGGTCATAAGTGGAGTTATTTTCTAAGGAAAAGTATTTCAGAGGGCTTATCTTAATTTGCCCATTTAAGGCGCCAAAGGGCTTGCGGGAAGGTGTTTCCGGAGTAACTTCCCTGCTGGCCTCATGAAAATCATACGACTGACTCAGCCGCAAATAAAGTAATTCATGAAATCTGGGCCCGCTTTTTTCCGTGGTTATTTTACCGATTAGGCGCTGGGCAAGGCCATAGCTAAGTCTGCTAACCTTAAGCAGAGGAAGATCGTAGTTAGGAACTTTCTCTTGGCTAACTTCCGGAAGATAAGTATAGTTTATCTCCGGACGCAGAATATGTTTGATTTTAGCCAGGCTGGCCCAAGGAGAGTCAAACAGGCGGTAAAGCTCAGTAGCTACGGTCGCTTGCAGAACAGGTAGACCTCGGCTGAAGGTCTCTTCTCCGCCATTCCGGCTAAGGTAGAGAGTCTGCCGATATCCTACATCAGGAGTTAATTCCACCGGCCCTAAGCGTAATGGTAGGGAAAGGCGCGGAAATAAATCTAAGAGGTGGCCGGTTACTCCTTCTTCTCGCCAAAAATATCCATAAGCCGAATCTATGCTGTAATAAAAAGGGGACTTCCCAATTTGCTGCCGCATTCCTTTAAATTCCAGCCAAGGATATCTTTGCAGGGTAGTTTTATTTTCTTTAGTCAAATCCACCGTATGGCGCACTTCTCCGAATAAAGCAAAACTTTCCCAATTCTTGGTAAGCAAAATTTGGGAATAAGCCTGTTCGCTAAAGCGGTCTTCGGCCGTTACTCCATAATCCCTTAAGTATTGACGATCGCTGAAATGGCGGAGTTTCGCTTTGATATAAAAGGAAGGGTCAAAATATTCTTCATGCTGAAATTCAGCGTACCACCGGTCGGCAGTACGGTCTAACTGTTCCGAGCGTTTCTGCCGATAAGCCTCCCCCTCTCTAATGTGGTATCCATAAAATCTGCCCCCACTTTCTTGGCGCCTTTGATAGCGGAACTCTAACCCCTCGCCTACACCTCTAACGGAAGCTAAATCAAGATAAAAAGTAGCATCCATATTTTTGGTTATAGCCCAGAAATAAGCATTACTCAGCTCCCATCCCGAAATATCCGAATAAGTAATCCGCGGGATCAAAAAGCCGGATTGGCGCTCGGTTTTTACTGGAAAAAATAGATAAGGAGAGTAAAGCACAGGAACATTTTTTATTTGAAATGTAGCTCCCCATACGGAAGCATATTCTTCCAAAGTAACCAAAGTTTCTTTAGCCTGGAAGCGCCAGGCCGGCCAATCCCCATCGCAAGTAGTAAAACTGCCTTCGCGAATTCGGTAGGTGTCTTCTCCTACCCTTTCAATTTCTTCGCCGCGCAGATAAAAATTCTGCTTTTTTAAAAAGAGAGCCCCTTTAATAATTATACCCAAATTCGTTTCCAAGTTTATGATCATCCTTTCACTTCTTAAAACATCATCGCCTTGCCATAGGATTACATTACCCTGCGCCTCAACTTCATGGGAGCGTCCAGACAACACTACCCGATCGGCAGTTAATTTTGTATCTCCCTGCCAAATTTCTACTCGGCCTTCGGCGGTATAAACATTGGTATTATGATCGTAGGAAATATGGTCAGCTTTTAAACGAATTGGTTCACCCAGAAACTGCTTCTCTTTTCCGGAGGCCAACTGAGCAGCTGCTTTCGGTAATATCAAAAAAAAGAAGATAACTAGCGCCGAGAAAATAAATAACCAGCGTTGGCTCAAGATTCAATCAAACCTTTCTGTATTAAATGCGCTCTGGCTTCCCCAACGGTAAAGAGGGAACCGGAAACAACAATAAGATCTTTTTCTTCCGCGATAGCTAAGGCTCCTTCTAAGGCTTCGGCCACATCGGGAATTTCGAGCATTTTCTTGTGAAAAATGGCCGCTTCTTTTTTCAAGACTTCCAGTGGGGCGGAGCGTTCTAATTTGGGCTTAGTCAAAATCAAAAGGTCGGCCAAGGGCACTAGGTTAGCCATCATTTGCCGAATATCTTTATCCCCCATGATTCCTAAAACTAAAATAAGTCGTTGCCGGGGAAATTCTTCTAGCAAAGCTTTCTTTAAAACCTTAGTAGCGCCTGGATTATGGGCCCCATCTAAAAGGATGCGCGGCTTCTCCCCGATTAATTCCAACCTTCCTGGCCATTTTACTTGCCTGACTCCTTTTCTTATATGTTCTTCAGCCAGGGAGTACCCCAGTTCACTCAAAGCTTCCGCCGCGACTAAGGCTAAAGAGGCATTTACTATTTGATGAGTTCCTAATAAGCCCAAAGTTAAATTGGGCCAGAAATTTTTTCTACCTCGAAAGTCGATTACGCCGGGGCCACGTCTTCTGGCCTGAAAATCTTTGCGCCAAATATAAAAGGGCGAATTTAGCTCCGCACACCGCTGCCGCAAAACTTCTAAGACCTTGGGCTGATGAGCCGAAGTAAAAACTGGCCGTTGTGGCTTGATAATACCCGCTTTTTCCCAGGCAATTTGGCGCAGAGTACGGCCCAAATATTGCTTATGTTCTAAGGAGATTGGCGTTATTAAAGAAATTAAAGGGTCGATCACATTAGTAGCATCTAATCTGCCTCCCAAGCCAGTTTCAATAACCGCTATATCTACTCCTTTTTCGCGGAAATATAAGAAAGCCATGGCCGTGGTAAATTCAAAGAAGGTTATATAAGCTTTCTCTAAGTCCACCTCTTTGGCTAAAGGCCCCTGATCAGAGGTAAAATCTATTTCCCCCCGGCTGATCAGCTTATCCACGGTCCCCCTGATATGTTTAGTCAACTCTACGACTCGGGAGACGGGAATAGATTGTCCATTTACTTGAATCCGTTCGGTAAAATCTATTAAGTGGGGAGAAGTATAAAGGCCCACTCGCCACCCTCCTTGCTGCAAAATAGAGGTCAAAAAGGCGGCCGTAGACCCCTTGCCATTAGAACCAGCTATATGCACTGCCGGCAGGCCAGAGTGGGGGTTACCCAATTCTCGGAGTAAAATACTGATGTTGGTTAAGCCTAATTTAATCCCAAAACGTTGCAGGCCAAAAAGATAATTTAAAGTCTCCTGGTAAGATATTCTATTGGTCGGCATATAAATTACTTCTTTAGGAGTAAGGAGAGAAGCTTAGCCAAAACTTCTCTCATCTGCCTCCTTTCCACAATTAAATCGATCATTCCGCGGGCAAATAAATACTCGGCCCTTTGGAAGCCTTCGGGTAGCTTTTGCTTAATAGTTTGTTCGATGACTCTTTGGCCGGCGAAGCCGATGATAGCTTTCGGCTCGGCCAAGATAATGTCGCCTAACATAGCAAAACTCGCCGATACTCCTCCGGTGGTGGGGTCGGTCAAGACCGAAATATAAGGTAATCCCTTTTCTTTTAACCGGGCAATAGCAGCACTGGTCTTAGCCATCTGCATCAGCGAAATTATTCCTTCTTGCATGCGGGCACCTCCCGAAGCACAAAATATAATGACCCCGACAGCTTCAGCCAAGGCCGCTTCTATAAGCCGGACAATCTTTTCGCCGACTACTGAACCCATAGAGCCGCCCATGAATTCGAAGTCCATTACGCCGATCATCACGGATTGACCCATAATCTTACCCTTCCCCGTAATAATAGCTTCGGCAGTCCCCGTTTTTAGGCGAGACTCAGCTATACGTTCCTCATAACGCAGCCGATCTTTAAACTGCAAAGGGTCTCCAGGCCTTAAATCCGCATTTAGCTCAATAAAACTTCCTTCATCTAAGAGCATGGCTAAACGTTCGCGCGGCGGAAGGCGAAAATGATAATGACACTTGGGGCAAACGTGCAGGTTGCGCTCTACTTCTTTTCGGTAGAGAATTTCTCGACAGGCTTGACATTGGAGCCACTGCTGATCGAATACTTCCATAATCAGAAATAATAACGCGCCCCCTGGCGCAATAAAGAAATCCGCGGATAGGGTATTCTTTTTATTTCTTTCCGCAATAGGGGCAGATATTGAGGTTTCATATGAGCCAATAATATGGTCAAATCTGTACGATTAAGTTTAAGTAACTCCTCTTTGAGCAAACGGGGCGTCAAATGACCACTTTTTTGCGCCACCTCGCTTAATTTATTAGGAAAGGAGGTTTCGATTAATAAAGCTTGCAATTCTGGCCGTTGGTTGGCCACTTCCCATATTTGGTCACTCGGCCCCGTATCTCCAGTATAAATAATGGCGGTATTCCCTTGCTTTATAAAATACCCCACCGCCGGCACCGGATGATTAACTGGGATGGCTCTAATTAAATAATTGCCTAAAGCTACATCAACTTCTGGCTGAATTTCTACGAATTTAAGGATTGGCCATTCCGTAGTTGGCAGGGCTGAAAAGTCCGGCCAAAGGGCATCGTTGAAAAGATGGGTTTTGATCAAACCTATGACCGGCGCCGTACTGATAATATGTACAGGTCGCCGAAAGCTTTTTTCTTTGATTAGGTTGGCGGCCAAAAAAGGTATGTCTTTAATATGATCCAGGTGCGTATGGGTAACCAAAATATAATGAATTTTTTTTTGCTCACTTAAATTAAGCACTGGCGTGATTGCTCCTGCATCCAGTAATAGTCTTTCATCAATTTTCAAACAACAATGTCTGAATCCAGGAAGCTCTCCGCCGAAACAACCTAAAACTCTAATTTCCATTTATGCTCCTTTTATTAAAGGAAAAGCGTTAAAATCAGCCTCCCCATCCCCTATATTTAATAAAGATTTTTTCATACCATAAGACTGATAAAGTTAGCAAGCTGATTCTATGAAAGAATCCGCGTCTTATCTTAATGAGCATTTTCACCTCCCGGCGGTATTAGACATGAAAATCAAAAGTGATTGACGGTCAGGATTTTTATATTATTGCGAAATCAAAGAATAAGCCATGGTGGGAACCATGGCTTATTCAAGTGAATTAAGAAATCATCTCAATTATTTTTATTTTTCCCCTTTGATCCCTGTACTTTCGCGCGATAAAAATCTATAATTTCTTCATTCCGCCATTTTCTGGCCGGAAATGGTACTCCCTTATCTTGCAGTTCTAAACTTAATTGATAAAGAGGAGGAATTAAAAAAGTAAATTTTTGATTTAGCCAAAGATGACTAAAAACCTCACCCGGAGTACCTACCGTCAATATTTGACCTTGGTCTAAAACGATTATTCTATCCACTAAATCTAAAATCTCCTCCACTTCATGGGCAATTATAATCACCGTTTTGCCCTCATTATGGAAAGTTTTAATCCACGCCAGAATTTCTTTTTTCCCCTGGGCATCTAAACCCACGGTGGGTTCGTCTAAAATTAATACCTGGGGGTTTTGGACCAATATTCCTGCTAAGGCCGCTCGCCGCATTTCTCCTCGACTGAGTTCCCAAGGCGATCTGTTCCAGAAATTTTCGTCTTCTAACCCCACTAAAGCGCAGGCCACCTTTACTTTTTCTTTTATGGCGGAGGGGGATAATTCTTTATGGCGGGTCAAAGCGAAAGAAACATCTTCAAAAACATTTTTCCCAAAAAGCTGGTGTTCAGGATACTGAAAGAGGAGGCCAACTCTTTTCCTTATTTCCTTCAATTCTTGGGGTGTATAATGCAGCTCTCTCCCCGCTATATAAATTTTTCCCTTGGAGGGTCTCAAAAGACCATTAAAATGTAGGGCTAAAGTAGTCTTTCCCGAGCCATTTCCCCCCACAATCCCTACACATTCTCTTTCATTAATATTTAAGGAAATGTCCCGCAGAGCATCCTTGGCGAAGGAAGTTCCCCGGTTATAAGTATAAGAAATTCTTTCCAGACAAATGAGCGGTTGACTGATGAAATCTCCCCCTTACTCCACTATTTTCCAGACAATATCTTTCTCGCGCACTCGGTCCTTAACTTTAATGCCTACTAATTGCCCGGGAGCAGCTTTTTCTACGGGCTTATTATCAATCTCTATGGAGATTACTTGATCCTCAAAGTCCGTAGTATGGCCTTTGATCTTGATGTGATCACCCACGCGCAGCTCACCTTCTAAAATCTTAACGGCGGCAACACTTGGCTTGGCAAAAAATTTTACTACTTCCCCAATCTTCTGCTCAGGCATCTTAGTCTCCTTTCTCCCCCAGGATTAAAATCTTATGGAAAATTATATGCTTACCAAAAGACTCATGTCAAGCCAAAAGCATGTTTACCGTCGATCAGTTTTAATATTTTTCGCCAGAAGGAAACAGGCGGGAGGGGGAGAGGCGAAATTAAAATCGGCCGGGAATTGCTTATTTCCTTCTTACCCACCCTTTATCCGCCATAAACGGCGGGGATAAACTTGTTTTGAAAATAAACACCCGAATAATAATCCCTATTTTAAAGTAGAGACTTTTTTATTCCCCGCCCGTCCCAATGAAAGAGCCAGTGCCTCATTTTAATGAGCCTCTCTCCCTCCCGCCCGAAACAGTTACGAATTTAAAAAGTGATCAACGGTCAAAAAAGCATGCGACCGCCGCTTGCTTTTTAAATTCCAGCTTAATTCAGGCCGGAGGGAAAGCGGCTCATGAAAATTAGGCACATATTCTTTTTCTTTCACAGGTACAGGCGGGGAGATAGGCCTCTTTTTTTAAAGAAGGGCTTACCCACCGAAAAATATCTCCTCATTCAATGTAGCGTAAGGGCTTGTCCCTTACCTTAATTGCAGCAACTCATAAAGAAGATTCAACTTCCAAATTTATTTAAGAAGACTTTTTTAAAGATCCCCGCATCCTTGCCCACCTTCAATTTTTTTAAAAAAAGTAATGGTTTTGAAAGAATAATCATAAAAATTTCCTTGGAAGGCGCAAAGGTGAAAGTAAGACCATCAAAATTTATCCAAAAATGAAGGAGGGCAAGAAAAGGTTTCTAAGGCCTTAGGCCATGAATTGATTAAAAAATGATCGACAATCAAGTAAAAGGCTGGCCAGAAAAGACCTCAATAAGGAATTTTTGGGCCTCTGCTGGTGAATGTAAACAGGAAGGAATATTCCACCCCTCTTCTCCTAATATGCGGAGCACCTCCCAAAGGGGGGGATAAGTCAATTTTAAGGAATTATTCACAAAGGTCTTATGCCAAAAATCTTCCCACGGCCCATAAAATAAAACTTGCCCCTTATCCAAGTAAATAAAATCTTGCGCCCGAAGAGCGGCGGAGAACGAGTGGGTAATGTGCAAGATGGTTTTCCTTTCTTGACCATGAATTTGGGCGAGCAATTTTAGAATCTCTTCCTGATCTTGCAGATCGAGCATAGATGTAGGTTCGTCTAAAATGAGGATTTCACAATCCATAGCTAAGATCCCAGCTAGAACAACTTTTTGCTGTTGACCACCGGAAAGTTGATGGGGAGCTGCGCAGCGATAATTTTGCATACCCACGATGGCTAAGCCCTTTTCTACCCGTTCCACAATGGTCTTTCGATCTAAGCCCATATTTTCCAAACCAAAAGCCACATCTTCCTCTACTACCGCGCAGACAATTTGATTTTCAGGATTAGAAAAAATATACCCCACTTGCGGCAAAACTTCCCCCGGGAGCAAAGGTTCTCCAGCAATCCGAATCGAACCCTCCTTAGGAGAAATTAGTCCTTTAATAAGTTTCCCCAAGGTAGTCTTTCCTGATCCATTAGGGCCCATTAGGGAGACATACCGACCCCGGGGAATAAATAAATTAAATTTATTAAAAACAGGGATTTCCGTCCCCGAACGGGACGGGTAGGAAAAGGTGAGCTCATTAATCTCTATCATTTGGAGCTCAAAGACTTAGCCGAGAAATTTTTCCTTGCCTAAATATTTTTAAATTCTACCCGTGGGTTCAGGAGGGGCTATTACTTCCGTTTTTTTCTTTTTTTCTTTCTCGCGTCTTCTCTCGGCCCGCCTCTTTTTCATGGCTTTCTGCTCTTCACCCATGGAGATAATTTCTATAAGCGATAAAGGAGCACCATCTCCTGGACGGTTTCCCAGCTTTATGATGCGCGTATAACCCCCATTCTGCATTTGGAATCGAGGGGATATCTTCTCAAAAAGTTTGCGCACAATTTCTGGACTCCGCACTACCCGCAAGACCTGGCGCCGGGCATGTAGATCTCCTCTTTTCGCCAAAGTAATCAGTTTTTCTGCTAAAGGACGTAGCTCTTTGGCTTTGGCTTCGGTTGTTTTTATTCTTTCATGTTCAAACAGCGAGGTAACTAAATTGCGGAGCATAGCCCATCTATGTTCAGTGGTCCTGCCCAACTTTCTACCAGCAATTCGGTGACGCATCTTCTTTACCCTCTTTAGGCACTCTTTTCCTGTTTTTGTTGCAATTCCGGCGGAGGCCAATTTTCCAATTTCATGCCCAAACTTAAGCCCATTTCCGCTAAAATTTCTTTGATTTCATTCAGCGACTTGCGGCCAAAATTCTTGGTCTTCAACATCTCCGCTTCCGTTTTTTGCACTAAATCCCCAATATATTTAATGTTGGCATTTTTTAAACAATTTGCGGAACGAACGGAAAGTTCCAGCTCTTCCACACTCTTGAAAAGATTTTCATTAAGTTTGGGCCTTTCCTCTGCCGGTTTAGGTTTGGGGACAACTTCTTCTTCGTTGAAATTTATAAACACACTCACCTGATCTTTAAGAATCTTAGCGGCATAAGCTAAAGCATCAGCCGGAGCTATACCCCCGTTGGTCCAAATTTCCATCGTCAAGCGGTCATAATCAGTAATCTGGCCCACGCGCGTATGCGTTACCATATAATTCACCTTGCGAATAGGCGAGAAAATAGCATCAATCGGAATAGTTCCTAGGGGAGCTTCCTCATCGCGGTTCCGCTCGGCCGGAACATATCCTCTACCCCATTTAACCACCATCTCCATTTCTAATTCCCCATCGTTCGAGAGCGTAGCAATAGGATGTTCCGGGTTCAAAATTTCTACATGGGGATTAGGTTTTATATCTTGGGCCCTTACTACTCCAGGTTTATTCGCTTTTAAGTAGAGGGTCTCTGGCCCATCACCATGCAATTTCACTAAAATTTCTTTTAAATTTAAGATAATTTCCGTCACATCCTCCCGCACTCCTGGAATCGTGGAAAACTCATGGAGCACACCTTTGATGCGCACAGCCGTTATGGCTGCCCCTTGCAAAGAAGAAAGCAGAATGCGGCGTAAAGAATTGCCGATGGTAATACCAAAACCCCGCTCCAGCGGCTCTACGTGAAACCGACCATAAGTAGAACTAAGTGTTTCTTGGTCGGCTTCTACAGCCTTGGGTTTAATTAATGATTGCCAATTTTTATACATAATGGATACTCCTTGATCGGGAATTCCGGCCCGAAAAGCCTTTTATTTTGAATAAAACTCCACAATTAATTGTTCCTTAATGGGCATAGTTATGTCTTCTCTTTGGGGCAAAGCCAAAATTCGTCCCCGAAAGTTTTCCCGATCCAGCTCCAACCAAGAGGGAATCCCTCGGCGCGCTACGCCTTCCAGGGCATCAATGATCCTGGGATTGGTTCGGCTTTTTTCTCGTAATTCGATCACGTCGCCAATTTTTACTAAATAAGAAGGAATATTTACTTTCCGGCCACTTATCAAAAAGTGGCCATGCTGGACAAGTTGTCGCGCTTCGCGACGGGAATGAGCAAATCCTAAGCGATAGACCATATTGTCTAAGCGTCTTTCCAGAAGAACTAATAGGTTTGTTCCCGTAATCCCCTTTTGTTTTTCGGCCCGCTCAAAAAAGTTGCGAAATTGTTTCTCCGTCAACCCATACATCCGCTTCACTTTCTGTTTTTCTCTTAGCTGCTGCCCGTAACTAGAAAACTTGGGCCGACTTTGACCATGTTGACCGGGCGCATAGCTGCGTCTTTCCAAAGCGCATTTATCAGAATAACAGCGGTCGCCTTTTAGATAAAGCTTTAAATTTTCCCGTCGGCATAAGCGGCAAACAGATTCGGTATATCTGGCCAACTTGCTCCTCCTCTCTTTTTACTCCTCGTTCTTAGGTTTATACCCGCCGCCTTTTGGGTGGGCGACAACCATTGTGAGGTATAGGGGTGACGTCCCGGATAAGATCAATCCGCAACCCCGCCGCCTGGAGAGATCTAAGGGCGGCTTCTCTTCCAGCGCCCGGCCCTTTTATGTAAACTTCAATACTTTTCATTCCCTGCTCCATGGCTTTTTTAGCAGCCTGCTCGGCGGCCAATTGGGCAGCAAAGGGAGTACTTTTCCTGGAACCTTTAAAACCCACGCTCCCCGCGCTCGCCCAAGTGATAACATTACCGTTGGCATCAGTAATTGTTACAATCGTATTATTAAAAGTAGATTGAATATGCGCGATTCCATGAGGAATATTGCGTTTTTCTTTTTTCCTTCCTCCGGTGCTTTTTTCCGGTGCCATTCTTCCTCCTTACTTCTTGCGGCCCCCAATCGGGCGCCGGGGCCCTTTGCGCGTGCGGGCATTGGTGTGCGTGCGCTGCCCCCGCACAGGCAGAGAACGACGATGCCTCAGGCCACGGTAGGTACCCAGATCCATCAGTCTCTTTATATTCATGGAGACTTCTCGCCGCAAATCTCCCTCGATCTTCAAATTACTTTGATCTATAGCCTCCCTAATTTTGGCTATTTCCGCATCCGTTAATTCGTCCGTTTTCCGCTGGCCATTAACCTGAGCCATCTCTAAAATCTTCCGGGCGGTAGACCTGCCAATACCATGAATATACGTTAAAGCAATCTCTATATTTTTGTTACGGGGAAGATCAATACCAGCAATACGAGCCAATTTTTACCTCCTTCAGGCCTTTTCACCCCTGCCTTTGTTTATGGCGGGCGTTTTGGCAAATTACTCTGATAACGCCTTTCCTCTTAATGATTTTACATTTATCGCAGATTTTTTTAACTGAAGCTCTCACTTTCATGGAATTACCTCGGCGTGCAATAATTTTTTCCTTTTTATTTCATCCCTATCCCTGGTTTGTTCTTGATTCATCCCTGACTCAGCCTCGGCTTTTCTTTATCCGTGGCCCAGCACTCGGCGCTTCCCCCTCTTTTTCTCTATAGATTATTCTGCCTCGGTTTAGATCATAAGGTGAAAGCTCTACGGTCACTTTATCCCCGGGTAATATTTTGATGAAATGCATGCGCATTTTGCCCGAGATGTGCGCCAATACGCGATGCCCGTTCTCTAACTCTACGCGAAACATGGCATTGGGCAGAGTTTCGACGACTGTTCCGGTTACTTCTATGGCGTCTTCTTTGGGCATCTTTTCTCTTCTCCATTATGGCCTATTTCCGGGCTCATCTTACTTACCTTCAAATCTTACTCAAAATGTCTGGTCCATTCTCGGTTATAGCCACCGAGTGTTCAAAATGGGCAGAAAGACTTCTATCTTTAGTAACGGCTGTCCATCCATCCTCTAAGATTTCTACTTCGTGCCCCCCGGCATTGATCATAGGTTCAATAGCTAGAGTCATCCCCGGGCGCAACCTTATTCCCCGTCCGGGCAGGCCAAAGTTCGGGACTTGTGGTTTCTCGTGCAGATGCTTTCCAATGCCATGGCCCACGAAATCACGTACTACCGAAAAACCTTGGCTCTCCACATAACGTTGAATAGCTGCCGAAATATCTTGCAAACGATTTTCCGGACGAGCCTGCTCAATAGCTAAATAAAGGGCTTCTTCAGCCACCCGCATTAATCTAGCGGCCTCGGGCGAAACCTGGCCCACGGGCAAGGTAATGGCTGCATCACCATAAAACTCATCATAGATAACCCCAAAATCTAAACTCAGAATATCACCTTCTTTTAGGACTCGCTCAGATGGTATACCATGGACAATTTCTTCATTCACGGAAGTACACAACGCCGCGGGAAAGCCATTATAACCCTTGAAAGCCGGTTTGGCTTTTTTCTTGGCTAAAAGTTCTTCCGCCAATTCTTCCAAATCCCGCGTGGTAATTCCCGGCCGGACCGCTTCTTTAATTTCGGCCAAAATTTCCGCCACAATTTGATTACTTCGGCGCATTTTTTCTATTTCCTGGGGCGATTTGAGTATTATCCTCTCTTCCTCAGCTGACAAATAAAAAAGGCTCATCCGCTACCTTCTTCCTTTTATCCGCCCCCGTTTCATGAATCCTTCATAATGACGCATTAACATATGCGATTCAATCTGCCCTACCGTATCCAAAGCAACACCGACCACAATCAATAGGGCCGTCCCGCCAAAATAAAAAGGGACATGAAATTTAGTAATTAAAATGGAAGGCAGTACACAGACGGCAGAAACATAAATGGCTCCGCTAAAAGTGATCCGGGTAAGCACCCGATCCACAAACTCGGCCGTTTTTTTACCAGGCCTAATTCCCGGAATATAACCACCGTACTTGCGCATATTATCAGCCACATCTGTGGGATTAAAAGTCACGGCCGTATAAAAATAGCAAAAGAAGAAGATAAACCCAACATATAGGAGCTCATAAACTAACGACCCTGGCTCCAATTGGTTAGCCACTGCTTTCATCCACGGATGTTCCATAAAATTAGCAATGGTAGCAGGAAACATGATAATCGAAGAGGCAAAAATCGGCGGAATAACACCAGCGGTGTTAATCTTTAAAGGCAAATGGGTGCTTTGACCGCCGTACATTTTGCGACCGACAATCCGCTTAGCGTATTGGACGGGGATGCGTCTTTGCCCTCTTTCCACGTAGATGATGGCCCCCACTACGGCCACCATGAAAACAATTAAAAATATAGTCACCAAAATACTTAACTCGCCAGTGCGGATGAGGCGAACACTATTGCTGATTGCCGTAGGCATCCGCGCGACGATCCCCGCAAAAATTATTAAAGAAATGCCATTGCCGATCCCCCGTTCGGTAATCTGCTCCCCCAGCCACATGATGAAGGCTGTCCCCGCCGTGAGGGTGATCATGGTCATGAAGCGAAATGCCCAGCCCGGCTCGGCGACAATTAATTCTCCGCCAGGCCCCGTCATTCTTTCCAAACCGATACTGATCCCAAACCCTTGGATTAAACTTAGCAAAACTGTTCCATACCGGGTATACTGGGTGATCTTCTTCCTTCCCGCTTCCCCCTCCTTAGAAAGCCTCTCCAAGTGGGGGACAACAACCGTAAGCAGCTGCAAGATAATCGAAGAACTGATGTAAGGCATGATCCCCAGGGCAAAAACTGAAAGACGTTCGAAAGCTCCCCCGGAAAACATGTCTATAAAGCTAAAAAGCGTGCCTTTGGCTTGGGCAAAGAAGGCAGCTAAAGCAGTAGCATCGATTCCGGGTGTGGGAACATGCACGCCAATCCGATAAACAGCCAACAAGGCTAAAGTAACTAATATCCTGCGCTTCAGCTCCGGTATTTTGGGAATATTCTGAAACCCCTGAAGCACGCTTTAAATAACCTCCGCTTTTCCGCCGACCGCCTCGATCTTACTTTTGGCTGCCAGACTGAATTGATGAGCCTTGATTGTCAAAGGAAAATTTAAAGAACCATCGCCCAATATCTTAACCTTTTCTTCTCCTTTTTTGATCAGTCCCGATTCTTTGAGCAAGGCCGGGTCGACTACCGACCCCGCGGGGAATCGATTTAAATCTTTGAGGTTTACTATTTGCCATTCTTGACGGAATGGGTTAAAAAACCCCCGCTTGGGTAAACGGCGTTGTAAAGGCATCTGGCCACCCTCAAATCCGCGCGAGCTTTTTCCTCCGGCCCGAGCCCTATGCCCTTTATGCCCCCGGGTAGCAGTGCCTCCATGCCCAGAGCCATCTCCCCGTCCTACTCTCTTTTTTTTCTTTCTTGATCCTGCTGGCGGCTTTAACGCATTGAGTTCCATATGCCCAACCTCTAAACTTCTTCCACTTTGACCAAATGGCTAACTTTTTTAATCATTCCCCGAATAGCTGGAGTGTCTGGTAAACGCACAGAGCGGTGCATTTTGGTCAGTCCCAACCCGCGCAAAGTCCTCCTCTGCGTTTCGGGCTGACTAATTTCACTCCTAATTAGAGTTACTTGGATCATTTTTTCTCCCATTTTATTCCACCTAAAGCAGTTTAGGATTATTTCTTAAAGCTCTTCCCTTTTAGGTTACCTCAGGGACTACTTTCCCTCTTTTGGTCGCCGCTTCTTCCGGAGTCTTGAGCTGGCGCAATCCATGGATAGTGGCTTTAATTATGTTATGGGGATTACGCGAACCAAAACACTTGGTGAGGATATTTTGTACTCCCGCTGATTCTAAGACAGCCCGTACAGCACCGCCGGCTATTACTCCAGTGCCCTCGGAAGCTGGTTTTAAGAGCACGCGGGAGGCCCCGTATTCACCCACTACTTCGTAAGGTATCGTACCCTTGGTGATAGGAACGGCGATCAAGTTCTTTTTAGCTTGCTCTATGGCTTTGCGAATAGCTTCCGGAACTTCCCGAGCTTTGCCCAATCCAAACCCTACGATTCCCTGGCCATTGCCGACGACCACCAGAGCGCTAAAGCTAAATCTCTTTCCCCCTTTTACTACTTTGGCCACCCGATTTATGTGGGCAACTCGGTCGACCAGTTCCAATTCTTCGGGATTAATTTGAGCCAATGAATTACCTCCGTTTAAATAACTTTCCTCTCCTGCGTCCTTAATTTAAATTGGCTTAATCTCTTTAAAAAGCTCAAACCTCTTCTGGGGCAGGATTTTTATTAAAAACTCAACCCTTTTTCTCGTGCTGCTTCTGCTAAAGCTTTTACCCGCCCGTGGTATAAAAAACCATTGCGGTCAAATACCACTTTCTGGATATTTAGAGCTAAAGCTTTCTCGGCAATTAGAGCCCCCACTTTTTTAGCTATTTCTATCTTGCCTTTACCTCGTTCAACTTCCCGCAGTTCCGGACTTAGCGTAGAGGCAGCCGCTAAAGTATGTCCCCGGCTATCATCGATTAATTGGGCATAAATATGCCGGGCGCTTCGGAATACGCACAACCGAGGACGCTCTGGAGTCCCCCTTACCTTGTCTTTATATCGCAATTTTCTTCTTTGGCGCGCAATCTCTTTTTCTTTTCTCAGCACTTTTCTTCCCTTGTTAATTATCCCACCGCCGTTTTACCAGCTTTGCGATGGATAATTTCTTCAGCATATTTAATCCCCTTACCCCCATATGGTTCGGGGGGGCGAAGACTGCGAATCTCCGCGGCCGTTAATCCTAATAGATGTTTATCTATTCCTCGCAACGTTAATTTGGTTTGTTTATCCACTTCCGCTTTAATTCCTTCCGGCAAAGGGAAACGAATAGGATGGGAATATCCTAAGCTGAAATTAAGCACATTCCCTTGAAGTTCAACGCGATAGCCCACCCCATTAATCTCCAAAACCCGTTCAAAACCTTGACTCACCCCTTTAATCATATTGGCAATCAAAGTTCGTGTAAGCCCCTGTAAGGCTTTTCCTCTTTTGGGGTTCGCAGGTTGATGGACGACAATCTGGTCTTTCTCTAAAGTTACCGCCACACCTTCGGGAATTTTTTGCGCAAGGCTCCCTTTGGGGCCGGAAATCTTTAAAATAGGAAGCTCCAGCTCCACTTTTATACCCTTGGGAACAGGTATTGGTTTTCTGCCTATACGTGACATATCTTTCTCCTTAAAGCTCCTTACCACACCTCACAGAGTAATTCTCCACCCACATTTAACTTACGGGCCTCTTTATCTGTGAGCACCCCTTTGGAGGTAGAAAGAATTGCCGTACCCAATCCCCGGAGCACTTGGGGAATCTCCTCTTTTTTCACGTAGCACCTTAAGCCTGGTCGGCTAATCGTCTTTAACCCGGTAATCACCGGATTCTTCCGGTCTCCTTCGTACTTTAAATATATTCTTAAAATTCCTTGACGGCCATCTTTGATCAATTTGTAATTTTTAATATATCCCTCTTCTTTCAAAATCCGCGCAATCTGGGCTTTTAAATTGGAAGCGGGTACATCCACTTTCTCATGCTTCGCTTTATTCGCGTTTCTTATGCGGGTCAGCATATCAGCTAAGGGGTCTGTCATTACCATGCCTTTCCTCCCCGATTAATTTCCCTACCAGCTTGATTTAATCACTCCCGGAATCTCTCCCCGGGAAGCTAAATTGCGGAGGCAAATCCGACACAGATCGAACTTGCGATAGTACCCTCTGGCCCGGCCACATAAAGGGCAACGGTGGTGAGCGCGCACTCTAAATTTTGGCTTTTTCTTAGCTTTAACTATTAAGGCAGTTCTGGCCACTACTCATCCTTTCTTTTTAAGCGTTGATCCTTCATCGATTTTTATTAGCTCCTAAAGGGCATACCTAAAAGTTGCAGTAATTCTTTCCCTTCTTCGTCAGTTTTGGCCGTCGTCACAATGGAAACGTTCAAACCTTTTACTTTATCTATCTTATCAAAATTTATTTCTGGAAAGATGATCTGTTCGCGAATGCCTAAAGTATAATTGCCTCGGCCATCAAAAGCCTTAGGCGAAACCCCCCGGAAATCCCTAACTCGCGGCAAAGCCACGTTTACCAACTTATCGAAGAATTCATACATGCGATTTCGGCGCAGAGTAACCATAACGCCAATAGGCATACCCTCGCGCAATTTGAAGGCCGCGATCGACCTCTTGGCCTTGGTGACCACGGCGCGCTGGCCCGCAATAAGCGTCAATTCTTCTACGGCGGCATCCAAGATTTTAATATTTTGAATGGCCTCTCCCAAACCCATGTTTAGGGTGATTTTTTCCAGCCGGGGTACTTCCATCACATTGCGATAGCCAAATTTCTTCATCAATTGCGGGATAACTTCTTTAATATAAATTTCTTTTAGCCTAGTCATGCTCGCTTGCCTCTTCATGTTCTTTCAATTATCTCCCCGCATTTTTTGCAAACTAAAACTTTTTTCCCATCTTCCAGTAGCTTCCTTCCCGTGCGTACGCCCTTATTACACTTTGGGCACAAAAGTAAAACGTTGGAAATATGGAGGGGGGCTTCTTTTTGAATAATGCCCCCTTGCCGGAGGCGTCCCGTTGGGCGCGTATGCCTTTTTATGAAATTAACCTTCTCCACTACTACCCGGTTCTTTTTGGGCAGAACTTTAAGCACCTTTCCTGTCTTACCCTTTTCTTTCCCCGCGATGACCATAACCATATCGTTTTTGCGCACGTGAAAATTCATGAACTTCATAATTGGTTTACCTCGTTCTTCTATCTTCACAGAACTTCCGGGGCTAAAGAGATTATCTTCATAAACTTTTTAGCTCGCAATTCTCTGGCGACTGGGCCAAAGATGCGGGTCCCGATAGGATCATTTTGGGGGTTAATTAATACGGCAGAATTATCATCAAATTTGATGTAACTGCCATCACTTCTTCTTACCTCTTTGACCGTGCGCACTACCACGGCGCGCAGAACATCTCCCTTTTTCACTTTCGAATTAGGGATGGCCTCTTTTACCGAGACGACGATGATATCCCCCAAGCTGGCATATTTACGCTTGGTGCCCCCTAAAACTTTTATACAAGCCAGCTTTTTAGCTCCCGAATTATCCGCTGCTTCTAAAATAGTCTGCATTTGAATCATAGCCAATACCTTGCTTCCACTTAATCAGGATTTCCGTCCAACGGAAAATCCTTACTGGTTACCATTAACCTCGTATCATTTTTCCCTGCCTTACTGGGCTCTTTCTAAAATTTCTTTTACCCGCCAGCGTTTTTCTTTACTCAACGGTCTGGTTTCAATCAACAGTACTCGATCCCCCACCCGGCATTCATTCTTTTCATCATGAGCTTTATAACGAGCGCGACGGCGGGTATATTTTTGGTATAAAGGATGCTTGACCAACCTTTGCACCAAGACCACCACTGTCTTGTCCATGCGGTCGCTAACTACTGTACCTACCATTGTTTTGCGAATTCCTCTTTTTTTCTCCATGCTCAATTCCTCAGCCAGCTTTTTTAACAGCGAGCTCCCTTTCCCGTAAGATAGTTTTCACCCTAGCTAAATCCTTGCGGACTTGGGGTAATCGCTCTGTATTCTCTAATTGGCCAGTGGCGTGTTGAAATTTCAAGTTGAATAACTCAGCTGTTAAGTCTTGTTCTTTTTGGCGAAGTTCTTCCATGCTTAAATCTCTTAGTTCCCGCGCTTTCACCCTTATCCCTCCCGGGAGATAAATTTAGTGGCCAACGGTAACTTATGGGCCGCCAGCCGGAAGGCATGCTTGGCCGTCTCCAGGTCCACTCCTTCCATTTCATAAAGAATCCTTCCGGGTTTAATCACCGCTACCCAATCTTCTGGTGCACCTTTCCCTTTGCCCATTCTGGTCTCTGCTGGTTTTTTAGTAATCGGTTTATCCGGGAAAATACGAATCCAAATTTTTCCTCCCCGCTTAATATAACGCGTCATGGCCACTCGCGCCGCTTCAATCTGCCTGGTAGTTAACCAGCCACACTCCACCGCTTGCAGCGCATAATCACCAAAGTTAATTGCATTTCCCCGGGTTGCTTTGCCTTTTCTTCTTCCTTTTTGTTGTTTCCTAAATTTTACTTTCTTCGGGGCCAGCATATTCTTTCATCTCCTCAGACTGTTTGTTCTTTCTTTCCCTTAGCAGCCGGCAGAACTTCTCCTTTATAGATCCAAACTTTGACGCCAATAGTCCCATAGGTGGTCCGGGCTTCGGCAAATCCATAATCAATATCCGCCCTTAAAGTGTGCAAAGGAACGCGCCCCTCCCGGTACCACTCTGACCGAGCAATTTCTGCTCCGCCCAGTCTCCCCGAGCACGCAATTTTTATTCCCTGAGCACCAAATTTCATGGAGCTGGTCACACTTTTTTTCATCGCCCGGCGAAAGGCTATGCGCCTTTCCAATTGTAAAGCCACATTCTCGGCCACTAATTGGGCATCCAGTTCCACCCTTCTTACTTCTTGAATATTAATGGAGATTTCTCGTTGGGCCATCTTTTGAATTTCTTTCTGTAATTTCTCAATCTCCGCCCCTTTTTGTCCGATAATTATGCCCGGCCGCGCTGCCCGAATAGTAATCTTGGCTCGGTTCGCCGTCCGTTCAATTTCTACTTTAGAAATACCAGCATGATAAAGTTTTTCTTTGATGAAGCGCCGAATCTTAATGTCTTCCTGCAGAAATTTGGCATAATTCCTCTCCGCATACCAACGCGAGTCCCAAGTTTTAACTATCCCCAGGCGTAATCCTATAGGGTTTACCTTCTGACCCAACTTTTCTCCTCCTTCATTTAGAAAATCTCCCGTTTAAAATTTATTTACGCTTCACTCAAAACCACTGTTAAATGGCAAGTCCTTTTCCGGATCCGGGCTGCCCGACCCATGGCCCGCGCTCGGAAACGCTTCAAAGTAGGTCCTTGATCGACGAATATGGTTTTTACATAAAGGGTATCCACATCAATCGCTTTATTCTGCTGGGCATTGGCTAAGGCCGACCGAATTGCTTTGGCCACTAATTTTGCTCCTGCTTTCGTTGTGTGGGCTAATATATTTAAAGCCTCTTCCGCTTTTTTACCCCGCACTAAATCAGCACTCAATCTCACTTTCCGGGGGGACATGCGCAAATATCTGGCTACCGCACGTGCTTCCATACTTCCTCCTTTAGGCGGCCTTCGGAGCTGCTTTTAGTTTAGTTTTTCTGTCTCCGGAGTGGCCAAAGAAAGTACGGGTGGGAGCGAATTCTCCTAATTTATGGCCCACCATATTTTCGGTAATAAAAACAGGAATAAACTTCTTGCCATTATGCACAGCAAAAGTAAGGCCCACCATTTCCGGAACAATGGTTGATCTCCGTGACCAAGTTTTTATTACTTTGCGACTCTTGGTCTGGTTGGCCTCGGCCACTTTTTTCATTAAATTTGGATCAACATATGGTCCTTTACGAATCGATCGTCCCACAATTAGCACCTCATATCTTAAAAATGGTTCATACCCAGAAAAACTTATTTTCTCCGTTTCAAAATAAATTTATCCGTGGCTTTATTCCTTCTGGTTTTATAACCTTTAGTAGGCACTCCCCAAGGAGTTACCGGATGTCTTCCTCCTGAGGTTTTTCCTTCGCCTCCTCCCAAGGGATGGTCAACCGGATTCATAGCCACACCGCGCACTCGGGGATTTCTCCCCAACCAGCGGCTTCTTCCTGCTTTTCCTATAGACACATTCTCGTGATCTAAATTACTCACTTGACCAATAGTGGCATAGCACTCTAAATGGACCATGCGCACTTCCCCAGAAGGCAATTTGATATGGGCATAATTTCCTTCTTTGGCCATTAATTGCCCATAAGTACCCGCACTGCGGATTATCTGTCCACCCTTTCCCTTTTTTAGCTCAATGTTATGGATGAGCGTCCCCAAAGGAATATTCTTCAAAGGAAGGGCATTGCCGGGTTTAATGTCGGCATTCTCCCCGGACATTAAAACCTCGCCCACTTGCAGATTATGAGGAGCTAAAATATACCTTTTCTCCCCATCCACGTAATGAAGTAAAGCAATGAAGGCCGATCTATTAGGGTCGTACTCTATGCTGGCCACCCGGGCCGGAATACCATGCTTGTCTCTCTTAAAATCGATTATCCGGTAAAGCCTTTTGTGTCCTCCACCTATATAACGGCTGGTTATCCGCCCATAGCAATTTCTACCACCTGTTTTCTTCAAAGGGAGGAGTAGGCTTTTCTCTGGCTCCCGCCGCGTTATTTCAGCGAAATCCAAGACAGTTTGAAATCTTCTCCCTGGTGAAGTAGGTTTATAACTCTTAATCCCCATGTTACTGTTCTCCTCTATACCCCTTCGAAGAATTCAATATGATCCCCAGCGCGCAAAGTAACTATAGCTTTTTTCCAATCGGGCTTCTTGCCCAGGAATCTTCCCCAACGCTTCTTTTTCCCCAGCATATTTATGGTATTTACTTTGACCACTTTTACTTTAAACAATTTTTCTACCGCCTGCCGGATCTGTATCTTATTAGCCTTAGGATCGACTAAAAAGGCTATCTGATTGGCCTCTTCTTTTTGGGCCGTACTTTTCTCGGTAATCAAGGGCCTTTTAATTATTTGGTGGGCTTCTTTCATGGGTGCAGTCTCCTCTCTAATTCCTGCAAGCTGGCCGGCGATAAGATCAAATGTTCATGACGGAGAATATCATGAACATTAAGCCCAGACAGTTCTTCTACTTGAACTCCTGGTATATTGTTGGCAGATTTTTGCAACTTTTCATCTTTTCCGACGGTAACAATCAAGGCATTCTTTACACCTAAGCCATTTAATATACTTACGAATTTCTTGGTCTTCACCTCTTCTAACTGCCAACTATCTATCACCAATAGCTTATTTTCTCTAAACTTGTAAGAAATTACCGAACGTAAGGCGGCCTGGCGAACTTTTTTGGGTAACCGATAAGCATAGTCCCGCGGGTGGGGTCCAAAAATCGTTCCTCCTCCTCGCCAAAGGGGTGAGCGGATAGAACCAGCCCGAGCTCTGCCCGTTCCTTTTTGCCTCCATGGTTTTTTACCCCCGCCGCTCACAAAGGATCTCTCTTTGGTGGCCGCGGTTCCTTTTCTCCGACCGGCCAGCAAATTCCGTATGGCCTCATATATTAAGTGCGGTTTCGCCGTTTCTTCCAAAAGGTAATCGGCCACTTCTATCTCGGCTATTTTCTGCCGCTCCAAATTGATTACATCTATTTTCATGCTCTCATCCTCATGACTCAAATTCATTCCTTCGCCTTTGCCGGTTTCTTCTTAGCCCCTCTTATGAATAGCAATCCGCGCGGACCCCCCGGAACTGCTCCTTTTACCAGCAGAATGTTCTGTCGGGGACGAACATCTATTATTTCCAAATTCTGCAAAGTCACCTGCTGATTCCCCGTATGTCCCCCCATTCTCTGCCCAGGCCATACCCGGGAAGGAAAAGAGCTGGCCCCAATAGAGCCCGGTGCCCGGTGGAACATAGAACCATGAGTAGCTCGCCCACCGCGGAATCCCCACCTTTTAACTACCCCCATAAAGCCTTTCCCTTTGGAGTACCCGGTTATATCCACAAATTCTCCCACCTTGAATTCTTCTACCGTGATCACTTGGCCAACTTTATAGGCTTCGGGGTTAGAAATTCTAAATTCCTTAAGGTAGCGGAAAGCCGGAACTTGGGCTTTAGCAAAATGTCCCTGCAGGGGTTTTTTCATTTTTTTTAGATCGTCTTCCTCAAAACCCAGCTGTAAGGCTGCGTATTTCTCCTTGGCTGGAGTCTTTATCTGCACCACCGTACATGGACCGGCTTGAATTACGGTCACGGGAACTACACTACCATCTTCTCGGAATATTTGGGTCATGCCAATTTTCTTACCAATAATGCCTTTTTCCATCTCGCCAACCTTATTTTAGAAGGCAAGGCGCATAGCGTTCGGCAATAAAAAATTATTTCGGCAACCGCTATGCGCCTTAGGCCTATAATTTTATCTCAACATCCACACCGGCAGCTAAATCGAGCTTCATTAAAGCATCGATGGTCTGCTGCGTAGGTTCTAAAATATCTAAGAGCCTTTTATGCGTGCGCATCTCGAACTGTTCCCGAGATTTTTTGTCCACATGGGGCGACCGCAGCACGCAGAATTTATTAATTTCTGTGGGTAAAGGAATGGGACCAGCCACCTTAGCACCTGTGCGTTTGGCGGTCTCCACAATCTCCTTCGTTGACTGATCAAGAAGCCTATGGTCATAGGCTTTTAACCTGATCCTTATCTTTTGACTATTGATGACCATCCCTTAATTCTCTCTTCCCTTCTCTCTACCGTTACTGTTTAGGCAACTAGGCTTAAGTCAACTATTCTAATATTTCGGAGATGACGCCGGCTCCCACCGTACGCCCCCCCTCCCGAATCGCAAACCGCAACTCCTTCTCCATCGCTATCGGCGTAATCAACTGCACCTCCAACGTCACATTATCCCCAGGCATCACCATCTCCACCCCAGCAGGCAACGT
>CAZAGD010000232.1:0-42528 GCA_964484485.1 uncultured Syntrophaceae bacterium
AAAGCAATACGCATATACCCTTCACCATATTGGCCATATAGAGAACCAGGAATCATCCAGACATTAGCCTCTTCTAAAGCCTGAAAGCAAAATTCTAAAGAAGTGTACTTGGGGGGCACCCGCGCCCAAAGGTAAAAAGTAGCTTGCGGCGGATATGCTTCTATCCCAATTTCCTTAAGGCCGGCCAAGAAAATATCTCGCCGCTCTTGGAAGATTTGATTCCTTTTGGCCATAAACTCATCTGTACTCTGCAGAGCTGCCATGGAGACTAATTGGATAGGGTAAAACATACCCCGGTCGGCATGAGCTTTAACTTTGCCTAGGGCCGAGATTATATCTTTATTACCAACCACCATTCCCGAGCGCCAGCCACAGCAGTTATAAGTTTTAGAAAGAGAATGAAGCTCAACGCCCACTTCTTTTGCTCCTGGAAATTCCAGGAAGCTGTGCGGGGGTCGGTTATCGAAATAAACCTCTGAATAAGCATTATCAGCGACTACGCACACCTTATTTGCTTTAGCCCAAGCAATTAGTTTTTCATAGAATTCAGGCGGGGCAGTAGCTCCTGTGGGATTATTGGGGTAATTAACCCAAATCATTTTAGCTTTTTGGGCAATAGGCGCAGGGATTTGGTCAAGATTAGGGAGAAAACCATTCTCCCTCAATAAAGGAATTTTTTCTACCTGGGCGCCCACAATCTTGGCGGCAGCTTCATAAGAAGGATAACCCGGATCCGGAACTAAAGCCAAGTCTCCTACATCCAGAAGGCAAAGGTGAATCAAAAAGAGCCCGTCAGTTGAACCAAGAAGAGGGAGAACTTCTTTTATTGGGTCAAGATCAACCCCGAAGCGACGTTTATACCATTGGGCAATGGCTTCTTTTAAGGGTTGGTTAGGATAAAAGCTTGGATAATGGTGATAATCAGGGTGGCGCGCAGCTTCTTCTAAAATCTTAAGAAGATGGGGGGGAGGAGGAAAATCAGGGTCACCCACTCCCAAGTTAATGATATCCTTTCCCTCTTGTTTCAGCCGCGCAAGGCGCATATTCATTTCCATCACTAAAACGCCTTGCAAGTGCTCCAGGCGACGAGCTATTTGCATAATCCCCTACCTCGAATAAAAATTCACAACTCACCATTAAAATTTTCTCATGGAAATATCATTATCTTACCTTATTGTCAATAATTCCTTTACCTAACCGTCGATCACTTTTTAAATTCGTACATCTTGCAGGCGGAAGGGAGAGAGGCCCCATATAATGAGGCCATTATTCTTTCATGGGTAGGGGCGGAGAGAATCTGCAAGAACTTTGGAAATTCGGGGGATGCAAATCTGATGCAAGATTTTATTCTTTCTGGGTTTCGGGCTCCTTCTTTCCTTCTTCGATTTTCCGGTAGATGGTGCGAGCCGAAATACCCAAGATTTTGGAGGCTAAAATTTTATTACCGCGAGAATGGCGAAGTGTCTCTTCGATTACTCTCTTTTCGATCACCTCTAAAGGAGTCCCCAAGGGAATAGAAATTATCTTCTCATCTGCCCCAAGGCCTTTTTGACTTCTACGCATATTAACTGCTTCTATTATTTCCGGAGGAAGATCTTCCGGATTAATAAAATTTCCCTTACATAAGACCACGGCTCGCTCAATAGCATTTTCTAACTGCCGCACATTCCTGGGCCAATGGTAATTGGTCATCAATTCCATTGTTTCCGGAGCAAAACCTGCAATCTGTTTATTATTCTTTTTCTTAAACACTTCCAAAAAATGATAAGCAAGCAGAGGGATATCTCCCTCTCTTTCCCGTAAAGGAGGAAGAGTGATGGTAATCACGTTGAGGCGGGAAAAGAGATCTTCCCGAAAAGTTTTCTTCTCCACTGCTTCTAATAGATTTATGTTGGAGGCCGCGACCAAGCGCACGTCAACCCGCAAAGTCTTGGTTCCGCCTAAACGTTCGAATTCCCCCACCTGCAAGACCCGGAGCAGTTTTACTTGCACCGTAGGGCTAACTTCTCCAATCTCATCTAAGAAAAGAGTCCCGCCATCAGCCAGCTCAAACCTACCCTCCTTTCGGGCTATGGCCCCGGTGAATGCTCCCCTTTCATAGCCAAAGAGTTCTGCTTCCAAAAGGGTCTCCGGCAAGGCGGCACAACTAACTTTAATAAAAGGACGATGAGCTCGCGGGCTTAAATCATGAATGGCCTGAGCGATCAATTCTTTGCCCGTTCCGCTTTCACCTTGAATAAGCACCGTAGCCGAGCTGGGAGCCGCTTGGGCAACAACCTCTAATATTTTTCTCATTGCTGGACTCTGGCCGATGATCTTCTCAAATTTTTGGAATTCTTTAATTCGCTCTTGGAGAACTCGATTCTCCAAGACCAGAGATTGTTTTTCCAAGGCTTTGCGCACAAGTTTAATAATATCTCGCGGCTTGAAAGGTTTTTGGATATAATCAAACGCTCCGTCTTTCATAGCGGTGACCGCCGTATCCACAGTGCCAAACCCCGTGATCAAAATTACTTCTATTTCTGGATGTAAAGTCTTTGCCACTCGCAAAAGCTCTACGCCATCCATTTTGGGCATTTTTAAATCGGTCAAGACGAGATTAATATGCTCCTGGCGCAGAATATCAAGGGCCTCTTCCCCATCATTAGCCGCGCATACTTTATACCCCTCGCTATTTAATATTTTGGCTAAGGAATCCCGGAAAGACTTATGATCATCAACAAGTAGAATTTTCTTCGTCTCTGGCTTATCCATTGATTATATCCTTTCTTTCCTCGGGGGGAGGAAAATGATTCTCCATGGGCACCGCGGGAAGAGAGATAGTAAAAACAGTTCCCAAGTCCACGTAGCTCTTGACATTAATGCTTCCTTGATGTTCTTGAATAATATGGGAAGTAATGGATAAACCTAAACCTGTTCCCCCATGCTTGGTGCTGTAGAAAGGGGTAAAGATAAGATCTAAATTTTCTTCCGGAATACCGCGCCCCGTATCGGCAATAGTAATCTCTACCCGCCCATCCTTATGGCAGGTAGAGACCGTGAGCTTGCCTCCCCCAGGCATAGCTTCAAATGAGTTTTTGATAATATTCAATAGAGCCTGGCGCAGCTGTTTGGCATCTATTAGGACCGGAGGCAAAATATTGTCTAATTCTTCCTGGATATGTACCTTCCGTTCGACAGCCTCTTCTTTTAAGAAAAAAAGCAGATTGGAGACTACTTCATTAATGTTACCCCACTCCAGCTTCAATTTAGGCAGGCGGGCAAATTGCAGGTATTCTTCGATTACCTCCAACAAATGATCTACTTCTGATTTAATCACTCCCAGAATCTGGCGAGCTTCTTCTGTCTCTGCTGCCCCGAAGCGAGATAGTTCATCTTCCAATAGCTCGGCATTTAACACAATCGTTCCTAAAGGATTTTTAATCTCGTGAGCAACATTAGCTGACATTTTGCCCACCACGGCTAATCTTTCTGATTGAATAATCTGTTGCTGGAGTTTCTTTTCCGCCGTTACATCTTTTACATATTCGACGACTTCTTGAACTTCCCCGTTCTGGCCGGGCAGGGGAAATGTATAAAGTTGGAGGTATTTCTTTACTCCCTCAACTAGCAGAGTTGCTCTATCGCGATAGGCAGTTTTCCCTGTTTTAAAAGTTTCTTGGGCCGGGCAATTCGGGCAAGGTTCCGAGCGACCTTGGAATTCTTGATAACAAATTTTGCCTAAAAAATCTTTTAATGGTTTCTTATACCAATTTAAGCCAGTCTTATTTAGCATGGTGATGCGAAAATCTTGGTCAATTATCGCAATGGCATCCGGTGAGCCATCAAACAGGATCTGTAAACGGTTTTGGGTCTTAACAATTTCTTCGCTCCATTTTACTTTTTCTTCAGCCCGGATGCGGCTTTGATTAATCTTATGGCCGACATAAGTTCCCAGCAATAGGGTTCCCGCCATGATCGCCAAAAGAAAAACAGAATTTTTAAAGCTGGCCCATACTATCTGGGTCATTTCCGAATAAGGTGTTATTAAAGCAATAAACCAAGAATTCTCGCCCACTTTAATGGGGGCATAGGCGAAAAGGTATTTAATCTTCTCCTTTTCTTCCCCTGGCAAAGTTAAAACTTCTTCTCCCATTCCAGTCTTGTCCGGAGACATTTCTTTGTTGATCAACTGGAGTAGACGCCCTCCCATAAGCTGGAATTGATTCTCTCCAGAAGAGCTTTTCGCCTCCCTCAGCTTTGTCTGGACGTGAGTTAAAATTACTCCCTCCTGGTTAATTAGCCAGGACGCCCCACCTGCCCCCAGGGGTAAGGAAAGGAGAAATCTTTCTTTGAGTATCTCAAAATTAAGGCCACCAGCTAAAATCCCTTGCCAGTTATTTCCAGAAAAAATAGGGGCTGCTATTAAGATTAAGCTGGGGGGAGATGTTTTTGCTTCTTTAATTTTTTCTATGATGACTGGAGATTTCTCCTTTTTTATTTTTTCTAAATAAATAGGAGAGATTAATCCCGCGCTGGATGGGGGGAAAAATTTTGGAGGTGGATAACATAGAAAATCCCCTTTTTCGTTTTGAAAAATAAGAAACTCCACTTTACCAGGTAAAGTAACTAAAAAAGATTTTAGGGTTTCTTCAGCATTTGCCAAGGAAAGCTTTTGCGCTTGGGGCAAGGAAGTTAAAAGAGAAATATCATGCCGAGTTTCTGACAAAAAATTTTCTATCCTACTGGCCACCTGTTTCACTAGGCCCAGTTGCTGTCTGTTAAACTGCTGAGCGATTGCTTTTTCGGCGCTATAATAACTATAGAGGCCTATAACGATTAAGACGCTGATAATTATACAAGTAACTGCCCAGATTACCGGCATTAAGGGAAGACGGTACCTTTGCATAAACTCTTCCACGGTGGTAAGCCAGGGCGTTTCTTTTTTAGGGAGCATATAAAAATTATACTTCTTGCGCCTTATTTAGTCAAAGAGGGGTTTTGGTAACCGTTGATCACGTTAGTGCCCTTTCCTCTTGCCTCCCTTTTAACTTTGGCTTTATAATTATTATTAATCTTCCTCCCTTAGCAAAGGTAAGCCGGTTATGCGCATTGGCGTAAAGCTCCTTTTAGCTTTTATTCCCTTGGCCATCCTAACTGCCATGGTTGCGGAAGTTCTCTATATTAATTCTAAATGGATCAGCGAGAGCTCGCAGATGGTCAGGGAAGTTTATCAAAACTACGCCCATATTTTAGAAATGCGTCAACACGAAAAAAATTACCTTTTTTATCGGGAGAAGTTTTACCTTTATCGCCTGCAAGACTTGACCAGTCGGCTGCGGGAGTCTTTCTTAAAATATCAAAAGATCGACGACAAAGAAATAGCCTCTAAATTCCAACAAGCTCAACAAGTTCTTAACCAATACCAACTAACCATTGACCAGCTCCTTGCTTCTGCCGCTACCCCGCCAACTGAAAAAATAACGGAGGGATTGTTTAACTATAGTCAACAGTTAGAACGATTAAGCGAACAAATAGCCAATATAGCTTGGATTCCCATTCAGGCTGCTACCCGCAAAGCGCAGAACTACTCTACCATCTTTGCCATTCAAGCGGCGCTTATTGGCGCTGTGCTCGCCTTCTATTTATCCCAGTTGCTGGTCAAGCCGATTAAAATGTTGGTCAGTGGGACCAAGAAAGTGGCCGATGGTGATTTTTCGCAGCGGGTAAATATACGTTCGCGAGATGAAATCGGCGAATTAGCTGCCTCTTTTAATGCTATGGTGGCCTCTTTAGAGCAAAGCCAAGCCAGTCTTGCCCAATCGAATCAAGAATTAAGAAAAACTAAAGAGACCTTAGAAAATATAGTGCAAAGTTCGGTAGATGGTATTGTAGCCACAGACCCTAAAGGAAGAATTACCTTTGCTAACCGAAGTATCCAAGAATTGTTCGGCGAACAGGGCAGTCCCGAAAATAGCCTTTGGGGAAAGCCCATGACTCAATTTTACTTAGGGGGATATGCCGAGGCCAAAAAAATTATGGATATTCTAAAAGAAAGAGGGCGCTTGCTCAATTACGAAACTTCTATCGTAGTGAAAGAGAGGATAATCCCCATCCTGATTTCCGCTTCTTTGCTTAAAGATGATCGCGGAGAAATAGTGGGCACCCTCGGCATAATTAAAGACCTTACCGAAAAGAAAAAATTAGAAGACGATCTGCGCCGAGCCCAAGAAGAACTCAGCCAGCAAGAAAAATTAGCGGCTGTTGGCCGTCTGGCTGCTGGCGTTGCTCATGAAATGAACGATCCCTTGACTTCTATTCTTACTTTCTCCACCCTTTTACGGGAGGAGACAAAAGAAGGGGATGCCCAAAGGGAAAGCTTAGATATCATTATTAAGGAGGCCACCCGGGCCAGAAAAATTGTTTCTGACTTGCTCTCTTTTTCTCGCCAAACTAAACCAGTGCTCTCTTGGATAGATCTCAATGAAACCTTAAACTTAAGCCTCCTTTTGTTAGCCAAACAAGGTTCTTTAGAAGATATCGATGTGCAACTCGAGCTCGTTAATGAATTGCCCCTAATTAGAGCAGACTCAGGTCAGATCCAACAAGTTTTTACCAATATCCTCTTAAACTCCATTCATGGGCTAAAGGCCCATGAAAATGAAGAAAGAAATGCAGGAGACTCTTTGCCTAAAGAAAAAAAGATTTTTATCCAAACGCAATTTCTCGAATTTCCTCCAGAAAGTTTCTCTTTGCCGCAGGAGTACTCTGGCCCTTTAATTCGGGTCACCATCCAAGATAATGGCGTGGGGATCCCGCGTGAAAATATTTCCCGGGTTTTTGACCCTTTTTTTACCACTAAGCCAACAGGGGAAGGTACAGGATTGGGGCTATATATTGTCTCTGGTATTTTAAAAAATTATGGAGCAAATTACCGCTTGGAGAGCGCGGAAGGGAAAGGAACAACTTTTGTCATTGATTTCCCCCTCAGCCGCAAGGAATACTTCGCCCATGGAATTTAACAGTAAAATTTTGATCGTTGATGACCAAATTAACACTTGTAAATCATTAGAAGCTATTTTGAAAAAAAGTGGCTACTTTTGCTCTTTTACTCTCAGCGCTGAAGATGCTTTAAAAAAAGTGCAAGCCGAACATTTTGATATCGTCATCACCGATATCCGTATGCCGGGGATGGATGGCCTGCAGCTTCTGGAGGAGCTTAAAAAAATTCAGCCCCATTTAGTAGTCATCATGATCACTGGGTACGCAACTATCAAAAGCGCCGTCGAATCTATCCAAAAAGGAGCTTACGATTATCTACCGAAGCCTTTTACTCCTGATGAAGTAAGAGTGGTCATCGAAAGAGCTGCCGAACACAGCCGCTTACAGGCCGAAAATATTCTGCTGCGGCGGCAACTTCATACGCAAAGTGCCTTCGCCAACATTATCGGTAATTGCCCGACTTGGCAGCGGGTCATGGACTTGGTGCGCAAAGTAGCCAATGGAGATAGTAACATTCTCCTCACTGGTGAAACGGGCACAGGGAAAGAGTTAGTAGCCAAAGCTATTCACCAACTAAGTCCGCGCCGCGAAAAAATATTTCAGCCCATCAACTGTGCCTCTTTGGCAGAAACAATTTTAGAGAGCGAACTTTTTGGCCATGTGAAAGGGGCTTTTACCGGGGCGATAACCACTCGCCGCGGATTGATCGAAATGGCCGATGGGGGGACTATATTTTTGGATGAAATTGCCGAAACCAGCCCTGCTTTTCAGGCGAAACTGTTGCGCGTTATCCAAGAAGGAGAATTTTTTCGGGTGGGCGACACCCATCCTATGCACGTAAATATTCGGATTATTGCGGCGACTAATCGAGACTTAGAAAAAGCTGTAGAAAGAAAAGAATTCCGTCAAGACCTTTATTACCGCCTTAAAGGAATCGCCATCCATTTACCCCCTTTGCGGGAGCGGGTAGATGATATTCCTCTTTTGGCTTATCATTTTTTGGAAAAATATCGCGGAACTCGGCCAGTGACTAAAATTGATCCCCAGGCTTTAAAGGCCCTTATGGCCTACAAATGGCCGGGCAACATCCGGGAACTTGAACACGTCATTGAATATGCCCTCTCCATGGCCGAAGGGGATACTATTAAAATCTCCGATTTGCCCGAGGAATTTATTACCCGTGTGGCGGAAAGGGCCACCACCCCAGAGAGTTGGATAAATTCACCCTACACTATTGCCAAGAGCGAATTCGAAAAATTTTACTTGACCCATCTCCTGCGGGAAAGCAACTGGAATATCTCGGAGGCTTCCCGCCGAGCCCAAATGTTTCGCCAAAACTTGCAACAGAAGATTCGGAAATATGGCCTCAAACCAGAAGAGCCCTAATCATTAACTTTTCTTCTTTCGGCCAAATCGCTCTTCAAACATAGGCGCAGTCAAATTATCTACGGGAGCGTAATCATCAGTAAGCAGCACATTTAATCTGTGACCCATTTTCTGATTAAGCTCAGTAGGCCCGAGTACAAAACAGCGGCCGGCAGAACTATTCCGGACCCCAGCCCATTCTTGCCTGGCCGGACTGGCCGCCGCGATAATAGTGTTGATGCCCATGTGGGCGAAATCGCTATCGGCAATTAAGCATACTTTATCTCGTCCAAAAACTTCCTGTAGGGTCCGCACATAAGCAGGCAAAAATAGACCCCGCTCAAAGTGGTCAATGGTGTTGGCAATAAAAAGACCATCAGGTTTGAGAAGAGACTTTATGATGGCGTTAAATTCCTTAGTCGTCAAATGATAGGGAATACTCAGGTCATTGAAGGCATCCCCAAATATAAAATCGTAAACTCCTTTTTCTGGAAAATTCATCAAAAACCAACGAGCATCGTCATTATAAGAGCGAATACGCGTATCCGCAGGGAGGCCCAAATAATCATGGGCTATCTCCGTCAAACGGGGATCAATTTCAATAACCTCGATCTTGGCTTGGGGGTATTTAACTTCCAAATAGCGGGGGAAAGTATATCCTCCACCCCCAATAATCAAAGCCCGAAAATTGGGGTTATTCTTGGCCTTCCAGGCCACTAGTTCGGCATAAACTTGCTCATAACCATATTGCAGGTGCAAGGGATCTTCCAGATCTACATAAGAATGAATTAGATTATCCAAAATTACTGCTTCCAGAGTCCGGCCTTCTTTCTCCAATTGTTTCAGCTCAATTGTATAGTAATCGGTTTCCGTGTAAAAATAAGAGTTATCATCCCTCTGCTTCTTAAAAGCTTGGCCGTGAATCGACCAAAGGAAAACGAGTAAAGCAGGAAAGAGAACGAAGAATACTCGCCGGCGAAGAAAAGAACCCCCAAAGAAAGGCGAGGAAATGATCAGGATCAAAGCCATGAGTAAGAGAATATTTCTGGTACCCATGTATGATATAAGAAAAAAACCTGTAGCAAAAGTACCCAAGATGGAACCTAAAGTAGAGAAGGCATAAATCTTGCCCACCACATTTCCGGACCTATCTAAGCGGTCTAAAGAAAGCCTAACTACTAACGGAGAAATCATCCCCAAAAGACAGGAAGGCGCGAAAAAAATTATGGTCGTCACCGTCAAGATTCTGAACATCAAAGAAGTTTGCAAGGGCCAGCGGGCCACGGCCTCGGTTAAAGGAGCAATGGATAGGGCAGCTAGTCCCGAAAGGAAAAGCAACCATCCTAAAGTACGAGGTGTGGGATATCGGTCGGCAATAATTCCCCCTAAGTAGGCACCAATACTAATCCCGGCCAGGACTACCCCTATAATGGAAGTCCAAGTATACAAAGAAACACCCACATAAGGAGCCATGATTCTTCCGGCGACTAATTCAATTACCATGGTACAAAAGCTGGCCACGAAAACCACCATAACTGCTTTTATAACTTCCTTACGCATTCTTCCTCCCTAAGCAATTTTTTATCTTTACCATTATATTAATAAATGCTTGGAAAAAAAAGAATCTGTTTTCCGTTCCCTTACCAGCCTTCATTTTGGCCAACAAATTTCATGCCCTTTGTTTCCCCAAATAATTTCTATGATTAATCTGTTTAAAATTTGAAAGGTGAAGCTAAGCAAGTACTCATGCTCGGGACTTGAGCATAGTCATGTAAATTATGATTTGCAGTTATAATCAAGAGGGCTAAAATAATATTATGCAAAAAATAGCTGAAATAACCATCATTGGCGGGGGAATTATTGGCACCAGTATCGCCTACTATCTGGCGCAAAAAAGAGCTCAAGATGTAATCCTTCTGGAGAAAGGAATGTTAGGCGAGGGTTCCACCGGTAAATGTGCTGGTGGCATCCGCCTCCAGTTTTCCACGGAAATTAACATTGCTTTCTCTTTGGCCAGCATGGAAGTTTGGAATCATTTCCAAGAAATCACCGAAGTGGATATAGGTTTTAAGAAAGTAGGTTACTTATTCTTAGCCACTACTGATGAGGAATGGGCTACCTTCCAAGCCAATGTAAAAATGCAGCGGCAGTTTGGAATTCCTGTCGAACTACTTTCGCCAACGGAGATTGCCTACCGGTGGCCTTTCCTCAAAGTAGATGACCTTGCCGGAGGAACTTTTTGCTCCTTAGAGGGGTATGCTGGCCCTTATGAAGCCCTCAGCGCCTTTGCCCGCGGGGCCAGAATTGGAGGAGTAAAGATTTATGAAGGAACCGAGGTAATAGAAATTAAACCAGAAAAAGGGAAATTTTATTCTTTAAAAACTAATAAGGGCGAATTTCGCTCCCGCTTGGTCGTCATGGCCACCGGACCATACGCCGGAAAAACAGGGGAATTAGTGGGCTTAAAAATTCCCGTTCTGCCTTACCGGCGACAGATCTTCTTTACTGCTCCTTTCCCTTGGCTTCCAGAAGCAGTCCCTTTGACCATCGACTTCCATCGGGGCTGGTATTTTAGAAGAGAAGGTAAGGGGCTACTTCTCTCTGGACCAAAAGATGATTTTTCTTCGTTTAATATTAATATTGATTATGAAGCAATGGCGATAACTGCTGAAAACTCTATTCGGCGTGTCCCGGTGATGGAAAAAGCGCAGATAGTTCGGGGCTGGGCTGGATTGTATGAAATTTCTCCGGATCATCATGCTATTTTGGGCGAAGTACCATCTTGGCCTGGCCTTTTCTTAGCTACCGGATTCAGTGGGCATGGCTTCCAACATAGTCCTGCGGTAGGTAAAGTAATGGCTGAGCTTCTGCTCGGGGAAAAGCCCACTCTCGATATTTCTACTCTATCATGGGAACGTTTTGCTAAAGGAAAGCTTATTCAAGAGCCGCTTACGGCCTTCAAAGAATAATCCCCCCAGTTCGGTTCTTTTTAAAAGCTTGCCAAAATTAGTAAAAAAAAGAATAATAAAAATATAAAGCCCGGAACGAAAGATTAAGCTGGACCGATTTTTTCTTAGACAAAATTTATTCATCTTTTTTTGAGGGAAGTAAGAATGAACATTCTTATCGGAGGAGAAGCAGGGCAGGGCTTGGCGACTGTCGGAGAGATTTTAGCCAAGAGCTTAGGGCGGAGCGGATATTATATCGTCGTTACCCAAAGCTACCAATCGCGAATTCGGGGCGGCCACAATACCTTTGCCATTCGCGTAAGCTCCCAGCCTATTTGGGCTCCGCGAGAATCGTATGATCTCTTAATAGCTTTGAATGAAGAAACTATTACTCTTCATCAAAAAGAATTAACTTCTTCGGGTTTAATAGTGGCCGATCAGGGCTGCACTGTCGATGAAAAAAATTGTATAAGAGTGCCCTTCGGTCATTTGGCTCCCCGGCCATTGGCTAACGTGGCCGCTTTGGGGGTAGCGGGCGCTCTTTTAGGCCTTGACCATGAATTAATTAGCTTAACTTTGGAAAAATTTTTTGGAAAAAAGAAAGCTGAACTAAGCAAAGAGAACCAGCAGGTCTTGCAGGCGGCCTACCAATGGGCTACAACTCAACCCCTTTCTTTACCTAAGCTGCCGAAAATTTCGGATCCCCCTCAACGTTTAATTTTACATGGGAACGAAGCCATTGCCTTAGGGGCGATCTCTGCTGGATTAAAGTTCTACGCCTTTTATCCCATGACTCCCTCTACTTCCATAGGTTTAACTTTAGCTCGCTTAGCGGCGGAAATGGAATTAGTAGTGGAACAAGCCGAAGATGAAATTGCGGCTATTAATATGGCCATCGGAGCCGCCTTTGCCGGTGCGCCAAGTATGGTAGGTACTTCTGGGGGCGGATTTGCTTTAATGGTCGAAGGGGTCAGTTTGGCCGGAATGACCGAAACTCCCTTAGTGATCGTGGTAGCTCAACGCCCCGGACCAGCCACTGGTCTGCCGACACGCACTGAGCAGGGTGACCTAAATTTTGTGCTCCATGCCGGACATGGAGAATTTCCGCGGGCTATTTTAGCCCCGGCGACCGTAGAAGAATGCTTTTATTTAACTTATAAAGCTTTTCATCTCGCGGAGAAATTCCAGTCTCCTGTATTCATCCTTACTGACCAATTTCTTGCTGATTCTTATCGAGCTGTAGAACCGTTTACCTTGGAAGGCTTAACCCCCGTTTCCCTTCTCTTAAAAGACCAATCTTATTCTCTTCCTTACCGTCGTTTTGCCTTTACCGAAAATGGGGTTTCCCCGCGCCTCTTGCCCGGGCTCAGCGAACATTTAGTCGTCGCAGGCAGCGATGAGCATACGGAAGACGGGCACCTTACTGAAGATCTGGAAGTCCGCATGAAAATGGTGGAGAAGAGATTAAGGAAAATGGAGGGGATAAAACATGAAATAATCCTCCCTCATTTTGAGGGAGAAGAAGCAGATCTCCTTTTGCTCTCCTGGGGCTCAACTAAAGGCGCAGTGACTGAAGCGGCTGAAATCCTAAGGGCTGCCGGACAAAAAGTAAGCACCCTTCACTTTTCCCAGGTATGGCCATTGCCTACTAACCATTTCCCCAAGTACTTTTTAGGAGCAAAGAAAATTATAAGTATCGAGGGAAATGCCACTGGACAATTCGCCAGCCTTTTACGTCGGGAAAGTGGCTTGGCTGTCTCCCATAAGATAAGCAGATATGATGGATTGCCCATAACTCCTGATTATATTTTACGAAAATTAGGAGAAATGAATTTATGGTGAATTTAGATCATTATGGAAATTATGAAACGGCTTGGTGTCCAGGCTGTGGGAATTTTTCAATTCTGAGAGCAGTTAAAAAAGCTTTAGTCTCTTTACAATTGGCTCCCTACCAAGTTCTTTTTGTCTCCGGGATTGGCCAGGCCGCTAAAGCACCCCATTATATGAATGTTAATTTGTTTGATGGACTCCATGGGCGAGCATTACCTGTAGCTTCCGGCGCAAAAATAGCCAACCCGCAATTAACCGTAATTGTGGAAAGTGGTGATGGTTGTACTTATGGCGAAGGAGGGAATCACTTTTTAGCCGCCATGAGGCGGAATATTGACCTAACTCTTTTAGTACATAACAATCAAGTTTATGGATTGACTAAAGGCCAGGCCAGTCCTACCTCAGATTGGGGATTTATTACCAAGGCCCAGCCCACGGGGGTCAGGTCAGTTCCTTTTAACCCTATAGCCATAGCCGTAGCCATGGGCGCGAGCTTCGTCGCCCGTGGCTTTGCTGGGTTTGAAGATCATCTTACAGAATTAATCAAGCAGGCTATAACTCATAAAGGCTTTTCCTTGGTGGATATTCTGCAACCTTGTGTCTCTTTTAATAAGGTTAATACTTTTAGTTGGTATAAAAAGCGTTGCCAACAATTACCCCTTGATTATGATCCTACTAACTGGGAAGAAGCCATGAAAACGGCGGCTAAATGGGGAGAGATTATTCCTTTAGGCGTGATTTATCGACAAGAGCGGCCAACTTTTACCGAAATGCTACCTGTTTTGCAATCTGGATCTTTGGTGGGGCGAGGACTGGATAAAATAAGGTTTAATAAAATTCTTGGAGAATTTGCTTAAATTATGTATTCCACCGCTGAATTCGCGCTAATTTCTTTCTCCCTTATCTTTTTCATTGTTGATCCTTTGGGCAATATACCGGTTTTTTTGGCCCTTACGGAAGGAGTAAGCGCCCAAGAAAGAAAGAAAATTGCTTGGCGTGCTTGTCTAGCTTCGTTTTTTATTCTCCTCGCTTTTGCTTTTATTGGGGAATGGATTTTACGCCTCTTTCGAGTCACCATGAGCTCTTTCCAAATTGCCGGCGGAATCCTTATTTTTATTATTGCCTTAAGTATGTTGCAGGCGCGGCGCTCGCGGGCCAAATCCACTCCGGAGGAAGAACACGAGCGCGCTGAGGGAGATGATGTGGCTATCTTCCCCTTGGCCATTCCTATGCTTAGTGGACCGGCGGCCATTACGACAGTTATGGTCCTCGTTAACTTGAGCACTTCCCTGGCCCACAGAGTGATAGTCATTCTCTGTATCTTAATTACCAATCTTTGCTGTTATTTGATCTTCAAACAGTCCACCCGCCTGATGAACCTTTTGGGTCAAACGGGAATAAATGTCCTCATGCGTCTGATGGGACTTTTACTTGCGGTCATCTCGGTGCAATTTGTTATCGATGGTGTAAGAGGAGTAATAGGAGAATATAGTGGCTCTTTTCCCCACTAAACCTTTTTCCGGATCTTGCTTAAGGCCCGGAGGAGGATTTTGTTTTCCTGAGGGGAGCGAATGGCTAGGCGAAAAAAGAAGGGACCGAGATGGTGAAATGACCGACAATCCCGAATTAATATTCCCTCCGTAATTAACATTTCCTGCAACTCCGC
Source organism: uncultured Syntrophaceae bacterium (assembly GCA_964484485.1). Lineage (GTDB taxonomy): Bacteria > Desulfobacterota > SM23-61 > SM23-61 > SM23-61 > CAZAGD01. The sequence goes on from CAZAGD010000232.1 coordinate 14,791, forward strand.
GGCCGTTAAGCATAAATGGGGATGAATCTGCACTAAAAGAAAGTTCGCTTTTCCTGGATAAGGGATAAATCCCGGAATCGCTCGCAGCCCTTGGATCAACCTTTCTTTCTCTTGGGCGATCAATTCCTTAGTTTTTTGGATATAATTTTTATCCTGCAGGCTCTCTGCGGCCGCTATTTGAGCTAAAGCATTTACTCTCCAGGGCTCTCTTTTCCTTTTAAACTCTGCAATTATCTGCGGATGGGAAATGAGGTAACCTATTCGCAAACCGGGGAGAGCGAAAAATTTTGTGAGGGAGCGCATAATAATAAGACGCCATGAAGATGCTACCTCTTTTTTTAAAGATTCTTTCTCCACAAAATCAATAAAAGCTTCATCGAGGATAAACCAAATTTTTTCCCTCTCGGTAATTTTAAGAATTTTTAGGAGATCTTCCCGCTCCGTCAGCACGCCCGTAGGATTATTCGGATTACAGATATAAAGAGCATCATAACCAAGAAAAAGGGCCGAAATTAGGCTGCCCACGTTAATCTCAAACCCGTCCTCTTCCGTCGTTTCCAAGTAGTGCATATCTATCTGTGTTCCACCAAAGCTCTCCAAAGCATTCTCGTATTCACTGAAGGTGGGGGTGACGATTAAAGCACGCCTTATCTTGAGTACTTGCGGAAAGGCGTAAATAAATTCCGTTGAACCGGCGCCAATAAGGAAATTTTCTTCCGCCAGGCCATGATATTCAGCCAGAACCTTTCTTACTAAAAAACCTTCATCATCAGGATAATGGACGATTGAAGATAGATTAGCTTTAATTTTTTTTTCTGCTTTTTTAGAAAGGCCCAGGGGATTGATTGAGGCGCTGAAATCAATTAATTTATCGGGTTTTTTTCCATACTGCCGGGCTATTTCATAAATATTGCCGCCGTGGATTTTGTTCATATGGCCCCTTACTTGTTTAAAATTTAAAAAATAAGAAACCTTTTATCCAGCATAATATAGAAAAAAGAAAAATAAACATTAAAAAAGAGGAGAGGTATAAAATCTTCCACGCTTCCGGTACATCATTTAATTCGTATTCTTTTCTCCCCTCGCCAATAAAAGGCTTTCGACTCGGCTCCCCAAAATAATAATTAACACCTCCGAAGCGCAAGCCCAATGCTCCAGCCATAGCCGCCTCCGGCCAACCGCTATTCGGGCTATCATGATTCTTATGATCGCGCCACATAATCTTATAAGCCTCCCGCCAAGGTTTTCCTAAAAAAGCAGCAGATAGAACTATAATTAATCCGCTTATTCTGGCTGGGATAAAATTTGCTAAATCATCTAACTTAGCAGAGGCCCACCCTAAATGCAAAAATTTTTCATGCTTATATCCTAACATGGAATCAAGGGTATTTATGGCCTTATAAGTCAGAGCTAAAGACGGCCCTCCTAAACCCAAATAAAACAAAGGAGCTATTATGCCATCATTGATATTCTCGGCAATTGTTTCTAAAAGCGCCCTGATTATTTCGGGCTCATTAAGGTGGACCGTATCTCTGCCTACCACTAAAGAAAGCTTTTGCCGGGCCTGCGGCAAATTTCCTTCTTGCAGAGCCTCAAAAACTCTTTTCGTTTCTATGTATAAATCTTTAGTGGCTAAGGTCGTATAAGCCAAATAAACTGAAAGAACTAATTCCCATACCCCATAAATTTTTGAGACTAAGATGATAGCCAAAGATGTCAATAAATAAGTCCCTGTGACAACTATAGCAGCCACAAAAATACCAAAAATTTTTAATTGGCGGGGCTGGGAACCTATTTTACGTGCCCAAATTTCTAACCGTGATATGACCTTGCCGATCAGGCGGATAGGATGGGGAAGCCATTCTGGATCGCCCAAGATTAAATCTAAGCAGTAAGCTAATAAAAAGACTAATGGAGACAAATTTATTAATTATTCGAAAACCGGGGAGAAGGAACCTTTCGGCAAAGCACCCAGTTATCATCTTGAGGGGTGTACCTTAACAAGAAAATATCACCTTCAGTAGTTCTCACTTTAAAATAATCTCGCCGGGGAGCTGTGGGATCCATCTTTCCTTCATACCAGCGGTCTATTATTTCTAAAATCTCATAGCGCCGTCCAAGATAAGCAAAGGCCCGCGGTAGCTCTTGGCCTCTATAGCCAGCGTAACATTCTACCTCAATCTTCTCAAAAACCCATTCTTTTTTCATAAATTATCCCTCACTCAACCTCTCCCCGAAGAGACTGTGTCTTAATTGAAGGAGATGGTCAGAGGCAGGCCTTCGGTCTTTTTCAGACCTCTCGGCCCATTCAAGTCAATCACTAAGGCGACACAGCCTCGAAAGGGGGAGGGGAGTGAAGCTAATTTAAATAAATTTAAAAAGTAAAGGATATTCCACCGCTCAAGGCCTGAGGAGGCATGGGATAGCCTTCCACGATTTGGTATTGCCTATTAAAGGTGTTATTTAAAGCAAGGAAGGCTTCCCCTTTAAATTTCTTATATACTTTAAATTCATAAGCTACCTGGGCATCTAGCACAAAATGATCGCGATTTAACTTGCTCGTCTGATTTAGCCAATACTCCACATATCGGCCCCGCAGTGAAGCCTTCAGGCCAAAAGGAGTTGTATATTCCAAGCCAACATTTAATATCTGTTTCGGTTTCGCCGCAATCGGCTCACCCGTGTCTTCATCACGCGGGTAAATATAGGAGTAGTTTATAGGAATAGAAAGAACTGGTAAAGGATGAAAAATTAGCTCAATTTCTCCTCCCCAAATTTTCGCCGACCTCACATTGCTCGGCCGGAATTTCCAATCTTCTCCCATAGCCCAATAGATAAGGTCCTTTACTTCCCGCAAAAATCCGGCAGCGCGGAAAACAGCTAATTTTCCGAATTTTTTCTCTCCGCCTATTTCATAAGCCCAAGCCTTCTCCGGCTGCAAATTGGGATTTCCGGCTACAAAGGCATCTTCTGGCCAGTAAAGATCATCAAAAGTTGGAGCGCGGAACGAACGGCCCACCGAAGCCCGCAGGCGTACATCCTCAGGTAATCTAATAAGCACTCCCAGACGGGGATTGAATTGATCTTCATATATGGAATGGGCATCAAATCGTAAACCAAGCGTTAAGGTTAGAGGTTGAGCTATTTCTATCTCATCCTGCACATATAAAGCTCCGCGGGTGGCCTCGTGCACCCCTAAGGCACTGCTATCCACTCGATCTTTGATTATTTCGGCACCACCTGTTAAGAAATGAGCCTTGAAAAAAGAGGAGGTTATTTGCATCTCTCCTCCAGTGGCCAAATTCTTGTGTAAAAAAGGAGCTCCTATGTTTATTCCTTGGCTTCCTTGCTCAAAAGTGCGACGGTATATGTTCTGGAAGCCTTTAAAATTGAGGTCCAAGGGTTGGAATTTCCCGTGATAATTAAAATCTATTTGCGTTATTTCATCTTGCTGACGATCGTCCGGATCAGGATAAGTTTCTGAGCCCGGAACACCAATTTCTTTAGTGGTAAAACGGGTGGCTAAATTTACGCGGTGGCCCGGATTAAATTCATAATTAAGCTGCCCGCTCAAAATTAGCGCATCTAAATCACTGTTAGGACGATAGCCGTTTGCTTTTTCTTTGGCTATGGACAAGCCGTACCCAAAAGCACCGGGTTGCCAGTGATGCGTAAGGGAATAATTCTGCGTATCAAATCGTCCATAGGACACCACCGCTCGCGTATAAGGATCGCCAGAAGGCCTTTTCGTAATAATATTAATAACCCCACCCATAGCGTCTGCCCCATAAAGAGCCGAGGCGGATCCCCGGAGTACCTCAATTCTTTCGATATCATCCTTAACTATAGGCAAATTACTTAGATCAAATTTTCCCGATTGAGCATCATTGATGCGGCGTCCATTGATCAAAATCAAAACTTGCTCTGCTTCCGCGCCTCTAATTTTGGGTAAGGAAACAGCTCCTCTTGGGCCATATTGACTTACTTCTACACCTGTTGCTTGCTGGATAATTTCCCCCAAAGTTAGCTGCGGGTATTTGCTAATTTCTTCTTTGGTTAAAACACCTATCGCTTGCGGTGATTCACTTATGGCGATCTCTGTTTTGGTTGCCGTTACTACCACTTGCTCCATTTGCACTTCCGTCGCAAAAACATTCTGGTTAAAAATAAATAGCCCCAACAAAATTAAAAATCCCCAAACCTTACTTCTCCTCATTTTTGTTTCCTCCTTTCCCGCGAAAGGCTGGAAAGCTTCCTTCGAGGCCAGGTCTACTGGCTCAGGGCGACCTACTCGCCACGCCTTCCCAGACCAAGTCCAGTGGCTGAAACCTTACGGCCGAAAACGAAAGAGGAAGTTATTTTTTCTTTTACGTCTTACCCCTTTCGCCTCCTGCCTTACGTTTCCCAGTGGCTTTCGTTCCCATTACAGTTGCGGGGCAGCGGTGGATTTACACCACCTTCCCTTAAGCCGCGAAGGCGATGACTTTCCCTCCTTCTTTTTAAATTGGCCGAAATAATAAGTCGGCCTCTTTAGCAAGCTCTTGCTTCATCCGGCATCTTTTCTCTTTGAAAAACCTTCTCTATTTCTTCCAACAGACGAGAGTGATCGGGAATAAAGATGGCTCCTTCTTCCTGCAGACGACCATAATATTTTTCGGCTTCTCCCCCGGTAAAATCAAAATTCAGTTTATTCTCCAATACAATTACGGGTTTCTTTCTTCTTAAGGCTTCGAGGGCGAGCTGTAGATTAGCTAAATTCCCCGGGCCTATGTGAAATCTCTCGACCACGACCAGATCAGCTTGGCTGACCAATCTTTGATTTTCTTGAAAAGCCCGCGCCGAGATAGGGGAGAAGGGTTCTTCTAAGGCCATAGGCAAATTAAGAATCTGGCCTATCTTTTGGTCAGTATCGCCCATATTAATAACCCCTAAGGAAACCCGGTATCCCCGTAAAAGAAGTCGGCGCACTGAATTTGCCCCGCTTCCTTCTCCGCAAATGAGATGAATAGTCCTTTTTTCGGGCTGAATACTTTTCAAGCTAGCAGCAATGGCCAAAACCCGGGGGACACCTGAAAAAGGATTTTTCTCGATCACTACTTCCATTTCATATACCCGGCGGATATTCTCTTCGGTAAGGACTTCCTCCGGTCTTCCTCTGGCAAATACTGCCCCCTGATGCAAGAGGACTAAACGATGACTAAATTCTGCGGCCAGGTTTAGATCATGAGAAATATGTAACACCGTTAGTTTCTTCTCCGAATTCAGTCTTTGCATTAATTCATTTATCTCTATTTGGTGGTTAAGGTCCAAATGGGATGTGGGTTCATCCATGAGGAGCACCTGGGCCTCTTGCGCTAAGGCCCGGGCTATTAATACTCTTTGTTTTTCTCCCTGGCTCAGCTCCCAGAAAAACCGATTTTCTAAACCGGCCACATCCGTTAGGGCCATGGCTTCCTGGGCAACTTTTAAATCGTGAGCTTTCTCCCACCCTAACCGTTTTAAGTAAGGGGCTCGGCCCATAAGGACGATCTCGGCCACCGTAAAAGAAAAAGGCACATGTACCTCTTGAGGGACGACGGCAATGTGCCGGGCAACTTGGGCTCGCGAAAAAGAACGTAGGTCTTGGCCATTAAGGAGAACTCTTCCTTTTTGCGGAGGCAAGAGGCCGGCCATAATTTTTAGCAAGGTGGTTTTACCTGAACTATTGGGACCAATCAAACCCAAAATTTCCCCTTTCTCCAGAGAAAAATTTAGTTCGGCGAAAATTTGCCGCTCGGGATAACCAAACCATACTCCTTCTAAGCTAATGGTAGACGACATGCCCTTTTTTCCTTAATAAATAAATAAAAAAAGGGGCTCCGCTGAGCGCCGTAATAACGCCTACGGGAATTTCATTCGGGGCCATAATTGTCCGCGCCACAGTATCGGCCGCTGCCAGAAATAAACCACCTAAAATTGCCGCCGCCGGTAATAAAAAGCGATGGTCCGGCCCCCATAGTAAACGGACCAAATGGGGAATAATTAAGCCGACAAAGCCGATTAACCCCGAAACGGCCACCACTGCTCCGGTGATCAAAGAAGTTAAAAGAAAGGAGATTTTTTTTAACCTCTCCACTTCTACCCCTAATCCGGCCGCCGTCTCTTCACCTAAAGAAAGGAGGTTTAAATCCTTGGCTAAATAAAAAAGGAGCAGACTCCCAATAAGCAAATAGAAAAAAACAGGTCTAAAAAATTGGAAAGACAAGAACTCTAAATTCCCCATCAGCCAGAAAGTAACACCATGAAGTTTTTCATTACTTGTAGCTGAGATGAGAAACATGATGATGGCGGAAAAAAAAGAGTTAACTATTACTCCGGCTAAGAGCATGGTTTGGGTGGGGACCCGCCCGGCGACGCGGGAGATAAAGTAAACCAAGAAGATGGTCATTAAGGCTCCCAAGAATGCCACTCCGGGAATGGCATAATGGCCGAAAAGAAAAGCGCCGCACCCCAAAAGAATGGCCAAAACAGCACCTAAAGCTGCTCCGCTGGAAATGCCCAGGATAAATGGATCAGCCAGAGGATTACGTAAAAGGGCCTGCAAGACAGCGCCGGAGAGAGAGAGGGCCGCCCCCACCATGATGGCCGACAAAACTCGGGGAAGGCGGATTTTCAGAATTATGGCCGCATTATTTTCTGTCCAGGTGGGCGAAAAATGGAAATGGAAAAAATGGTTGAGTATAATTGACCAAGTCTCCAGCAAAGGAATGCGCACTGCTCCCAAAGAAATGGATACTCCGGCCATGCCGAGTAATAAAATACTCAAGATTAAAATCCATCCTATCCACCTTCTTAGAGTCCACCGTCCCATGGGCCAACCATTTAAAAAAATGTTCAATGAATTTTAAAGGCCTCGGGGTGCAGCGCCCTGGCCACTTCCTCCAGCCCGATTACGATCCGCGGTGAAGGGCGATGGATGAGGTCAGCTTCCAACACATAGACGCGCCCCTGCCGCACAGCCGTAATCGTTTTCCACCGCTCCCACCACTGTCGTTGTTCAAGTAAGGGATCTGCAGATTTCATCGAGGCTAAGAGAATTACTTCCGGATCCAACGCCAACACTTCTTCTATACTCAAGCGGGGATATTTTCCTACAGCCGTTTCTGCTAAATTCCGCCCGCCGGCTAAACGGATTAAATCGTCGATAAAAGTTCCTTTGCCGGCACTGAGCAAAGGGTCGAAGTTAAGCACATGGAGCACCCGCGGTTGGGAAAAGCCTTTAACTTTTTCCCGAATTTGTTTTATTCTTTTGCTCATTTCGGCAGCTATCTCTAAGCTTTTTTGCGCCGCCGAAGTAACTTCGCCGATTCGACGTACAGAATCAATTATCTCGGCCACGTTACCAGGGTTAGAAATGTAAACAGGTATTTTTAACTCGGCCAATCTGACTACTAAACTTTTTAATTCGCCTTCAGCCAAGCCCACCACCAAATCTGGCTTCAGAGCCACTATCTTTTCTAAGGAAGGATGAGCATAATCCCCGATCTTTTCTTTTTTCCTGGCGGCGGGAGGAAATTGACAAAAATTGCTTACGCCTACTATCTTTTTTTCCAGTTGCAAAGCAAAGAGTATCTCCGTAATGCTGGGCGCCAAGGAAATTATCCGTTGGGGCGGCCGCGGTAATTCCAATTGGCGACCCACTTCATCAGTGAAAGTGGCCGCCATAATCCAGGACCATCCGCTCCCCAAAAAGAAAGCCATTAATATTAAGCTGGCCCTTCTTCCTGTCTTTCCGCAGAGATTATTAACTCTTTTAGCCATTGATCAGCTTTAGCACACTCCAAGAAGAAGAGTATTCGATGATATTCAAACACCCGTAGTCTTGCTCGATGCGGAGCAAATGAGCCAGGGGGAGGTGGAGAGCATCAGCAATTATTACGCGATTAACCGCTCCATGACAAACTAAAACAAAATCTTCTCCTTGGTGTTTAGCGATTAATTCTTTAACTTTAGGTAACACCCGCTCTTGCACATCCCTGAGGCTTTCACCTTGGGGAATACGGAAATTTTCCAAATCTTGCAGCCACCGGGGAATATCTTCAGGATATTTCTCCATAACCTCTTTATAAGTCAGTCCTTGCCATCGACCAAAATTCATCTCTCGAAACTCGCTGAAATACTGAGGAACCACTGGGTGCGGTTGGGCAATGATTTCAGCGCCTAGCCGAGTTCGTCTTAAATCACTCGCGTATATAGCCCTTATCTTTTTTTCGCGGAGGCGATCTCGTAAACTCTCCATTTGTTTAATGCCCAAAGAGGTAACATCCACATCGGTATGCCCATTATATACGCCATGGTTGATTACTTCTCCATGACGAATCAAGTAGAGACGAGCTGATCCAGTAGGCATGCTTATAAACCTTTCTCTCCTTAAAGTTCTAAAATGTTGATTAACCCTGAAGCTAAAATAAAGACCACTGCTTCATTCAATTCGTTAGTGGCGCCTAAAGTATCTCCCGTAAAACCATTAAATTTTTTCTCAAAAAATTTTTGCAGCCCCAAAGTAAAAATCCCCACAGCCAGCCAGAGGAGCATTCCCCAAAAACGAAAAAGAATAAAGCTGAGGAAAAGAGAAAAAGATGTAGCCAAAACCATATCCTTTTTGCCTAAACTATCCTTAAAGGCACGTCCTAGGCCACCTTCTTGGCGCGCATAAGGAGCACGGTAAGTCATTTGCACCATACTCCAGCGACTCAAAACTAAGGCCAGAAGTAAGATGTTCATTACGGACCAGTCCGGAAGGGAATTTAAAGAAAGAAATTTAATTCCTAAAATCACTATTAGGCTTAACACACCAAACGTGCCTACATGGTGGTCTTTCATTATCCGCAACCTTTCTTCCGCTGTTTTCCCAAAGGCCAATCCATCGCAAGTATCAGCTAAGCCATCTAAGTGCAAAGCCCCATTACAAATAATCAGTAAAGTAATGAGCAAGCCATCAGCAAGATTCCGGGGGAGAAAGAAAACTAGTAGGAAATATACTGACCAGAGGATTAATCCCAAGATTAAACCGATGAGGGGGTAAAAGGCCATAGAGCGACCCCACAGGTGAGGGGCAATTTCCCTTTCGCCCCTTTTTCCAGGAAGGATGGTTAAAAATTGCCAAGCTAAGAAGAAAGCCCTCATTTTTCCTTGGGGGAAACTCCTGCCTCGGCAAAGGTAGCCATCTCTCTAAATAATTTAAGAGCTGCTTCGATTATCCCTATGGCCAAAGCTGCCCCTGTTCCTTCCCCTAATCTTAAGGAAAGATTTAAAATGGGTTTGGCCTCTAATTCCTTCCACATAAACCGATGGCCTATTTCAGCGGATTCATGCGCGGCAAATATATATCTTTTAATAAGCGAATTCAGGGCACAAGCAATCATAGCTCCAGCCGTGGAGATAAAACCATCTACCACTAGGGGAATTCTATGGAAAGCGCAGCCAATTATTAAGCCAGTTATTGCCCCAATCTCTAAACCACCTACTTTGGCCAATACATCTATAGGATCTCGAGGGTCAGGCTGGTTAATCGTTAAAGCCTTGTGGACTACTTGGATCTTGCGCTGTAAAGAATGGTCATCAATCCCTGTCCCCCGATAAGTAACCTTCTCTGGAGGAAGACCAGTCAAAGCAGCCAGGATGGCACTGGAGGGCGTAGTATTACCTATACCCATATCTCCAGTACCTACTAAATCTGCTTTTTCTTGGTAGGCTTGATCCGCCATCTCCAATCCCACATTTATAGCCTCCCAAGCTTCTTCTTTGGTCATCGCCGGCCCCTGGACAATATTTCTCGTCCCCCGCGCCACTTTCCGATTTACTAAACCAGGAATTAGGCCAAAATCATGATCTACCCCGACATCAACTACCACCACTTGCGCTTTGGCCTGCCGCGCTAACACATTGATCCCAGCTCCCCCCCGCAAAAAGTTATATACCATTTGGGAAGTAACTTCTTTGGGATAAGCGCTCACTCCTTCAGCGACCACTCCATGATCAGCAGCAAAGACATAAATTATTTTTTTTTCTATTTGGGGACTTAAATTTTCTACTATGGCCACATATTGCTTGGCTATTTCTTCCAATTGCCCTAAACTCCCCTGCGGTTTAGTAAGAGAATCCCATCTCTTTTGGGCTAAAGAAAAAAACTCTTCTTTTAAAGGTTGGATAGCCGCCAACTTTTCGCGCCCTATTTTTTCTAAGTCTGGGCCAGTCATGCTTAGGTCCTTACATTTTATCCGATACTTAACTTATCGGGCCCTTTTAGCCTATGGGGCAGCCCACAGACCATTAAAAATACTTCATCGGCCTCCTGGGCCATTTTTTGATGCACCATTCCAGTTATATCCCGAAAAAACCTCGCCGTCTCATTATCGGGCACAATTCCCCAACCTACTTCATTGCTCACAATGATAAAGGAACATTCTGTTTGGCCACAGGCCTTTAGCAAATCATCTGTTTCATTTAGAATTTTTTCTGCGCCCCAGCCGTCCAGGAGCAGGTTAGAAATCCATAAAGTTAAGCAATCAATGAGGATTAAGCTAAACTCATCTCCTCTTTCTTTGATCGTTTTAACAATTTGCCGGGGTTCTTCTATTGTCTCCCACTCCCAGGATCGACTTTCTTTGTGCCGCTTAATTCTTTGGGCCATCTCTTCATCTAAGGCTTGAGCCGTGGCTAAATATGCTTTGGGCCTTGGGTATTCCTGGCCTATTTGCAAAGCAAACTGACTCTTCCCACTCCTAACCCCGCCCGTTATAAAAATAATCTTTTTTGGCATAAGAAATTTTAACCACCGAGCTCGCTGAAGACCAAGGGAAAAATTTTTCCCATTTCAAAATTAATTAGGATTTAAATCCTAGCGCTCTTAGCGGTGCAAAAATAAAAAACCCCAACCTTCAAAGGAGAAGATTGGGGTTTTAAATCTTGACGATTCTCTACCCCCTTCCCCTCGGAAGGGTCGAGATTTTTCCCCGCTGGGCTGGTCTCCTGGCTTGCGGCTTCCTACTCACCACGCCTTCCCGGACATTGTCCAGTGGCCGAAACTTCAGGGCTCAAAGCCCAAGGAATAGTCTTTTAAATATTTCGCCTTCTACCCTTAAGCCTTGGGCCTCGCGTTTCTGGTGGCTTTCGCTCCGCTTACAGTTGCGGGGCAGCGGTGGATTTACACCACCTTCCCTACCCAGCTTGGGTTCTAATGAGTTTTATTCGCCTCCTTTAAAAAATTATTGGCTTATTTTCTCATCAGCTTTAAAATTTGTCAAATCTTTTGCCAGCTCTCTGCTTCAACCCATCAAATATTTATGAATCGCCTGGGCCGCTTTCCGGCCCGCCCCCATGGCTAATATAACCGTAGCTGAGCCGGTAACAATATCTCCTCCCGCGTAAACTCCTTTTTTACTAGTAGCTCCTGTTTCTGGATCGGCCACTATGTAACCCCATTTATTGGTCTTCAAATCAGGAGTAGTCGAAGGAATCAATGGATTGGCCCCCGTGCCAATAGCCACTATTACCATATCTACTTCTAAATCAAACTCAGAACCAGGAATAGGAATTGGGCGACGGCGACCAGATTCATCGGGTTCTCCTAATTCCATGCGCTGGCACCTCATGCCGCATACCCAGCCATCTTCATTGCCCAAAATTTCCACAGGGAGAGTTAAAAAATGAAACTTAATGCCCTCTTCTTCCGCGTGGTGTACTTCTTCAATTCTGGCCGGCAATTCTTTCTTGGACCTGCGGTAGACGATATATACATCCTCTGCTCCCAAGCGTAAAGCCGTCCGGGCCGCATCCATGGCTACATTTCCCCCACCTAAGACAGCAACCTTTTTCCCTCTGGCTATAGGTGTATCATACTTGGGGAAAAGGTAGGCTTTCATTAAGTTCGAGCGCGTAAGGTATTCATTGGCCGAATATACTCCGTTTAAATTCTCTCCCGGAATATTCATGAAGGTAGGTAATCCGGCACCCGTGCCCAAAAAAACAGCATCATAACCATTGGCCAACAACTCATCCACCGTATAAATCTTCCCTATGACCATGTTCGTCCTGATTTCCACTCCCAATTTTTGCAGATATTCTACTTCTGCCTGAACAATGGCTTTGGGAAGTCTAAACTCCGGAATTCCATAAACTAAAACTCCCCCGGCTTTGTGGAGAGCTTCAAAAATAGTGACTTGATGGCCTTTCTTTATTAGATCGCCAGCGAGAGTTAAGCCGGCCGGCCCAGAGCCCACCACGGCCACTTTCTTTCCTGTGGAACGATCCATGGGGGGCATGGTAAATTCTCCCTGCCTCCGCTCGAAATCCGCTGCAAAGCGCTCCAGTCGGCCGATAGCCACTGGTTCCCCTTTCTTGCCCAAGACACATAGTTTTTCACATTGATCCTCTTGGGGGCAAACTCGACCACAAACTGCGGGCAAGCTATTCATTTCTTTTATTTTGCGGGCTGCCCCTAAAAAATCCTCTTTAAGGATAAGAGAAATAAACCCGGGAATATCGATAGAAACTGGGCAACCCTCTACACAAGAAGGTTTCTTACATTGTAAACAACGACTGGCCTCCAATAAGGCCAGCTCGGGTGGATAACCAAAAGGTACTTCCTCAAAATTTTTTGCTCTTACTTGGGGATCTTGCTCAGGCATTTTCTGCCTGGGGATTTGCGCTTTCTTTTTCTTTGGGGTTTCTTCAGTCATTCGCTTTTACCTCCCAGAACAGGTTCCTCCCTGGCGGCGATAAATTTCTAAAGCCAATTTTTCTTGCTCTAAGTAGGCTCGCTGCCGTTTTACTAATTCTGCAAAATTCACTTCGTGACCATCAAACTCTGGCCCATCCACACACACAAAACGAGTTCTGCCGCCCACGGAAACGCGGCAGGCTCCGCACATTCCGGTAGCATCCACCATGATGGGGTTAAGGCTGACGATGGTTTTTATTTTATGGTTGCGGGTAACATTACAAACTACGCGCATCATAGGCACAGGTCCTATAGCAACTACCAAATCCATATGCATCCCTTCATCGAGCATATTTTGTAATACATCGCTCACAAACCCATGATACCCATAACTACCGTCATCCGTGGATATTTTTAGGGCATGCGATACTTTGGCCATTTCTTCTTCTAAGATCAAGAGATTCTTAGTTCGTGCTCCAATTATGGAAATGACCGTATTCCCAGCCTCCCGCATAGCCCTGGCAATCGGGTAAACGGGCGCAATTCCAATACCCCCACCAATACAAACGACAGTCCCAAATTTTTCTACATGCGTGGGTACTCCCAAAGGGCCTATTAAATCAGCAATAGCTTCTCCCGCTTTTAATTTTCCCAGATGTTCAGTGGATTTGCCCACTTCTTGGAAGATAATAGTTATGGTCCCAGCTTCGGGATCCGCATCAGCAATAGTCAAAGGAATTCTCTCTCCTTCCTCATTTATGCGTAAAACAACGAATTGGCCTGGTTTCCTTTTCTTGGCAATATCGGGAGCATAAATTTTAAATTGTTTTACTGCTGCGGCTAAAAGTTTTGTTTCCACAATAGAGAACACTTCTTTTCTCCTTTCCGGGAAAAGACTTAATTTAAATAATTCCTAACACAAATTTAAAAAGTTGTCAAAAAATCTACTTCCTGGCCGTCGGTAAGTTTTTGATAAATTTCTTACCCACCTTCTTTCCCCAAAGAACGGTGGGAACTGGCCTATCTTAGCTAAAAATGCTGAAAAATAAGCTTGTTTCTCAGCCAAGATAAGCTCAATCTTCTCCACCAGTTCTCATGAAAGAACCGGCGAGTCATTTTAATGAGCCCCGGCTGCTTTTGCCTGAACTAGACATAAATTTTTCAATCGCGGCTCAGGTTTAGATTTAAAAGTGATCGACGGTCAGATCTTCCTCCATGAATAATAGAAAAGGCCTGAGTTTCCCTATTTATAGTTTCCCACTGCTGGCAAGTGGGCAAATAAATCAATCAAATCCTCAGGCCTTTTTCTAATGCTTATTTTTTAGGAAATTTTCCTTCAAAAGGAACGAAAATATCTCCTCGCTCGCTATTAAATACGGCCATGCCCTCCGAGACTTTAATTCCGAAAGCAAAATCACCCACTTTGGTGTACCAATTCTTGATTAATTCGGGAATATTCAACTTCCATTCTTGCACTTTTGGTGCTTGAGCTACTAAGAGAGTTAATCTTATAGTGGCTGAATCAATTATGCTCACTACCCGATATTGACTAATAGTAGCCGGTGGAAAATATATTTGATCGTAAGAAGTAGGTGTGGCTATTTCAATATATTTATCGGGCGCTGCTTCAAAAGAGACTGTAAATTTAATATTATCGAGCTTGATGTTATAGCCACTGGGATTGTTTATATTGAATACGAAACCCAAAGCTAAGGGCGTGCGGGCCGGCAAATCCGCCCAAGGAAAGTAGCTCATTACCTCCACTCTTTCCAAAGTCACTTTTGGCTTGCCACTTTCCTCAGTGGGCAAGAGGCCTGGTTTGCACGCCTCCATTCCTCCTATGAGTAGTATCCCCATGAGCAATAATAAAATTCCTTTGCGCATGACTTACCCCCTTTCATTTGCTGCCGAAAAATTTTAAGTCAACCACCTTTTGCGGCGCTTATAATGTTTTACTTGCCGAAAACTCTTGCGCTCTCCTAAATCGGAAAGCCCCAAATAAAAATCACGGATATCAGGATTCTCTTTAAGTTTTTCTGAAGTATCATGCATCACTAAACGACCGTTCTCCAATACATAGGCATAAGGTGCTACTGTTAGGGCTAATTTAACGTTCTGTTCCACTAAAAGAAGCGGAATTTTTTCATCTTTGTTTAATTTGGTTATAATCTCGAAAATCTCTTTGATTAAAAGGGGGGCCAGACCCATAGATGGTTCATCCAGGAGCATTAATTTAGGCTGGGCCATCAGCGCTCGGCCAATTACAGTCATCTGTTGTTCTCCTCCGCTCGTAAAGCCAGCTAAAACATTTCTCCGCTCCACTAACCTGGGAAAATAGCTATAAACCATCTCTAATCTTTTTTTGATCGCTGCCGTATCCCTCGTCAAATGGGCCCCGACACGCAAATTTTCTTCGACAGTAAGATGCTCAAATACCCTCCTCCCTTCAATAATCTGAAAGATGCCTCTCTTGGCAATCTCCTCGGCAGAGAGGTGATGGATCATTTCGCCCCTGAATTCAATACTTCCATCGGTAACTTCCCCATCTTCATGTTTGAGGAGTCCGGAGATAGATTTTAAAGTAGTGGATTTCCCAGCCCCATTGGCTCCCAGGAGGGCCACAATTCCTCCATCCGGCACTTCCAACGAAACACCCTTGAGGACTAAAATGACCTCATGGTACATTACTTCAATATTGTTCAATTTGAGAATACTTTCCCGGATTTCCAAATTTTACTCCTCTGCCTTACCATCCTAACCACGCGGCCCAGAGATCAGGATATTTGGCCCGCATATCAATCTCACCCACAGTCTGGGGTCTACCTTTAATTACCCGACCTATGCGCACAATTGAGCTATAACGGTGATCAGTGGGCGTAATCGTCACCGATTGCCCCCCAAATTCTCTCAACCCAGGCCACTCCCTAAAACTCTCAAAGGCCTCTTTTATCCCCGGACCATTTAATTTGCCTGCTTTATCCGCTATCTTCATTGCTTCCACAGCCAAAGTGACCTTGACCCATCCTTGCACGGTACGGATAAGCCTGTTTTCTAAAGGAATACCAGGGTTTAATTTTTTGGCGTACTCTATTACCTTTTTCTTAGCTGGATAATCATCTATGAAAAGGGCGCAAGCAAGTAAGCCTATTGCCCCCTCCGCAGCTGCTCCGGCTAATTTCGGCAGGTTTTCATCAAAGCCCCAATTATTAATGATGTGATCGGCGCCCAGTCCCAAAGCATAGGCATCTTTGAGGGCGGCCGAGACGGACATAGTGGTATTTCCATGCCAAACTAAATTGGCGCCGAAATTCTTCGCGGCTAAAACTTGGCTTTTGGTGTCCAGCGCCGTTAAGGGCACATTGGCATCAGGTCCAACTTCAAACCCTAAAATTTTGGCTTGATCTTTAATTGCTTTGATCGGAGCGGTGGCATATGGAGAGGCCGTATCCATAAAACAGACGAATTTGGGTTTTGCTCCCTTCTCGCGCAGGCCTTTCCATTTGGGATCTTTCTTCCAAACCTCTTCATACCAGTAAGTTATGGCGCCGCGGGCATTAGTGGAGTAATCTGTGCCATAAACAAAATTATAAGGAGTCTTTTTGGGATCACAAAGGTGACCAGAGAAGGAGCTGGAAAGATAGGGCATTTTATCAGCATTGATGGTGGGCGACAAGGCTTCCGTATCACCAGTCCCCCAGCCTAAAACCATGACGACTTTGTCATAATCTCGGAATCTTTTATAAGTCGTTATCGCTTCTGGAACTCGGTAACCATAATCATACTGAAATAAACGAATTTTCTTACCATTAATCCCGCCGGTATCGTTGTAATACTGAACAGCTTCTCTAACTCCCATAGCTTCATCTTTACCCACATCCGAAGTTGCTCCAGTGGTATCCTGAAGTGCTCCTAAGCGCACTTCCTGAGCGTGAGCATAGCTAATGAAAAAAATAAAACCTAATATAGCACCTATCCATGAAAGAAACTTAATTTTCTTACGCATATTTTACCTCCTCTAAGATTAATAAATTTAAATGCTTTTTAGATCTGCTCTCACCCCCTTAAATTTTCCATTTTTTCCCTTAATAAGAAAAGGGCCACAAATTAAAATAATTTTTGACCTGCCACCACCGATAAGCCAGACCATTAGGCTCAAAAATAAGAAAAAGGGCAATAGCCAAGCCGAAGATGGCTTCTTTTACATACAGAAACTTCTCTAATAAATGGGGCAAAAAGGGGAAGATATCCACAAAAGTAGGGCTCTGAGTTAACATAAAAATTAAAGCCTTCAGCCCTTCGGGAATCAAAGTCATAAACATTGCTCCAAAAATAGTACCATGGATACTCCCCACACCCCCGATAAGAATTACGCCAACTAACCAAAGAGACCAGCCGAATTGAAAATGCTCAGGACTGACCGCAGCCAGGGACGTAACCCAAAAGGCCCCGGCAATACCACCAAAGAACCCGGCGACAAAAAAAGCTAAAAGTTTATAAAAAACGATGTTTACACCCAAAGTCTCCGCCGCAATATCGTTATCCCTAATGGCAATCCAAGCTCGTCCAATCCGGGAGCGCATTAGATTAGCCAAGATGAAATTACAAGCCACGACTAAAATTATCATGAGATAATAAACATCTATTTCATCTTTAATAATCCAAGGGCCGATCTTTACCGTTCCCGGGGGGATCGAAAAAGCCATACCTCTGCCCCCGATTTGACTTACATATTGGGTAATCAAGAATTCCACGGTTATAAATTGAGCCGCCATGGTAGTCATAATGAGGTAAAACCCTTTCACGCGGGCAGAAGGAAGGCCAAAAAGTACACACCATATCCCGCCAAAAATTCCTCCGATGAGCAAGGTAAGAAGATAGGGCAGATGTAATTGGAGCATTAAAATGGTACTTGTATATGCTCCTACGGCAATAAAAGCCGCATGCCCTAAAGTTACTTGTCCGCAATAGCCGATTAAGAGCTGGACGCCCAAGGCGGCTAAGATTGTATAACCTACTATATTAGCAACGGAGATCAAATATAAACCAGCAAATTGGGGAATCAAAATAAAAATGGTGAAGAATAAAAGAACCATCTTGCCCCAAACAAATTTTGTCTGCCACCAAGCATGATCTTGACGGTAACTTTGGTGGTATACCCCACAAGGACGAAAACCCATCGGTGTTCTCCCCAAAAAGGCTATGCGCCTTGCGCTAAGCGCTTATTGTTTTTTATACTCGTTCGATCCGTACCCATCCCCAGAGGCCGTAAGGTTTAAACAGTAAGATGATGACCATTACTATGAAAGGAAAAATATCTTTGATTCCCCCCGGGGTAAAGCGGCTCAAATAACCGTCAGCTAAATTCTGGAGGACGCCAATTACTAAACCCCCGACGATAGCACCAGGAACAGAATTTAAGCCACCCAAGACGACTGCTGGTAGGACCAATAAACCCAAATAGCCTACAGAGATGTTAAGTCCATTTATATTACCTAATAAGGTTCCCCCAACTCCCGCGGCCATAAAGGCAATGGCCCAGGCCAGAGCATATACTACCTTCGCATTTACTCCTAAAGAGAGAGCGGCCATTTCGTCATCTGCCGTAGCCTGCATGGAAAGACCCCATTTAGTATATTTAAAGAAGGCCACAAAAATTAAGAGAAGGATAAGGGAAGCTACAAAAGCCCAAAGATAAACTTGGCTAACTACGATCTTGCCTATAAATACTGGTTCAATAGGAAAAACTGGTGGAGTAAAAACCACAGTATCAGTTCCCCAAATTAGCTCAACTATTCCCTTAAAGAAAAAAGAAAGCCCTACGGTCACCATAATTACGCTGAGCACTGGTTCTCCTATCATCGGCCGGAGGAATAAGTGTTCGGTTAAAAGACCTAAACAAAAACCAACCAGGAGAGTAAAAACTAAAGCTAAGACAAAAGGAATGCCCCAATTATAAAAAGTTAGGCATACATAGGCGCCGATTAGGGTAAGTTCCCCCATAGCTAAATTAAGGACTCCGGAGCATTTATAAATCAAAGTCCAGCCTAAGGCTACCAGGGCATATATGCTCCCTACCAAAATCCCCGTTATAAAAAGCTGCAAAAAAATTTCCATGCTTCCTCCTGGCTCAAGTGCTGGAATTAACCGGCATCTTAGCCAATCAATCTTCTATTTCCATTACCTTTAAGTCAGTCCTAATATGCACAACTCGGCCATCTTCATAAGTAATATTTGTATCCATGTGGACTACATCAGTTTGCCCATAGAGAGCGTCAACAATGTCTTTATAACGCATCTCGACAAAGGCTCGGCGCAATTTGCGCGTCCGCGTTAATTCATCATCATCGGCATCAAATTCTTTGTATAAGTTTACAAATTTGCGGACGCGCGCCGCAGGCGGCAAATCCTTGTTCATTTTTATAATTTCTTTTTTTATTAGATTGTAGACCTCTGGTTTTTGAGATAGTTCCGGATAGCTGGTATAAGCAATGTTGCGGTCTTCCGCCCATTTGCCAACTACGCCATAATCGATGCAAATGACGCAAGAAATATAAGGGCGATGATCACCAATTGCCCAGACATCTTTTATATAGGGACTGAATTTTAGGCGAGATTCCAAGTATTGGGGAGCAAATTTTGAGCCGTCGCTTAAAGTCATTACATCTTTTGTCCGATCGAAAACGACCAAATGCCCATCAGCATCTATAAATCCAGTATCTCCGGAATGAAGCCAACCATCGCGCAAAGTTTTTGCTGTCTCCTCGGGCATCTTATAATACCCTTGAAAAACAGAGGGGCTCCGGGAAATAATCTCCCCTTGGGGAGTTATCTTTACTTCCGTCTCGGGGATTGGTTTTCCCACGGTATCGAATTTAATATCATCATCTCGGTGTAAGACGGAGATACCGGCAATTTCTGTTTGTCCATATATTTGTTTAAGATTCACGCCAATGGCATGGAAGAAGCGGAAATGGTCAGGCCCCATGGCCGCGCCTCCGGTATAAGTGTACCTAATCCGCGAGAGGCCCAAATGGTCCTTCAATTTTTTATGGACTCCTAAATAAGCGAGGTAATTAAGGAACCGCCAATACCAGGGTATAGGTTTCTTCGCGAATTTTAAATCGGCTACGTGGTAACCGATCTTCATTGCTAATTCATAACTCTTCCTTTTAAGCCAGGAGGCATCTAAATATTTTACTTGTACATTCCTAACCATCTGTTCATAAATCCGCGGGGGGGCAAACATCACTTGCGGACCTATCTCGCGGATGTTTTCTTGGGCCGTCTCTGGCTCCTCTGGAAAATTCAGGGTAAACCCAGCTTGGATGCCACAGGAAATAGACATCATCTGCTCGCCAATCCAAGCAAAAGGTAGATAAGAGACAAAATCATCAGTTTCATAATAAGGATCTACGCGCATTAGGTTTTGGCCCATGGTCAACATATTGTAGTGGGTAAGTAAAGCCCCCTTAGGCAGCGCTGTCGTGCCCGAAGTATAAAAGAGCAAACAAAGGTCATCTCCTTTTCCTTTTTGGATCATATCTTCAAAGAGACCAGGTTCCTTTTTATCTACTTCTTCTCCCATTCTCATGACTTCTTTTAAGCTGATAAGCATGGGCTCATCGTAAGCCCGCATACCTTTGGGGTCATCCCAGATCATTTTCTGCAGCTTGGGACACTTGTCTTTAATCTGCAGGAATTTATCTACCTCTTCTTGCCCTTCGCCCACCATTAATTTGGCATCGGAGTGATCAATTATGTAAGAAACTTCATCAATGAGAGAATCCTGAAACAACCAAACCCCCACGGCCCCTACACACATTGCGGCCATCTCGGCCCAGAGAGCCTCTGGACGGTTATCCCCAATCATGGCTACTTTATCTTCTTTTTGAAGCCCTAAAGCCAACATTCCTAGGGCAATGCGCTTTACATTCTCGTAGTATTGTTGCCAAGTAATAGGCACCCAAATGCCATATTCCTTTTCGCGCATGGCCACTTTCTTATCCCCATAGAGTTTGGCTGCCCTAAGGAAAAGTTTGGGGATAGTCAGGTCTTTAGTGATTTCAATTTCTCTTCTTTCAGCGGCGGGTGACATAAAGGTCCTCAGCCTCGCCCAAATAGGCCTGAATCACCTGGGGATTTCTTTGTACCTCGGCCGGTAGTCCTTCGGCAATTTTTTCACCGAAATTTAAAGCCATCACTCGATGCGAGATATCCATCACTACCCCCATGTCATGCTCCACTAAAACACAGGTAATCCGCCATTTCTCTTCTTCGTTTATGTCTAAAATAAAACGGGCCATGTCTTCTACTTCTTCGAGATTTAAGCCCGCCAACGGTTCGTCGAGGAGGATAATTTTGGGGTTCAAAGCAAGCGCTCGGGCTAATTCCACTCTTTTTTGTAGGCCGTAAGGAAGCATACCAACTACCTTGTCCCGGATGTGTTCAATTTCCAAAAGGTCGATAATTTCTTTCTCAATAAACTCGCGATGCTCAATTTCTTCTCGGGCTGTCTTCCCTATATAAATAGCCCCACTGAGCAAACCAGTTTTCATATGAATGTGTCGGCCAAGGCGGATATTATCTAAGACCGTCGTCCCCTTAAAAAGCTCAATTTTTTGGAAGGTACGGGAAATGCCTAATTTAGCTCTTTGATGGGGTTTTAATTTGGTAATGTCCTTTCCTTCAAAGAAAATTCTACCTTCCTGCGGTTGATAAAGGCCATTAAGGCAATTAAGGAGCACGGTTTTCCCTGCCCCATTAGGGCCTATAATAGAAAAAATTTCTCCTTTTTTTACCTGAAAACTTACCCCTCTCAGGGCTTTTACTCCCCCGAAGGACATGTGCAGATTTTCGACCTGGAGTTGAATATAATCATCCATGGCCAATCACTCTTCCCCTGAGCGATTAAAAATTTTCTTAGCCAAGATAATAAACTCCCCTACTTTTTTAATTTGGGAAAAAATCGGTAAAAGGTGTTTTCTGGACTGGCTACAAACTATGCCAAAATTAAATGATTAAGCAAAAGATGTCAACAAAAAAATAAAGATTTTTAAAAATTTTTAATTTATTAGTTTTTTGGCCGGCAAATCACAAATTTACTCCTCCTTTTCCCGGCACCGGAGTTTTAGCGAAAATTAAAATAAATTATATTACTTTGTTTAAATTATATTCAATGATTCCTTCAGCTCCTTTCTTCAAAAGCAAGGGAATAAGCTCGCGCACTACTTCTTCTTTAACTACCACCTCCACAGAATACCAATCTTTTTGATAAAGGGAAGCAATCGTCGGCGCATTCAGGCAGGGAAGGACCGCCACTACATCTTCTAAATATTTATGGGGTACGTTCATCTTCAACCCTACCATGCGATCAGCCCCCAAAGCAGCTTTAAGCAAAATTGCTATCTGCTGAATTTTTTCTTTTTTCCAGGGGTCCTCCCAAGATTCTTTATTAGCAATTAATCGCGGCGTGGACTGCATAAGCTCATGAACAATGCGTAAACCATGGGCCCGAATAGTCGACCCTGTTTCCGTAACATCAACAATAGCATCCACCAACCCTTCAACTACTTTCGCTTCAGTGGTTCCCCAAGAGAACTCGACTTTCACCTGGATCCCTTTTTCAGCAAAGAAACGGCGGGTAAATGAAACGAGTTCGGTGGCTATTTTCTTTCCCTGCAAGTCTTCTAATTGTCTGATAGGAGAGCTCTCGGTAACTACTAAAACCCATTTGACAGGCCGCAAACTTTCCTTGGCGTAAACTAATTCGGCTACTTCCACCACCGCACTGTCGTTTTCTAATATCCAATCTTTTCCAGTGATGGCGGCATCTAAAACTCCTTCTTCGACATAGCGCGAAATTTCCTGGGCGCGAATTAAGGCACAGGAAAGCTGCGGATCATCGATGGAAGGGAAATAATTTCGGGTACTGACCTTGATCATCCACCCCGCCTTTTGGAAAAGATCTATGGTCGCTTTCTCCAAGCTGCCTTTGGGAATACCAAATTTTAGAACTCTATTCACCGTAAACCTCCTTCGGGTCAAAAATTTTTTCGCCCTCTATTTCCACTTGGCCATCAATAATTTTGCGGTAAAAACAAGAACGGTAGCCGGTATGGCAAGCAGCTCCCCCCACTTGCTCGACTTTTAAGAGGAGAGTGTCATTGTCACAATCGATATACACTTCTTTGATTATCTGCACATGCCCGGAGGTTTCTCCTTTTCGCCAGATCTTCTGCCGTGACCTGGACCAAAAGCATGCTTGGCCCAATTCTTGCGTTTTTTGCCAGCTGGCGGCATTCATATAAGCTAACATAAGTACTTCCCCGGTCTGCCAATCCTGGATAATAACGGGAATCAAGCCTTGACCTTTAGCAAAATCAATCTCTGCTTCTTTCATAATCGCTCCCTGTTTTCCGCTAATTCCCCCCGCAGAAATTTAGGGGCCACGTTAGGATATAAGGCAAAGGTAATTAAGTCCTCTTCTTGGCGCAGAATACCCATTTCTTGGGCCTCTTTTTTTAATTCGGATAACTGGGGCTGGAGGTAATCCGCGGGTCGTCCTTCTATGGGCTTTTCTTTACCAATTATCTTTTTTCTAATCTGGTCGTCAATAGGAGCAGGACTCTTTCCATAATGCCCAAGGCAATAGGCCTTGGTTTCCTTAGCTACTATTTTATATCTTTCCCCGCCGAGAACGTTGAGCACCGCTTGGGTGCCAACTATCTGAGAGGTAGGTGTAACCAATGGTGGGAAGCCTAATTCTTCTCTTACTCGAGGAACTTCTTTTAAAACTTCTGGGTATTTTTCCAATTTATTTTGCTCTTTTAGTTGGGAAATAAGGTTAGAAATCATACCTCCCGGAATCTGGTGTAAAAAAACACCAACGTCAGGCCTTTGGGCGATGGGGTCCAATAAAGACTGGTATTTCTCGCGGATCTGAGAAAAATAATCACTTACTTTTATAATATCTTCCAGAGCCAGAGCGGTATCAAATTCTGTTCCTCGAAAAGCAGCTACGATAGACTCCGTAGGCGGCTGAGAAGTACCACCACTAAATGGCCCCAAGGCTGTATCCAAAATATCCACACCTGCCTGAACAGCCGCCAGGTAACTTAGAGGAGCAATGCCACTCGTACAATGACTGTGTAAATTAATTGGAATTTTGAGGACTTTTTTTAACGCCTTGATTAAATTGAAAGCTGCTTGGGGAGTAATTAATCCTGCCATATCTTTAATACATACGGAATCACACCCTAAATCCTCCAGTTCTTTGCCCATTTGCACAAAACTTTCAATAGTGTGGATCGGACTGACGGTGTAAGATATAGTTCCTTGCACGTGGGCTTTATATTTTTGGGCGGCCCGTATGGCAGTAATTAAATTGCGTACATCATTTAGCGCATCAAAAATACGAAAAATAGCAATACCGTTTTTAACCGCTAAGCGAACAAATTCTTCTACCACGTCATCAGCATAATGACGATAACCCACCAAATTCTGTCCCCGCAGAAGCATTTGCAAAGGGGTTTTAACTATATGGGCTTTTAAAGTGCGCAAGCGCTCCCAGGGATCTTCATTTAAAAAACGGAGGCAGACATCAAAAGTAGCTCCTCCCCAGCATTCTAGAGAATTAAATCCTATTCCATCTAACTCCTGCGCTATAGGAATCATGTCAGCCGTACGCATCCGCGTTGCTATTAATGATTGATGAGCGTCTCGCAAGGTAGTATCTGTAATTTTTATCCCCATTTCTCTTTCTCCTTATTTCTTTAATAAAGCCAACCGAAGTTGACTCCCTTTTTAAAGTCGTTTTTATTTACTAAGGTTAATTTTTTATTATGTTAATGGATAATTCTAAAATTTCAAGTTTACTTTCCCCTCTACCCCTTCCTTCATTTTTTTAAAATAATCCGTCCATCCAAGGCCAGGCACCCTTCTCCCTCGGCAAAAACTCGTAAGGGATTAATATCTATTTCCTGAATTTCCGAGAAGTCATTCAGCAATTGAGAAATACGAAGAAGAACCTCCTCTACCGCACATATATCGGCTGGCTTCGTTCCGCGCCTCCCTTTTAAAATGGCTATTCCTCTTAATTCTTCAATCATTTCTTTGGCCTGCCTTCGGGAAAGAGGCGCCACGCGCACTGAGATTTCTTCAAAAATCTCTACAAATATGCCTCCCCAGCCTACTATAACAACTGGACCGAACTGCTCATCTTGTCTTCCTCCAACAATTAGCTCTCTCCCGCCAGTTACCATAGGCTGGAGTAGCACTCCCTCAATCTTGGCGCCTGGGAAGGCTTGTTGTAAGCGATTAAGCATCTCTTGATAAGCCCCTTTTAATCCCTCTTCGCTCCGCAAATTTAGTTGGACTCCTCCCACATCAGATTTATGCAAGATTTCCTTAGAGATTACTTTCATAGCCAGAGGAAAACCTATTTGGCGGGCGGCATTAATAGCCTCTTCTTCATTAGAAGCTGGGATCCCACGTACCATCGGAATACCATAGGCTTTCAATACTTCAGCGGTTTCATGAAGAAATAAATCTCTATTCTCTTGCCGGGCTTTCTTTAGCAACGCCGTCACTAAGTCCTTGTTGACGGAGAAAATTGGCATTACCTCTTTTGGGGACCGCTGCTCCTTTTCCATATAATACCGATAATTTATCCCCAAAGCCCGTACGGTCTCCACAATTTGGGTAAAAACAGGATAATTTAGATTACGTTTTAAGTAATTGACCTCTTGGTCTTCAGTAGATACATAAAGGGCTACTGGTTTGTTATATCTCTGAGATAGTTCAATAATCTGGGAAAATAGCTCGCGGGATTTTTGACCCTCCATGGCCGCATTATACGTGTGCAAAAAAACAATGCCGTCCACTTCCTTTTGCGCCAAAGTTTGATCAATAATCTTTAAATAAATCTCCAAATCGAAAAGATCACCCAAATCAAGAGGGTTAGTCAGTTTAATGACCGAAGCTCGAAAATGCTTTTCGATTTCTCTAAGAAACTCTTCTGGAAAAGGGGCTAAACGGAAGCCGGACATTTCGCAGGCATCAGCGGCAATTACGGCATGTCCTCCGGATCGTGATATGATGGCTAAGTTCTTCCCGCGCATGGGAGGCAGGCGGAGAATCTTCAAATCATTTCCCAAAGTAGTAGCATCATGGACTCGGATAATCCCGCATTGACGGAAGGCCGCATCTACTACCCGATCATTACTGGATAAGGAGGCGGTGTGGGAAGAAGCAATAGATTTGCTAAGTTGGCCGATATTGGCTTTAAAAGCAATGATCGGCTTGTTTGATTGTTGGGCCAGCTCCATAAGCTTGCGCCCATCCTGAACTCCTTCTAAATAAAGAAGAATATATTTCGTTCCCGGATCAGCAATGAAATATTCCAAAAACTCTTCAGTTCGAATATCCAACATATTTCCAGCAGAGACAAATTTATTTAATCCCAGACCTTCGTTAGCCATAAGATTAAGGACCGAAATACCCACCCCTCCACTTTGGGAAACCATAGAAATATCTCCTGGACGCACAATGCGACGCAAGGGAGGGAAAGGGGTACAAAGACCATTTTCCATGTTAATAATGCCAATGCAATTAGGGCCCACAAAGCGTATCTGCCATTTGGCCGCCACCCGCAGAATTTCTTCCTCAATTTTGCGGCCTTCTTCCCCATATTCTCTAAAGCCCGCAGATTCGATGATGGCTTGGCGAATTCCTTTCTGCCCGCACTCCTCTAAGATATTAGGGATAGTTTGGGCCGGAGTTAAAATGACGGCCAGATCAATCTGGTCTGGGACATCCAGGACAGATTGGTAAATTCTCCTTCCGGCGAAAACTCCTCCCTTATGGCCAACTTGATAAATGATCCCTTGATAACCAAACTCGGTTAGATTAAAAATAATTCCCCGCCCCATATTATCAGGCGCACTCGAAACGCCGATAACCGCTAGACTAGTCGGATAAAAAATCTTTTGCAGTATTTCTTTCATGGAAATGGCCTTTTCGCTCAGATGATCATGATGGAAAATCCCCCATCCACTGGCAGGGCTACTCCCGTCACAAAATCAGAAGCTTTGCTGGCCAAGAAAATGGCCGCGCCCACCAAGTCTGCGGGGTTACCCCAGCGCCCCATAGGAGTCCGAGCCACCACATTTTCTTCTAAGCCAGGCAGTTGTTGGCGCGCTTTTATGGTAAGTTCCGTATTTATCCAACCTGGCAAAATAGCGTTCACTTGAATATTATCCGGACCCCAGGCTACAGCTAAACTGCGGGTTAACTGGACTATCCCTCCTTTACTTGCTCCATAAGGAGCAAGTTTAGCTCCACCCATAAGGGAAGTCATCGAGCCAATGTTAATTATCTTTCCCCCGCCACCCTTTTTCATCGCCGGATAAACAGCCTTCGCACATAAAAAGGCACTCCGTAAATTTACCGTTATAACTTCATCCCATTCTTGGACCGTATATTCCTGGGGAAACTTACGAATATTGATTCCCGCGTTGTTCACCAAAATGTCAATTCGCCCAAACTTTTCAACCGTCTTTTCTACCATTGATTGAACTTGATCCTCCGCTTTGACGTCGGCCTGGAGGCCTAGAACTTCTACTTTAAATTCTTTGGATAAAGATTTAACTGCCTCTTCCGTTTTCGCCTGGTTGCGGGCGCCGATTACTATGTTGCTTCCAGCACTGGCTAAGCCCCGGGCAATTCCCAAACCTATTCCGCCATTACCACCCGTGACGATAGCTACTTTGCCTTGCAGATTGAATAAATCAGTCATCATCTTCCTCCTTTATTTAACTTTATACTCCCAATTTAGTATTTTTCCGATCCTGTTCTATTTCTTCAAGTTGTTGAGCTAACTTTTCCCATTCCGCCGTATAAAATTCTACTTTCTTTTTCGCTTCCAGGTGGGCTTTAAGCAGCTGAGGAATGTTTTGACCACGTCGGTATATTTGCGGATCGGCTAACTGATTGGCCAAAGTCTCCATCTCTTGCGTCGCTTCTTCCAATAATTTTTCCAC
>CAZAGD010000233.1:0-30530 GCA_964484485.1 uncultured Syntrophaceae bacterium
GCAGTTCTCCTTATTTCTTTTTCAATTAGGGCAATTAAATCTTCTGGAGCAATTTGCGGAGGATGAGCACTTTGGAGGATTTCCTCCCGCTTTTGGTTTAAGATTAAGCGAATAGCTTCCACGATTAAATCTTTAGAAAAAGTTTTAAGGTATCCCTGGAGGCGGGGATGCTGGAGAAGCTCGTGTACCGCGGGCAGGTTCCTTAAATATGCCCTTTTGTCAATTTCCATCATAATTTATTTACCAAGCAGAGAGCAAAACAGGCAAAATCTCCTGCGGATTTGTTACTTTGCGAATATTGGAGCGCATAGCTGGGTCGCCTACAGCCAATTTAGCCACTTCTTCTAAGTTTTCTTTAGGAATGTTGACCTCCGAGAGGCGCTGCGGAAGACCAAGACGACGGGTAAATTCTGCCACTGTCTTTACGGCTAATTCTCCAACTTCTTGATCGCTTTGGCCCCGGATGTCCAAGCCAAATGCATCACAAACTAAACGATAGCGGGGAGCGCTCACCGGCATATTAAAACGCATGCCAAAAGGAAGAAGGATGGCATTGGCCAAACCGTGGTGAAGTCCATACAAGCCCCCTAAAGCATGGGCCATAGCATGGGCACAGCCAACGAGAGCATTTTGGAAAGCCATAGCGGCCATGGTAGAAGCGATGGCTTGCATCCCGCGGGCTTCCAGATCGTCACCTTTTTCCACACAGCGCGGGAGATATTGATTTATAAGCCGAATAGCATGACACGCCAACCCATCGGCTATGGGTTCATAAGCGCGGGCATGAATACTTTCTACAGCATGAGATAGGGCATCCATACCAGTGGCGGCAGTCATTTCCGGAGGTAGACCGACAGTAAGCAAAGGATCAAGGATGGCCACAGGAGGGATTAAATAAGGGTCAGCCGTAAGAATCTTAACTCGAGATTCGTGATCTTTAATAGTCGTAAACATGGTCACTTCGCTGCCTGTGCCCGAAGTAGTGGGAATGGCGATATGGGGCACAATTGGCTGCCCTACTTTATAAAATCCCAAGAACTCGCGCACGTCTTTCTTCTTTTTGCTGGCCAAGATGCCCATTGCTTTAGCGGTGTCCATGGTCGAGCCGCCACCCAAGGAGATCAAACCATCAGCGCCTATTTCCGTGAATATTTCTGCTCCCTTATTAACAATAGGGATGGAAGAGTCGGGTATTGCTTCCGCATAAAGCTCAGCCATTCTTTCGCCCAAATGATTTATCAGATCTTTGACCATTGGGGAATCGCGGAGAGTCTTATCGGTAACCACTAAAGCTCGGCGCATATTTAATCTATCCATTTCTTTGGTTATTTCTTTAAGCGCGCCTTCCCCAAAAATTATTTTTGTGGGCAGATAAAAACTGAAATTAAAAGGATCTTTATATTTCATGGGGACCTCTTTTAAATCTAAAAAAATATAAAGTACCCTCATATTAATTAATTACCCTCGACCTGTCAAGGTAGTTTGCCTCTGACTGTCTAATAGTTTTAATATTTCTCGCCAGCAGGGAACAGGCGGGAGGGAGAGAGGTAAATTTGGAAGTGGTAGATGGTCAGCTATAAAGACTATTGATAAAAAAAGGGGTTTTTGTTAGGTTATAAAAAAGCGAGGTGTTTTCTTTGCTTGCCTTTGCCATCATAGCCGATGATTTAACGGGTTCCTTAGATACGGGGCTGCCCTTCCGGAAAAAAGGTTTTACTACCCTCGTGCCGCTGCAGGCAAAAATAATTGATCAGCCCGCCGAAGTTTTGGTCATAAATACTAATAGCCGAAATTTGTCCGGAAAGATAGCTTATCAAAAAGTTTATCGAGTTGCCCAAGGCCTAAAAGCAAAATTTTTATACAAAAAAATTGATTCTACCATGCGCGGCAATGTAGGACGAGAAGCCTTGGCAATTCTTAGAGCCAAGAAGATACCCAAAGCCATGGTAATTCCCTCTATTCCCAGCCAAGGCCGCCAAGTAGAAAGAGGGGTTCTTTATGTGCATGGAGTTCCTTTATTGAAGACTCCTTATGCTCGAGACCCTTTCCATCCTTTAAATTCTTCGCGTTTACCCCAATTACTCCATAAAGAAACCGGCCTTCCCATTGGGCTCATTACTTTAAAACAAGTAAGGAAGTCTTCCCGCTCTTTAGCCGAGGCCATTACGCAGAAGAAAGAACAAATCTTAGTAGTAGATGCTAAGGAGCAGGATGATTTAAAAATTATCGCTTCCGCCTGGCAATTAATTTCCGAAGATGTTTTGCCTTGTGGCTCTGTAGGTTTAGCTCAAGAAATAGCTTCTCTGCTGGATATAAAAAGAGAAAAAAAGAGAAAGAAATATATTTTTTCTAAAGGACCTTTGTTAATTGTCTCGGCCAGCAGAAACCCCATGACGGCCAGACAGTTAAAAAAAGCGCAAGAAATTTTTAAAATCTCCTTAATTGAACCTGATTTACGGCGATCTACACCAAAAAAGTGGTTTAAAGCAGAGCAAATATTTCTATCTCAGAAAGTTAAAGAAGCTCTGCATAGAGATGGGGGGGCTATTTTAACGACTACTTTTCAAGAGCACTTACCAGGGAAAGAAAAAATAATTCCCATTTTTTTGGGGCAAGTAGTAGCGCTCCTCTTAGGGGAGATTAAATTAGGAGGACTAATTCTTACCGGTGGGGATTTAGCCATGGGGGTCTGCGCCCATCTTTCAGCTTCCCTTCTTAGTATTGAAGAAGAGGTCTTACCAGGTATCCCTTTTAGCCTCTTACTTGATGGGCCTAATCAAGGACTTCGGTTAGTAACTAAAGCAGGCGGTTTTGGTCAAGAGGATGCTCTGTGGCAGATAATCAAATTTTTAAGGAGGAAAAATGAGCAAGAACCATAAGCCGATCATAGGCATAACCATGGGTGATGCCGCCGGAATCGGCCCAGAGATTATAGTCAAAGCTTTAGAAAAGAAAGAATTAACGCGGCAAGCTAATTTAGTAGTGATTGGTGATGCCCAAACAATGAAACAAGCCCTTTCTATTGCCCGGAGCAAATTGCAGGTTAAAGCCATAAAGGAGACAGATCTTGAGCGATTGCCGGAAAACAATAAAAATATTTATGTGCTTGACCTAAAAAATATAAATTTAAAGAAACTTAAACACGGTAAAGTTGATCCTATGCCAGGTAAGGCAGCCGTAGAGTATATAGAAAAAGCAGTGCATCTGGCGATGGCCGGAAAAATAGGGGGTATCGTCACCGCTCCTATTCATAAAGAAGCCATTAATAAAGCAGGTTATCATTTTGCTGGCCACACTGAAATTTTGGCCCATTTGACGGGGACAAAAGATTACGCCATGATGCTGGCCCATGGTCCCTTTCGGGTGGTACATGTGACTACCCATTCTTCTTTAAAGGAAGCCTGCGCCCGCATAAAAAAGAAAAGGGTTTTTGCGGTCATTCGTCTGACCTATGAATTCCTAAAACAATTGGGTATAAAAAATCCCCGAATAGGAGTGGCTGGTTTGAATCCTCATTCTGGCGAGGATGGACTCTTCGGCGATGAAGAAATAAAAGAGATTAAACCAGCAATAGAGGCTGCCCAAAAAGAAGGTTGGCAAGTAGAAGGCCCTGTTCCGCCAGATACTGTTTTTACTAAATTGAAAGGGAAGCAGTATGATGCGGTAGTGGCTATGTATCACGACCAAGGGCATATTCCGGTAAAACTTGTGGGTTTTTCGATGAAGCCTGGAAGCCAAGAATGGGAGAAAATGTCTGGCATTAACATGACCTTGGGTTTGCCTATTATTCGAACTTCTGTTGATCATGGAGTGGCCTTTGGCAAAGCTGGAAAAGGGAGAGCTAACCCGGAGTCCATGATCGAAGCCATCAAACTGGCGATCAAGTTGGCGCGGCAGAAAGAGAAAGCTATATCCTCATAACGCTAAGAAATTTTTCTCTTGCTATGATTTTTGAAAAATGCTTAAATATGGATGCAAAACCAATTCTGGCGCAAATAGAGAGGAAGTACCTGTCTTGTTTATAACTATTGGAGGTTTCTCCAATAGATAAAAAAGGGAGGTAAAAATATGGATGAGAAGAAAATTTTAGAACAAGGACAAGAAGGACTGAGCCGCCGAGATTTTATAAAAGTCGGCTTAGCCGGAGCGGCGGTCGCAGGGATGGCAGGAACTCCTCTGGAAGCGCTGGCGCAGAAGGAAAAACCAAAACCAGCTGCCCCACCCGTATTGGAGTATAAGCCAGAAAAAGGAGCTGTGCTCCGCGTATTACGTTGGTCAGTATTCGTGAAGAGCGACCAGGAGTATTGGGACAAAAACACTAAGAAGTGGGAAGAATTAACTGGATGTAAAGTTATCACCGAATATATCTCTTGGGAAGATGTCCGGTCTAAGGCAGCCATGACTGCTTCAGTGGGTGCTGGACATGACATCATTTTGGGATGGCATGACGACCCCCATCTTTATCCAGATAAGTTAGTGGATGTAACCGACTTAGCCACTTATTTGGACAAGAAGTATGGGGGATGGGAACCTGTTTGCTTCAAATATGGCATACATCCCAGAACCAAAAGATGGATTTGCCTGCCCATCGGCGCCCCTTCCATGTGCATGAACTACCGGATAAGCTGGATGAAGGAAGCTGGCTTTGAAAAATTTCCGGACAAGATTCCAGAATTCATCAAACTTTCCAAAGCTCTGAAAGCCAAAGGTCACCCCACTGGCCACGCCTTGGGAAAAGCGGTGGGCGATGGTAACAATACCTGGCATTGGTGGCTTTGGTCATTCGGTGGTAAAGTGGTAGAGAGTGACGGCGTGACTCTTTGTCTGAACAAGCAAGAGACTTGGGACGCCTTGGAAGCCGCTAAGGAATTGTACGAAACTATGATTCCTGGAGTCGCTTCTTGGTTAGATCCGCACAATAATAAGGCCTTTTTGGCTGGAGAAATTTCACTCACTGGGAATGGTATTAGCATTTATTATGCCGCAAAAGAAAAGTTCCCGGATATTGCTAACGACATGGATCATGCCAATATGCCTATCGGGCCAGTTGGCAAGCCAACGGAGCTGCATTTATTTAACGAAGCTTTTATATTTAAACATTGTAAATTCCAACAGGCCGCTAAACATTATCTGCAATTCATGTTTGAGGAACCTCAGTATGGCCCGTGGATCGAAGCCATGCGCGGATATGTAACTCCTAGTCTAAAACATTATAAAAATCTCCCCGTGTGGACAGCCGATCCCAAACATACCCCATTTCGCGATACTTTATCGCGCATGCTTTGGAATGGTTATGCTGGGCCCATAGGGGCGGCTTCGGCAGCAACTATGGCCGAATATGTAGTTGTGGATATGTTTAATGATGTTTGCGTAGGGGGCAAGTCGCCAAAAGCAGCGGCAGCAGCTGCTCAGGATCGAGCTGCCAGATTCTATAAGGCGCCAGCTCCCAAGCCCCCAGCAAAGAAAGCCTAAATAACGGCCACTGAACAATGGGGAAAGCAGAAAATATTGCTCTGATTTCGGAAAGGAGGCTGGTTCGCAAGAGACAGTGGACTAGCCTCCTCGAAGATAAAACTATCTTAGGAGTAGCTTTTGTAGCCCCAGCAGTAATCTTACTTTTAGTCTTTTTGGCTTATCCGCTCCTCCTCGGTATTTGGATGGGTTTTACAAATACCGTAATCGGGCGTAAGGGCGAATTTATCGGCTTGGCTAATTATATTAGCCTTCTCCAAGATAAACTTTTCTGGAAGGTTACCTATTTCACTTTTTTATATACAGGTGCGGCTGTTCTTTTCAAGTTGATCCTGGGATTTGCCTTAGCCATTGTTTTAAACCGAGATTTTAGGGCTAAAGGATTTGTGCGAGCTATTGTCTTGCTGCCGTGGATTATCCCGACAGTGTTAAGTGCTATTTGTTTCTGGTGGCTTTATGATACTACCTTTAGTGGCATTACCTGGGTGCTCATGAAGATGGGTTTGATTTCTCATAAAATTGATTACCTGGGTGATCCAACAAACGCCCGGATTGCTTTGATTGTGGCTAATGTTTGGCGAGGAATTCCATTTTTTACCATTGGCTTATTAGCCGGATTGCAAACAATTAATCCTACCCTTTATGAAGCAGCTTCCATTGATGGTGCTGGCGGGTGGCATAGATTTCGGCATGTTACTCTACCCTTAATTACTCCTTTATTAGCCGTGGTAACCACTTTTTCTACTATCTGGACTTTTGCTGATTTCCAGCTCATCTGGGTAATTACTAAAGGGGGCCCAGCAAATGCCACTCACCTTTATGGAACTCTTTCTTTCCAGCGGGCAATTATAGGGGGACAGTTTGGCGAGGGAGCGGCTATTTCAGTTTTTATTTTGCCTGTCTTGGTGATCTGTGTGCTGATTACTTATAAATATTTAAAGAGAGAGGATTAGCCTTGAGCGAGAGGTTTTTTGAACGGTTAGTAAAATTTTATTTGCCCCTCTTTATTTTTCTATTCGTCCTCCTTTTTCCTTTTTATTGGATGTTTAATACGGCTTTCAAGTCCGATGCCGAATTATATGATCTGAAATTAAATCCTTTTTACATTCATAAACCTACCTTAGCTAATGTGATCATGCTCTTCAAAGAAACCCTTTTTAACCGGTGGATGTTGAATACTTTTTTTGTGGCGATCTTGGCCACTCTTCTTTCTTTAGTGGCGAGTCTCTTAGCGGCTTATGCCATCCAGCGTTTACGCTTTAAGACCTCGGGCACTATCGGCATATCTATTTTCTTTAGTTATTTAGTCCCCCCGACAATTCTTTTCATTCCCTTAGCCACAATTATATTTGAGTTAAAACTATGGGATAGTCTCTGGTCTTTAGTCCTCGTTTATCCAACTTTTCTTATTCCTTTTTGCACTTGGTTACTGATGGGTTACTTTAAATCCATTCCTAAAGAGATGGAAGAGTGCGCCATGATCGATGGCGCCAGTCGCTTTCGGGTCTTTTGGCGTATTGTTATCCCCTTGGCTCTTCCGGGAATTTTATCGGCAGCCATTTTTGCTTTTACCTTGTCTTGGAACGAATTTCTTTATGCGCTGGTCTTTATCTCCACCACCACTCATAAAACAGTACCGGTTGGTTTAATTACCGAGTTAGTTCGGGGAGATGTCTACCATTGGGGCCCCTTGATGACGGGCGCCCTTTTGGCTTCGGTCCCTGTAGCTTTAGTATATTCATTTTTTGTCGAACATTATGTAGCCGGGATGACCGGCGCTTTGAAGGAGTGAGCACAATGGCTAAAGTAGTAATGGAGAAACTTAATAAGCATTTTGGGGAAGTAAAAGCCGTAGTCGATCTTGATTTAGAGATTCCAGATAAAGAATTTGTGGTCTTGGTCGGGCCGAGTGGCTGCGGCAAAACTACTACTTTACGCATGGTGGCGGGATTGGAAGAAATAACCTCGGGCAACATTTATATTGACGATAAAGTAGTTAATCATCTCCCCCCCAAAGACCGCGACATTGCCATGGTTTTCCAGAATTATGCGCTCTATCCGCACATGACCGTCTACCAAAACATGGCCTTTGGCCTTACGTTGCGGAAATTTCCTAAAGAGGAAATTGAACGACGCGTCAAAGAAGCAGCGGAGATATTAAATATTAGTGAACTTTTAGACCGGAAACCCAAAGCCCTCTCCGGTGGGCAACGCCAGCGGGTGGCTGTGGGTAGAGCCATCGTGCGTAAGCCTAAAGTGTTCCTCTTTGATGAACCTCTTTCTAACTTGGATGCCAAATTGCGAGTTCAAATGCGGGTTGAATTAAAGAAACTGCACGAGAGATTGCAAACCACGATCATTTATGTAACTCATGACCAAGTGGAAGCCATGACCATGGGTGATCGGATTGTGGTTATGAAAGATGGGGTAAAACAGCAAGTAGGTGCTCCTTTGGAGCTCTATTTTCATCCGGCCAATAAATTCGTGGCCGGCTTCATCGGTAGTCCTGCCATGAATTTTGTGGAGGGAGAATTGGTCTCCGAAGGTGGTTATACTTTTTTCGCGACCAAAGGAATTAAAATAAGGATTCCCGAAGACAAAGCATATAAATTGAAAGATTATCCAGAAAAGAGGATAATTTTTGGCATCCGTCCTGAGGATTTACCGGAAGTGCCCTGCCCCATCTCAGGAGAAACAATTGAAGTAGTGGTGGAAGTCATGGAGCCTTTAGGAAGTGAAGTTTTCTTGGACGTAAAGGCTGGAGATCATTCCCTGATCGCCCGGGCTGAGCCAAATACTAAAGCCAAGCCTCATGTGAGTCTTTGCCTTAAGCCAAATTTAGTAAATATGCATCTCTTCGATATTCGCGATGAGCGCACTTTGGTTTAAGATAAAACTTTAAGCGAAATTTCTCCCCTTCTAAGACATTACGCGGTCTCTTTTCTGAAATTGAAAGGCAACCGGGATTTAAAATCTAAGATACTGGATTAAAAAAGGAAGCTATTTCAGCCTCCAGCTAAAATGGGTAAGAAGAGAATTCGGTCGCCATCCCTTAAAGGTGTATCCATTCCTTGGGGAAGATTTACGTGATTATTTAACAAAATACTAACTTCGCTTGATAAACTCTGGGTTTGGGGATCAAATAAAGACTCAGAAAAATGAGGGAACTTATCGGCTAAGCGGGTCATTAAAGAACGAAGAGACTCTCCTTCTTGAATTCTTTCCTCAACAACAATCGGCCCGGGTTGATTGAACCCGAGCCGATCACCCATCCAAAATTCTAATTTGACCTTTGGAATCAGAAGAAGGTTTCCTTTCTTTGGAGAATACCAATTTTTTTATTTGGCTTAAAATTTTTCAATCAGCTCTTCGAGACCTAAGGATTTTAATGTCTGCGGAAGTGGCCTCCCTGTCTCGGGGTCCCAACCCATAAGTTCACGGTAGAGACGCACCATGAAATCGAAATAAGGCTGAATAACTCTTCCTTTCACCGGACCATCTTTAGGGGTTTCACTGTAACGGAAGGAGGGCCTTTCCATCTCTGGTTTAAGTCCATGGCGGATATTGAACACGCGCAAAAGATTAACGATTCGTCGCCCTATATGGGTAGCCTCTTTGAGGTCAAGTTCCCATCCGGTCACGGCATTGGTACATTGCACCGTTAATTCTCGATTAGGACAGCAAAAAGCGCAGATGCCTAAAGAGTCGACAAATTGGAGCCATCCGTTTTCCTTGGCATTGATTACCGGTACTTCCCAGGGAGAAAACTTATCAAATACCGGAGGATATCCCATCCGTTCGGGGAAGACCCCTCCGCGCGTAGCCTCAATAGTACTTGTATTAGAGACGCAGGTATCTAACATCTCGCAAAGACGCCCGCGATGGTCGTGGCTCCGGGGAGCTGCTCCAGTAAGGGTATAAACTCCCCAATTCACAGCCTCGCCCCCGACTTTTTCCGCGGCCCTTTTGACTCCTTCGGCTAAAAGATTACCGATCCCTTGGCGATGAGCAATTTTTTCTAAGATACTTTTTACGGCCTCCACATTTCCCCAGCGCAGGTCAAGCCCATCCAAATCTTGCTTACTGAAAATTCCCTTCTCATAACATTCCATAGCCCAGGCGATCGTCCACCCAGCTTCATTCAAATCCATGCCCATCTGGTCGTTGAACCAGTTCAACATTACCGTTGCTCCCGGATCAGTGTTACCAATAACAGGGCCCCAGGTAGCCAATCCTTCATACTCTGGCTCTTCGCCTTTGAATCCTTTGTACGGACCTTCGGTTACCTCACATAGCTTGCAATGTTTTAATTGACATGCCCAACAGGGATTATCTTTCATTTTAAAGTGGGTACGTAAGTATTGACCGTCGAACTTTTCATGTTCGGGAAAGAGGCCAGTAGTATAATTCTTTACTGGCAGCCAGCCTCCCAGAGCAGCGGCTGAGAATCCTCCTCCAGTCCCGTATTCATAAATACGCTTAGAACCTTTAGTTTTGGCATCTTCGTGTAATTCCCGGGTGAGTCGTTCTACAGCAGACCTGTCTTTTACGGGAATCTGTCCCCTTCCGCGTTCCACCACAATGGCCTTAAGCCGCTTGGACCCCATTACGGCGCCCATTCCGTTATGAGCCACTACGTGTCCTCCGTCTCCAGAGATCATGGCAAAACGTACTAAATTTTCCCCTGCTGGACCGATGGCTTGTACACTACCCCGGAACCCTAACCCCAATTCTTTCCGCAAGATTTCTTCTGTGGCAAACGTTCCTTTGCCTTGTAAATGGCGGGCATCCCTAATTTCAGCCTGGCCATCATGAATAAAAATGTAAACCCAAGAAGGTGAGGCTCCTTGGACGATAAAACCATCCAAACCCGCTAATTTAAGATAAGCGCCAAAAAGGCCATTGGCTTGCGAGCAGCCAGCTAAATTAGTCATGGGCCCTTTAGTGACTACAGAGAAAGTTCCTGTGCCGGAGATACGAGTTCCTCCTAAGGGTCCCGAAAAGAAGCAGAGGCGATTTTGGGGATCATGCCATTCTATTCCTGGGGGCACTTCATCAAAAAGGAAACGGGCACCGAACCCTGTACCGCCTACGTACTTTTCAATGAAGTCCTCCGCTAAATCTTCTATCCTGATTTTTCCCGTGCTCAAATCAATGCGCAGAATTTTTTTCAGATACCCACCCTCGATAGCCATTTTTACCTCCTGAATTTAAGAAGAATTTTTTATAAATATAGCATTAAAAACCCAATTAGCAAATAGATTGACAGCACTCTTAATTTTCTTTTCCCCCTAAGAGACTGGGTCATAATTAATAAATAGCAAACATTTGGTGAAGGGGCCAGAGGCAGGCCGGAGGCAGGCCAGAGGCAGGCATTCATTCAGAATCATGAGGCAGTGGCTCTTCCAAAGGTACGGGCGGATTTAGAAGCATAATCATATTGCTCAGTTCAAATATCCGCCTGCCCTTGGCGGAAAATCGTTGGTCAATTTTGAACAACTTCTTTTCCCGCCGATGCTTCTTCATTCATGCCTGCCTCTGGCCTGCCTCCGGCCTGCCTCTGGCTCTTTCTCCCCATTGTGATACAGTCTTTAAGACAGGGTGGGCCTCTTTTCTTCCCATAGAGGTTATGCTGAACAGAAAATTAAAAAAAGGTAAATGGTCAATTTAGGCGGAATTTGACAATTTTAATGATATATTCTATTTTTAATATGCAGTGTATCCCCTTTTTAGATGGGAGTGGGTCCCCATATCCTTTTGTCATTAGGAGCGCTCAGGGCCTGGATATCCCCTCGTCTCCCTCGCGCCAAGGCTTCAGGCCCTCCCCTGAGATTACCAACACTCCCGATGAAAAGGGGGGAGAGGAGAGTAGAAATGGAAAAGTTTAATGAGGAAGAAATTGCTTGGCTTATGCAGGCCCTTAATCCAGGTAATTGTCAATGCTGCATTTGGTGTAAAGAAGAGGAAAAATTTCAATGTCGCCCTAATGGCGAGGCCCCGTGTCAAATTTTTGCTGATAGAGTTTTGCAGGGATTAGAACAAGCTGGTTTGATTTAATTTAAGATGGAAAATAAAACAATCGCTGATATTTTCACCGAAATTGCGGATATCTTGGACATCCAAGGGGAAAACCCTTTCCGGGTGCGCTCCTATCGTAATGCGGCCCGCACTATTGCAGATTTAAGCCAGAGTTTGCAGTCTTTAGTGGCTGCGGGCAAAAATCTGGAAGAGATTCCAGGAATCGGTAAATCAATTCGGGAGAAGATCGAAGAAATCCTGGCTACAGGAAAATGTCATTTTCAGGAAGAATTAAGAGCCAAAGTTCCCCCTGGTTTAACAGAACTTTTAAAATTAGAGGGCTTGGGGCCTAAGAAAGTCAAAGTCTTATATGATGAATTAGGAGTGGATTCAATAGACCGTTTAGAAAAAGCGGCCCAGGCCGGAAAACTCAGAAGCCTTCCGGGTATGGGCCTAAAAACAGAAGAAAAGGTATTAAAAGCCATTGAAAACTATCGAGCGGGGGTGGGGCGGTTCAAACTTTCTGTGGGGTTCATGTATGCCCAAGCTTTATTGGATTATTTAAGCAAGGTTCCCGGAGTGAAAAGGCTGGATGCGGCCGGTAGTTTTCGACGGTGTAAGGAGACGATAGGAGATTTAGATATATTAGTCATCTGCCGCCCGGATAGTGGGGTCATGGACCGTTTTACCAAGTACGAGGAAGTAGCGGAGATTATCTCCCATGGAGAAACGAAATCCAGTGTGCGCTTAAAATGTGGACTGCAGGTGGATGTCCGGGTGCTTCCGGAAGAAAGCTACGGAGCGGCCCTGCATTATTTTACTGGGTCTAAAGCGCACAATGTAGCCATAAGAGAACGGGCCAGAGAGCGCGGGTTGAAGATAAGTGAATATGGGATATTCCGCGCTAAAGATGAAAAGAGATTAGGAGGGAAAGAGGAAGAAGAGGTTTTTAAAGCAGTGGGGCTTCCTTTTATCCCGCCGGAATTGCGTGAAGATCGGGGGGAAATTCAGGCCGCGGAAAAAGGTAAATTACCCCAGCTCATTGAATTAGCGGATATCCGGGGCGACTTGCAGATGCACACTAAGGCCACTGATGGAAAGAATACCATCGCGGAGATGGCTAACAAAGCTAAAGAATTAAGATACGACTACATAGCTATAACGGATCATTCTAAGGCTGTCCGGGTAGCTGGTGGGTTGGATGAAAAAGGTTTAGCTCAGCAGTTTAAAGAAATTGAGAA
Source organism: uncultured Syntrophaceae bacterium (assembly GCA_964484485.1). GTDB lineage: Bacteria > Desulfobacterota > SM23-61 > SM23-61 > SM23-61 > CAZAGD01. Next base: position 12,732 of record CAZAGD010000233.1, read on the forward strand.
AATCAACTCCCACCTTTCCAATTTACGTATCCTGAAAGGGGTGGAGGTGGATATATTAGCCGATGGAAGTCTTGATCTTGCCGATGATATCCTTAAAGAAGGTGAAGTAGTCTTGGCTTCCGTTCATTCCCGCTTCAATATGAGCGAAGAGGAGATGACGCGGCGAATTATCAAAGCTATTAAGAATCCCCACGTGAATATTCTTGCTCATCCCACGGGCAGGTTAATCCTGGAACGAGAACCGTATAAAATCAACTTAAAAGAAGTTATTCAAGCCGCCATTGATTACGGCGTTATCTTAGAGATAAATGCTTATCCAGATCGGCTTGATCTCCGAGATATTGATGCTCAAATGGCTAAAGAAATGGGGGCTAAGTTAGCTATCTCTACCGATGCTCATAGTACGGAGCAAATGGAGTTAATGAAATTTGGTGTCTTCACGGCGCGGCGGGGATGGATTGAAGCTAAAGATGTAATCAATACCCGGCCTCTCCAGGAATTGATGAAATTTTTAAGGTAAGTAAAATTATTAATCGGAGCAATTAAATATTTACAGTTATCACTCTTATCTTCCTTCATGCTCTGGCTTTATCGGCTTGCCCCAATGAAATTGTATCGTAATTGCCCATAAGAAATGAAACCCAATGCGGCCAGGGACAAGCCCTTGCCCTACATTTGAGGTTTTTTAATTTCTCGTAGGGCAAGCCCTTGGGGCTTGCAGAACCCGGCATTAAGATGTCGTTTATTTTATGCTCCCATTAATAAGAGATCTAATTAATCCCGATTTTAAAATTCTTAACGCCCCTTCTTCTCATATGTAGTCCAAAACGAACTAACGCCGCTTCAAAATCAACGAAATTGTAACCAGGGATTGGGCACTTCTGCCAAAGACTTTTTAAGGCGGCGAGAATTTTTTGAGGAGATCTTAAATTTTGAGGAATAAAGCGTAAATATCTGGCCGCAGCCACACAAAGATCGCTGGGTAAAGGATCGGCTTTTTTCCATATCCCGCGCAATTCCCTTAAAAAAATATTTATGGTTAAGGGCCCTATACCCCTGGCCAGAGACTGCAGACGTTTCTCTAAATCCCGGCTGTTTTTAGCCTCAGCATATATTTTCTGTAATTTACCACCATAATTCTCTTGCAGCCTCTGGGCCATCTCCAAAAGTTTTGTGGCCGTTTTAAAATCATAGCGCACATAGCCGCCTTCATCCAAAAGGGAGACTATACCTTCCCATCCTATATTTAATAATTTTGCTGGAGAATCGATTTTTCTTTGGGCAAAAATTGGAAATGTTTTCGAGGCAATTTTTTCCGGAATGGGAGCACCGTATAAGATGGCGGCCAAGAACCATTTAAATAATTCTTGCTCTCTTAAAGAAGAAAGATCGATATTCAGCTGTTGGGCAAAAGAACCGCCAAATTCTTTAAGGATTTTTTCCATCTGTAACCGTTTTTCTTGCATCATGATTTTGAGGAAGAAGGGGTTTAATTTTTTTAAAAAAGAAAAAACCAGCCCCAAAAGCCAAAAGACCGTTAATCAGAAAAACATTATTTAGCCCTAACTCCTGAGCGATAATACCCGAAATTATTGGGCCAGCCGTCATGCCCAAGGCATAAAGGGATTGAAAGAATCCCATCGCTGTCGCTCGTTGCTCAGGAGAGACTGCTCTTAAGGCTAAAGTCATCAAAAGGGGGAAAGCCAATCCTACTCCGAAGCCGTTCAAGGCTTGCACTCCATAAAGGATTTTTAGCTGGCTTGTAAGAGGAAGGAAAATTAATGAGCCAGCAATGAAGAGGAATCCGCTGAGAATAAGCAGCGGTTGAGAAAAATAGATGGGCAAATAGGTTCCCGACAAAAGCGTAGCCAAGGTGTTAGGGAGCTGGTAAGAGAAGAGAAGCATACCTAACTGCCCTTTAGAAGCCCCTATTTGTTGGGCATAGAGAGGAGTAAAACCTATAGGGGCGGAGAAAACCGTAAACTGCAGGATTATACAGGATAAGGAGGAGAGGATGAGTATAGAATTTTTTCCCACGCTTAAAAGTTGTTTTAAAGAAGAGGAAGAAATCTTCTTAGGAGGAGGTTCAGTTAAAGCATTGGCCAATAAAAAACCAATGGCGGCCAGCCCAATTCCCAAATAAAATGGACCTGACCAATCCCAAGCTTCGGCTACCAGCCCGCCCACATAGTTGGCGGCGATTTGGGAGACGCGCGTAGAAAAAAGAATCAAACTCATAGAATAGGCCAATTTTTCCGCCGGAAAATAGCTGGCGAAAAGAACAGTAAAAGGAACCCACATACTGGCCGCAATACCAGCGGCAAATACAGAGAGAAAGAGCATAGCCGTATTTACAGAAAAGAGTAAGCCCACCGCAGCCAAGGCGTCGAATAAAAATCCATAAAGAACAAAAAGCTTTCTTTTTTGCCAACGATCAGACCAAATTCCAAAGGGAATACGCCAAAGCAATTGGGCCAGCCCATATGCTCCTATAACCAAGCCCACGCTTTTAAATGAACCGCTGATCATTTGGATATAAGGCGAAAGAATGGGAAGATAAATATAGACGGCGGCCCAGAAAAAACTGGCAGTTAAATGAGTAAGGAAGATAGAGCGGCGGAGAGCTGCCTCATCATGGTTAAAGGGGGGAATCATTTTTTTAAGGCTTCTCCGATCATGGGCACAAAAGAGACGCCTAAGAGATGTTGCACTTCAGGTTTACCACTTTGCTTGGTGACTAAAGTTAAGGTTTGAAAATAAGTAGTACTTCCCAAAGGAATGACCAAGCGCCCTCCTTCTTTTAGCTGTTTGAGTAGCGGGGGTGGGATATGGTTGGCGGCACACGTGACGATAATTGCCGCAAAAGGAGCTGCTTCTTCCCAGCCGAAATAACCGTCTCCGTATTTCACTTGGACTTTATCATACCCCAGTTTTTTTAGCCGTTCAGCGGCCTTTTTAGCCAAAGTTTCGCGAATTTCAATGGTGTATACTTGGTCTGTTAATTCGGCCAGGACGGCTGCCTGATAACCGGAACCAGTACCAATCTCTAAAACTCTTTCTCCAGGCTTAATTTGTAAGGCTTGAGTCATTAAGGCAACGATATATGGTTGAGAGATGGTTTGGCCTTCGCCGATGGGCAAGGGATGGTCAGCATAGGCTTGGTTGCGCAGAGACGGATCAACGAAGAGATGGCGCGGGATGCGTCCCATGACCTCCAACACTTTAGGATCCTTAATGTCCCGTCCTTTGAGATCCCTTTCCACCATCCGCTTCCGGGCAGCTACTAAACTGGGATCTTCCGTCGCCAAAATGGATGAGGAAAGAAAAGGGAAAAAAGAACAGATTAATAATAAAATAGTCCTGGCCTTGCGCCAAACCATAATTTATCGCTTCGTTTCGCCAAATGGAACGGATGGATTAAAAAAGATCAATAAACCCAAAACAAATTTCATTAAGATTTAGACAAATACTGACGTTGGTATTGCCGGGCCTGGTGCATAAAAGCTTCTAAACGTGTCAGAGTGTTTGTTTCTTCTTGTCCATCATAAGCCATATTGAGGAAAGGTATGTTATTATGGTCTTCGCGGTAGCGCTTCATTACTGCTCCGACAATAGTTCCCGGCATGCAAGTAAAAGGCATGACATTGACTAGTCCAGAGACTCCTTTTTTAATATAGTCTGCGCATTTGCCCACGGAAAGAACTGCTTCACCTTCAAAAGAGTCATCTAAATAGGGTTTGGCGGCCTGTAAAGTCTTCGATATAGGGGGTTCGGGGTGATTGACTAAACTTCCATCGAAAATATGGGCCAACTTATGTTCGTCCCGTTTTTGCACTAATTCGGTGATATAGGTACGCCAGAAGTTAGCAAACCTTTTGTTGCGCAGGCTGTATCTGCGGGAAGTGTAATTTAAATAGAGAAACCACTCGGAAATGGGTGGTAGCCAAACTTCTGCTCCCAGTTTTTCCAACTCCCGCACAATGAATTCATTACTAAAGGCGTTGGAGCGAATATAGATTTCTCCTACAATGCCTATGCGAGGTTTGGAGCCCGGGTTGATTACTTTAATTTGTTCAAATCTTTTTCTTGCTGCTCGTAATATTTCCGTTAACTCGTATAAACTTTGCTGAGGATTGTCGCCACTGTCCCTAATTATTTCATACACTTTTTGGCGATAGTATTTGAATACTTGGTCCGACTCTCCCTGGTTAACCTCATAGGGACGGGTTTCTCTGAGTTTTTTATCCAGAAGATCTATAGCTACCATTCCCTGCCAAGCTAAACGGGTAAAGTTTTTACCCACCATCCCTAAATCCCGATAAAGATGTTCGTCTTGGGTAGGGGAATATATGGGTACGTCCGGGTAACCTAAGTCATCTAAGATTAGGCGGTGGAGCCGATGATATTGGCCAAAGCGGCAAGGCCCGTTTCCCGAAGGCATAAAAAAGGCCACTTTATTTCGGTCAAACCCCGGGCTTTTTACTAAGCGCACCATATCGCCGGTGGTGAGGATGCAGGGATAGCATTCTTTCCCGGAGGTGTATTTTCTTCCCCAATAAAGGGTTTCTTGATTTGACTCAGGAGTTACTTCAGCATCAATTCCGCAGGCCTGAAAGGCGCCCACTAAGGCATAAGCCTGTTCAGCCATATAGGGAATATAAACTTTGCGGTGATTGGCATCTTTGGTCAGCACGATCGTCTTTGGCTTTCGTTCTTCCCGCAAACGGTCTTCCCGGAAGTTCTTTAAGCTATCTAAAAAAGCCTCCAGCCTGGTAATAGCGCCGACATCAGCGCTATGTTCGTCAATCTCTATTTGCAAGTAGGGTTTACCGCGCATTTTTTCTTTAAAGAAATGGAGGATAAAAGAATCCGGTCCGCAGGCAAAGTTAGTAATATAGATGGCGTAAAGACGGGGATCATCACGGACGATATGGGCAGCGCTGTAAATCTTTTGGCCATATTTCCAATACATATCTCGCCATTCATCGACTAAATTCACTTCGTCTAAAGGTAGGAAATCCATAGGAATAGCTAAGACACCCAGATCGCGCAGTTTCTGAGGAATACCAAGGTTTATGCCGGAATCGCAGCCATTATATGGCCGGCTGACAATCACCATAGCTTTCTCGTTCGGCTTCAGCTGGTTCAGAATTTCTTTCCCTCGGCGCTTCAAAAAAGCGTAAAAATTAGCTTGCGCTGCTTGGGCCTTAGCGATGGCTTCTTTAACCTGATCAGCATCTTTACCCAACTCTCGGCCCATTTTGATTAGTTCTTGCTCTAAGTTCTTTTTCTCCCAAGCAAAATGGACTATGGGAGAAAAAACCCGCACACCGTAGGATTTAAAGTCGATGGCTGATTTAACCGCATAAGGAAAAGCCTGCGCATAAGGACAGACAAAGGAGCGATCTAAGGAGGGGTGGCTTAAAGGCATATTAATTATGCTCGGTAAGAAGATAGTATCTACGCCTTTGTCGATTAAGTCTAAGAGATGGCCATGGGCAACTTTGATGGGAAAACAAGTTTCCGCCACAACTTTTTCCACTCCTTTGTGGATCAGTCTTTTATTGGTCTTTTCAGAAAAGACTAAACGAAAACCTAAGGAAGTAAAGAAAGCCTTCCAGAAGGGCATTAGTTCAAGGGAATAAAGAATACGAGGAAGACCAATGGTCGGCGCATCGGCGGGTACTTCTTTCTCTTCTCCATAACTGGCCATTAAAGCTGCTTCCCGCTCGTTAAAAAGATCCGGAAGGTCACTGCGGCGGGGACGGGTGCGATCAATATCGTATTTTTCGCAGCGGCTTCCATAGAAAAGGGGTTTCTCCCCTTGGACAGTCACTTTGCGAATTTCACAGTGGTTTGGGCATTCGTGGCATTCAAAGGAAGTCAGCTCATAAGGCCGGGTGCTCAGATCCCAGCCTTTAAAATTGGTTTTGCCCGATTTATTTTCTTCCATAGCTAAAATGGCACACCCAATTGCCCCAGTCACCTCATTATGTTCGGGAACAGTAATTTTCTTGCCCGTTACTTTTTCAAAAGCGGCGACCACGGCTTTATTAAAGGCTGTTCCCCCTTGGAAGAAGATGTTATGGCCAATGCGCTTATCGCCCACCACTTTATTTAAATAGTTCAGGACAATTGAATAAGCCAAACCGGCCACCAAGTCTTCTCGCTTCGCCCCTTTTTGCTGATGGTGAACTAAGTCTGACTCCATAAAAACTGTGCAACGTTCACCTAAAGAGACTGGTGATGATGAACTGAGAGCCATATTGGCAAATTCTTCTTTAATCGAGAGTCCCAACTTTTCCGCTTGTTCTTCTAAGAAAGAACCTGTGCCCGCGGCGCAAACTTTATTCATTTCAAAATCAACGATCGCTCCGCGGTGGAGAGATATGTACTTAGAATCTTGGCCACCGATCTCAAAAATAGTATCCACGTTAGGATCAATATGCGCAGCGGCCGTGGCCTGAGCAGTAATCTCATTCCGGATAATATCAGCTCCCACAAAGTCACCCGTGAGATAACGCCCCGACCCTGTAGTACACACTCCTTTTATCTCTACTAAATGGCCAACTTCTTCGCCCACTTCTTTGAGACCTTGGCGGATAGCCTCGATAGGTCGGCCAGCAGTCATCAGATACCGTTTGGAAAGTACTCTTTTATTTTCATCTAAGACCACCACATTAGTAGAAATTGAACCAACATCAATACCTAAATAAGCAGGAATCTTTTGGTTTCCAGGAACTTCTCTTAAGGGTTGCCAAGTGCTTTGCTGGCGGTGTCTTTCCGAAAGGAAAAGGGGTTCCAGAGCCACGTCAGGGACAACCGGGCGACTTACATATTCTTTAAGACGTTCCAGGCCTTTAAATCCTTTCCATTTTTCTGGATTTTCCACGGTTATCAAAGCGGCCCCAATTGCGCCCATAGAGGCGAAATGCTTGGGGACGATGAATTCCCCCTCTTTCAACTCTAAAACATCAAAAAAAGCTTTACGCATCCCTGCATTGGCGGCTACTCCCCCTTGGAAAGATATGGGGGGGAGGAAATTCTTCCCTTTACCTATATTCGATTTAAAATTGCGGGCCAAAGCATAACAAAGCCCCGCCACAATATCGTAATCCGGCGTCGCTCCTTGCTGGAGGTGGATCATATCTGTTTTGGCGAAAACACTGCAGCGGCCGGCGATGCGCGGAGGATGCTTTGATTTCAAGGCCAAATTTCCGAATTCCTCTATGGTTAAGTTTAATCGGTGAGCTTGTTGGTCCAAAAAGGAACCGGTTCCGGCGGCACATATAGTGTTCATGGAAAAATCCAATATCTTATACTGACCATTTTGGGGATCTGCTTCTACCAGAATAAGCTTGGAGTCCTCGCCACCCATCTCAATTATGGTTCTTACTTGGGGATAAAAATATGTTGTGGATTTACTTTGGGCTATTATTTCGTTTATAAACTCCGCTTCTAAAAGTTCAGCAATTAATTTCCCCGCTGTGCCGGTTACCGAGACGCTCTTAATTTGGGCGGCGGGTATGCGCGCAAGGATTTCTTCTAAAACTCCCAGAACAGTTTCCAAGGGTTGCCCTTTGGTGCGGGTATAATACTCTTCGATTACATTTTTATCTTCATCAATAAGAATGGTATTAGCACTAACTGATCCTACATCTATACCTAAATGGAGTTCTTTTTTGGCCATTTCTATTTCTAACCTCCATCTTTCCAAGCTTAGGGAAGTATATAAATCCATTTGATTGTAAACAAATGATATATATCATATAAATTGCCTCCTGAAAAGAGCAAGAGTTTTTTGAAAGCGAAAAATTTGCTAAGATTTGCTTGATCAAAACCAGATATGAGTAAGAAATGCCTTCCCAAAGAAGCAAATATATTTATGCTCTCCATTATGAGTGGCTAACTTTTTTATATGACCCCTTAGTAAGGGTGGCTACTAAAGAGTTTACCTTTAAGAAAGCTCTAAGACTCCAGGCAGAAATACAACCCGGCCAAAAGATCTTGGATCTCGGCTGCGGTACGGGAACGCTAAGTTTAATCCTTAAAGAAACAAGCCCGCAAGCTATTATAATTGGCTGTGACGGGGATAAAAAAATTTTAAAAATGGCTAAAGTAAAGGCTACGCAAGCAAAAAGGGAATTATACTGGCATTGCGCCTTGGCTTATGAATTACCTTATGCAGAAGCCACATTTAATCATGTCTTCTCCAGTTTTTTATTTCACCATTTAACCAGGGAGAATAAATGGCGAACTTTAAGGGAAATTTGGCGGGTATTAAAACCGGGTGGAGGATTGCATCTTGCTGATTGGGGAAGACCGTCAAATTGGCTGATGCGCCTGACTTTTTTGCTAATTCAAATTTTGGATGGTTTCCAAACCACTGGCGATAATGTGCGCGGCTTATTAAGCTCCTATCTTCAAGAAGCGGGTTTTGTAGAAATAAGGGAGGTTAGAAATTATAATACTTTCGTCGGCTCTCTTTGTCTTTACAAAGCCCACAAGCCGGCTAATTGAATTTTTATTCCCTTGCCCCCATGATAAAATTTAGCCAGGGGGAAATATTATTTTTAAGAGAGAGGATATTATTTATGGAAGAGAAAAGATGGTCTGATTATACTTTTTTCCCGCGAGGAGTAGCCATAATTGGCGCTTCGCCCCACGATATAGCGACCCTCGCTCAGATGAGTACTAAAATTAAAGAAAAATTATTTCTGGTAAACCCTAATTATAGAGAAATTCGCGGCCAGACATGTTACCCAAACATTTTAGCAATTAAAGAACCTATTGATTATGCCATTCTGGTTATCCCAGCGTTAATAGTCCCCCAAGTTCTCGAAGAATGCATCCAAAAAGGGGTAAAGGTCGCCCAAATTTATTCTTCCGGTTTCAGCGAAACAGGTATGGGGGAAAGGATGGCCTTGGAAAAAAAGGTGCAAGAGATGGCTGCGGGCAAAATCCGGATCATTGGACCAAATTGCTTCGGTGTTTATTGCCCCCAGTCGGGTTTAGCTATTATTCCTGAAGCACCGTCTACCGCAGGACGTATCGGGGTTATTGCCCAAAGTGGTAGTGTGGCAGAGTCTTTATTATATTTGGCTTTTACCCATAACCTTCGCTTTAGCAAAGTAGTCAGCTATGGCAATGGACTGGATTTAGATGCCCCCGATTTTTTGGAGTATTTTGCAGATGATGCGCAGACGGAGATAATCGCTTTGTACATCGAAGGAACCAGAAATCCCGCTCGTTTGAAGAAGACCTTAGGGCAAGTCGCGCGTCGAAAGCCAGTAGTGGCCATTAAGGGAGGAGTGACTTCGCCGGGGATAAGGGTAGCCGTTTCTCATACAGGTTCGTTAGGGGGGACTCCAGAAATCTGGCAAGCCTTGTTCAAGCAAGCTGGGGTTTTGGAAGTGGAAAATTTTAAAGAAATGCTAAATGTTCTTGTGGCATGGGATCATTCTTTCCTTCCTTCTGCTCCAGCTTTCTCCATTATTACCAATTCTGGTGGGTTTAGCGTAATCCAAACGGATTTTGCTTTACGGCTGGGCTTGGATATCCCTAAATTCTCCCCGGAGACGATGAAAGCATTGCGGCAATTCGTGCCTTTAGCCGGAACAAGTATAGCCAATCCTCTTGATGCCTGGCCTATCTTCTATAGCTTATCTGCTCAGGGGAATATAGGGGAGATTATAAAAATTGTGGCTAGTGACCCAAATATTAGTTCCCTTATTCTTCATTTTGATCAATTCCGGTATTTGCGGCGAGCTTTGGGTCAAGAAGTAGAAAAGCACATGAAAGTTTTAATTCCCCTGATGGTGGCAGGCTGTGCTTGGGCCAGGGAAAAGGCAAAGAAAACAGTATTCATCTCCGTTTCCCTGGACCCTTTTCTGGAAGATAAAGAAGAGCGCTATTATAATTTGTTCCTCAAAAAAGAGTTTTCGGCCAAAGGCTTTCCCGTATTTGCCAGTTTGGAGGAAGCGATTAAGACTTTGGCCTATCTTTGCCAATGGGTGGTTAAATTACATAATCATCCCGCCATCACAGTGAATTAATTGACCAGTAATAAAAGAGCTTTCATCAGAAGCCAAAAAGAGAGCCAGGTTAGCCACATCTTGAGGAGTACCTTTCCGGTTTAGGGGGACGATAAAAGGCAACCCCTTTTCCATCTTTTCTATGATCGCGGGGGGCATGGATTTGATCATATCTGTCCAGATCATCCCTGGGGCGATGACGTTGACATTAATCCCTTTGGGCGCTAATTCTTTAGCGGCGGTCTTGGTCATGCCGATTACTCCGGCTTTGGTGGCGGAGTAATTTAACTGCCCGGGATTTCCACGCCAGCTGGTGGAGGAAATGTTTATAATTTTTCCATACCCTTTTTCTCTCATTACCCGGGCAGCGCATTGCGTGCAGAGAAAGACCCCTTTTAAATTAACTTCGATTACTTGATCCCATTGTTCGTCAGTCATTTTGTGGAGCATGGCATCACGAATGATCCCTGCATTGTTTACTAAAATGTCTACTGTGCCAAATTCACTCACTGCGGTATCCACCATCTTTTGGGCTATCTCCCGCGAGGCTACGCTACCGATAACAGCTACCGCTTGCCCGCCCATGTTTTTGATTTTTTCCACGGTTCTTAAGGCATCTGCTTCATTTATATCATTCACTACAATCTTAGCTCCCTCTTCGGCAAAACGAAGAGCTATGCCTTCGCCAATTCCTCGGCCTGAGCCAGTGACAATAGCTACTTTGTCTTTAAGTCTCATTTTTTCGTCCTCCTTTTTTTAAAGAATCATTAATTTATCCATTATTTTCAGCGGCCAAAGCTTTTGGCCAGAGTGAGCATTTTATTTTCCGCCATTAATAGCTTGACGGAAGCGCGCATACTGGTAAAGGGCTCCAGCTGCCCTTACCGCTCGTTCTGGAGTGCGGAACTGAACCAAAAGGTTCTCTTCTTGATCGACCCCTTTTTTCTTTATTAAATTAGTTCCTACCGCGAAAATCGGTTTTCTATATTTTTCCATAAGGGCAATGGTATGTTCATATATTAATGTTCTACTTGCCGAGACTTTTTGGAGGACTTTATCCACCCATTCAGGCGGAAAAATACCTTCAGCCCTCTTTTTGAGATCTGGTAACATCATGGCTAAAGGTCCAGCATCACCACTTAAGGAAATTACTGAATCGATTTTAGACCAGGAAATTAAAGCCTCCAGACAGTCAAGGTAAGCTGGGGTGCCTATTGTGGCGACCATATCTACGGGATTTCCTCGGCTCCAATAGTTTGGTAGAAATTTATTCAAGTGATTTATCAACGGTTCATCTAAGGGAGGAACTTCCAGGCTAATTTCCTGACAAGCATCAGCAGTAATAACTCCCCATCCTCCTCCTCTGGTTAAGATTCCTACCCGGGGGCCTTGGGGGAGGGGAAGGGAAGAAAAGGCAGCTGCCCATTCCAACATTTCTTCGGTGGTGGATGCCCATAAAATACCAGCTTGGCGGAAAGCCGCTTCGTAAATTTCTTTGCTTCCGGCCAGGGCCCCGCTATGTGATTTAGCTGCCCTAGCGCCTGCAGAAGTCCGGCCGCCCTTGAAAGCAACTATCGGCTTTTGGGGAGTAATTTTTTTAGCCTCCTCGAAGAACCTTCTTCCATCGTCTAAACCTTCTAAATAAAACAAAATGACTTTCGTTTCGGGATCATCTCCCAGATAAGCCAAATAGTCTTCCGCCCGTAAGTCACCTTCATTGCCGCTGCTAACATATTTATTGAAACCGACGGCAAATTTCTCTCCCCACCCTAACATCTGCGTGCCGATGTTGCCACTTTGAGAGACTAAGGAAACCTTTCCCTTCTTGGGCCTTACCGGGGGCATCAGGGCCGTAAGACTGGCCGAGGCACTGAAAATGCCCATCGTATTTGGCCCGACTAACCTCATTCCCCCTGATCGGGCCATTTCCGTAAGCTCTCTTTCCAAGCGAGCCCCTTCGGCACCAGTCTCGCTAAAATCAGAGGTAATAACAATGGCCATGCGCACCCCTTTTTGCAGACAATCTATGATGGCTTCCTTTGTAGCTTGAGCGGGAATAGCAATTATAGCTAAGTCTACTTCTTGGGGAATTTGGCTTACCCGAGGGTAGGCTTTATGGCCCAAAACAAATTCTTCGCGGTTATTTACTGGAAAGAGCTTCCCTTGATAGCCGCCCAGAAGGATATTTAAAAAAACAATCGCCCCCCATTTTTCTACATTATTAGAAGCCCCGATTAGGGCAATAGATTTAGGATTAAAAAGAAGATCAAATTTAGGTTGCAAGTCCATATTCATTCTTTCCTCATTTTAATTTTTAGAAATAAGGCAGATTTACCTCACCGGAAATCCATAGCAGAGGATGAAAGAATTAATCGCCCCCCAATTCTTGTAAAGATTTCTTTAAATTAGTTAATTGTCTGCGGTTTAAACGAATTACATCCTCACCTTGGCGAATTTCAATTTCAAATTCTTCCTCAGTTTCCACTTTTAAAACTTTAATTTCCTCTGGAGCTTTGGCCTCCTTAGGAGCAAATTCTTTATAAGCAGCAGGAATATATCCTTTTTCAATCCAATCTAAAGGGTTAAATTCCGCAAATTGGATGAGTGTCCCAAAGGCATTTTTAGGATGGATATACATTTCTTTCCATCCCGGGAAGGGTTCACCCAGCCCGAAAGTGGGAATTCCTTTCTCTTCCAGAGTTCGATAGGTTTGATTAATATCATCTACTTGCACGGTAATATGATGAGGTCCCTCGCCTCTCTTTTCCAAAAACCGATATAAAAAACCTTCCTTTTCTAAGGGATCGATGAGTTCAATAAAGCAAGAAGTACCCAGCTCTATAGTGGTCCAGCGGTATTTTTGCTCAGGAACCGGAGCACAAAAAAGCTCTCGTCCTCCCAAACCATCGATAAAGAATTTTCTGGCTTTATCTAAGTTCCAAACCCCAATAGAAATGTGATCAATCCGGCGAATCATTTTTTTCCTCCACTTTAGGAATTTCCAGATAAAAATCTGGATCACGAACAATTTTTTCCTAAATTATCTTATTCGCCAGAGATAAATCAAGGCTAATCTTTTTAGACCGTCGATCACTTTTGAAATTCGTACCTATTTCAGGCGGGGGAGAGAGGCGAAATTAAAATCGGCTGGGAAATGATCATAGCTCTCTTCCCCACCTTCTCTCCACAAAGAACGGAGGGGACATACTTGTCTACACCAGATAGACTTACTTATTAATGGGAGCATAAAATAAACGACATCTTAATGCGGGGTTCGGCAAGCCCCAAGGGCTTGCCCTACGAGAAATTAAAAAACCTCAAATGTAGGGCAAGGGCTTGTCCCTGGCCGCATTGGGTTTCATTTCTTATGGGCAATTACGATACAATTTCATTGGGGCAAGCCCACAAAGCCAGAGCATGGAGGAAGATAAGAGTGATAACTGTAAATATTTAATTGCTGCGATTAATAAATAATAGCTTCCTTCTTTTAAAATGGATGTTTATCTACCCGCCCTTGCCTATGGAAGAATATGTGCCTCATTTTAATGAGCCTCTCTCCCTCCCGGCTGAATTAAGCTGGAATTTAAAAACTAATCCACGGTCAAAGGATTTACCCTTGACCAAGAAAGAAGCTATAGCCTAATATAAAAAATGGAGGGGAAAATGGGTAAAGTTGTTTTACGTTTTGCTCCCAGCCCTACAGGATATCTTCATATAGGCGGAGCACGGACAGCTATTTTTAATTGGCTCTATGCCCGCAACCAAAATGGGAAATTTATTTTACGCATCGAGGATACCGACCAAGTGCGGTCCACCAAAGAATCTATTACGGCCATCCTGGAGAGCCTTACTTGGCTGGGTTTGGATTGGGATGAGGGGCCTATTTATCAGACGGATCGCTTGCCCTTATACCTAGAGCATGCCGAAAGACTGTTACGAGAAGGCAAAGCCTATTTTTGTTATTGTACTCCAGAAGAGCTGGAAGAAAAAAGAAAACAAGCGCTAAAAGAAAAACGGCAGCCCAGATATGATGGTCATTGCCGTGAGCTAAAATCTCCAATTCCGGGGAGAAAACCAGCCATCCGCTTTAAATCTCCTAAACAAGGCGTAACGGTTTTAAAAGATCTAATTAAAGGACCTATTGAATTTGAAAACGCCGAGCTGGATGATTTGATTATTTTACGCAGCGATGGCTGGCCTACTTACAATTTTAGTGCCGTAGTAGATGATGCCACTATGGGTATTACCCATGTCATCCGTGGCGATGATCACGTTAATAACACACCGCGGCAAATTCTTCTTTATGAAGCCCTGGGTTATCCTCTTCCCCAATTTGCGCATGTACCTATGATCTTAGGCGCAGATAAAACGCGCCTTTCCAAGAGGCATGGGGCTACCTCAGTTTTAGCCTATAGAGAAATGGGGTACCTACCCCAGGCCCTGGTAAATTATCTTGTCCGTTTAGGCTGGTCGTATGGAGATCAAGAAGTTTTTACTCTAACAGAGCTGATTGAAAAATTCTCTTTGGAGAATATAGGTAAATCGCCTGCTGTCTTTAATGCGGAGAAACTCCTCTGGCTCAACGGGCTATATATCCGCCAAGAAAACCCCGCCACCTTGGCCGAATTAATAATTCCGTTTATAGAGAAGAAGGGCTGGCAACCCCGTTCCCAAGAATGGTTAATAGAAGTGGTTAAGACGCTGCAAGAAAGGTCTAAAACTTTGGAGGAGATGGCCAGCCAGGCTGAGTTCTATTTCCGGGATGATTTCCAAATAGATGAAAAAGCTGCTATTAAATTTCTTACTTTGGAGATAAGGGAGCCTTTGGAGATGCTTGCTTCAAGGTTAGCCTCTTCCCCAGAGCTTGATGAAAAATTGGTTGAAAAAATCTTTCGGGACATTGCGGCGGAGAGGAATATCAAATTAGTAACCATAGCTCAAGCCGTACGCTTAGCTTTAACGGGGAAAACGGCGAGTCCTGGGATCTACGAAATAATGAGAATTTTGGGAAAAGAGGAAGTTTTAAAACGCCTCCAAAGAGTTTTGGAAAAAATTTAAAGTGCTGATTATAAAAATTTAGGAGTTGGGAAAAAATAAGAGATTAAATTAACTTAAATCAAGCCATCGGCGAGTTCAAATATTAATCTAAAAGGATAATTTTCCCTCTCTCCCCTGCATATACCTGACTTACTGGGGATAACTCCTCCTTCATGAAGGCTATTCCTTCTTGCTCGCCGTGGATTAAGATAACAATTTTCGGGGCCAATTTTTGTGCTAAATCGAGGAGTTCATAGCGGTCGGCATGGGAGGAGAGATAAAAGCGTTTTATATTTGGATTAATTATCTTAACTGGTTCGCCGTCGGTAAGAAAGACCAGTTCATCTCCGATCTGAGCATGAAAGAGCTTGTATCCAAGAGTATCTGGATCAATGAAGCCGCAGAAAAAAATGCCATGACGTTCATCTTGAACCATAAGCCGAGCGATTCTGGCTGAGGGGGTATTCTCCACCATCATGCCATTCGTGGCCACAATAATACAGGGTTCGCGCAAAAGGTATTTCAGATAAAGCTCGTCGGAGTATTCCAACACTGAAAAAAGATCAAAGTCCGACATGGAAACATGAGGGCGCAAATACCGCCGATATTCTTGGTAGATTTCGGTTATGCTACGTCCCAATCCAGACAAAAAAAGAGGGACAGAAGGAATCCGGCCACGCCGCATCAAGGAGTAGATAATGGCCATCAGTTCTTGGGTTTTTCCCAAAGCAAAGGCGGGTATAAGTACGCAACCTTTTTTATTTATTATTTGGGAGACTTCTTGGGCAAATTTATTAATTTCCTCAGGCCTATTCTGAGAATAATAAAATGGATCATTGGCATAGGTACATTCCAGAATAAGTACCTCGATATTTTCCAGGGGAATTTCTGCTCCAGCTAAGAGCGCTTGGTCTTGGAATGAAATATCTCCCGTATAATAAATGGTCCGTTTACCTTGACGGATTACTATCCCCGCCGCTCCCAGAACATGGCCACTGGGTAAAAAATGTGCTCTTATATTCCCTCTTAACCTAACTCTTTCATAACCTCCTTTCCGCTTTTTGGGAAGTTTATGGGATGGCGCCCGAAACTCCAGGTCGATAATTCCCCCCTTGAGCGGGCGTAGATCTTCATGTTCAAAGAAAGGATATTCTAAGAGCCCTTTTTCTTCCCGAAATATATTCATCACCGTTACTGTGTTGTGCAGCATGCGTAAGGCTATGTCTTTAGTCGGAGAAGTAGCGAATATGGGGGTTTCGGGATATTTCTGATGGATTAAGGGCAAAGAGCCTACATGATCTAAATGGGCGTGAGAAATAAATATAGCCTCTAAATCTTCACCGAGGCGGTCATAGTCGGGAAGGCTTTCTTTACCGAATTTTTTCGGATGCAAACCGGCTTCGAGGAGAAGAGAAACTCCGTTCATTTTAAGTAGGTAGGAATTAGCCCCAATCTCCTGTCCACCACCTAAAACTTCGAATGACCAAGCCATTTTTACCTCGAGGTAATTTTTTAAGGAAGGAAAAGCCGCAGGATGCCCATTATAATCCATTCGAATAAAGAGATTAGAGGATTAAGGATCCCCAAATAAAGTAGGCCAATGATGATAAAGAAACCGTAGGGCTCCAAGCGGGCTAAAGAGTAGCGGAATTGGGAGGAAGAGAATCCCATGAGTATTTTAGAACCATCAAGGGGTGGAATGGGAATAAGGTTGAAGGCGGCAAGCATGATATTTATTTGGGCCATGTAAACTAAGAACATAGAGAAAGCTCCAAAAGGAGGGGGATTGAAAATTTGTAAAAGAAGAAGGGAGATAAAGGCGAGCATAGTGTTGGCCACAATACCTGCCGCGGAGACCAAGATCAAACCTTTGCGTTCATCATAAAGATTATGGAAATTTACGGGCACTGGCTTGGCCCAGCCAAAACCAAAGATAAATAACATCAGGGTGCCTATGGGATCAAGGTGCTTGAAAGGATTGAGACTTAGCCTACCGAACCAGCGCGCTGTGGAATCGCCCATTTTATCTGCCACCCAGCCATGGGCCAGCTCATGCAGGACGATGGAGTAGATAAGCGGGATTACCAAAAGAAAAAAAGCTACTGGATTTTTGAATAATAGACTAATGAGCCCCATTTTCTAATCCTTATCTTGATTTTTTATTAGTATCCCATAGTTAGAATTTGTTTGCAACTCAAAGTTTTTATATCCTACCCAAGCTTACACTTCTCTCCAAGGAATATTCAATATAATGCCGAAGCCATAGGCAAAGAACCTCGGTTTTCTAATTATTAAACTGTTGAATAATGCTCTTTTTTACTCGGATATGGCATCATTGGTAAGTCAAATTGAGAATAAAAAAGGAAAAAATATTTACCATTCTTTATCCCGACCCCATAATTTGACTTTATTAAAGAGATCTCTGAAAAAGTCCCTCGGGATGTTTTTACGTCATTCCTGCAAAAGCAGGATTCCAGTATTTTTAAGGCACTTCTAAACTCCCACTTTCGCAAGAGTGACCGAAAAGTGGTTTTTCTGAGATCTCATAGAATTCTGACCGTCGATTCCTTTTGAAATTCGTATATCTTTCAGGCGGGAGGGAGAGAGGCTCATTAAAATGAGGCACTGGTTCTTTCATGGGCATGGGCGGGGAATAAAAAAGTCTCCACTTTAAATTAGGGAGGATTATTCGGGTTTTTATTTTCAAGATAAGTTTATCCCCGCCGTT